>DATKBB010000135.1:0-53904 GCA_035514295.1 Candidatus Limnocylindria bacterium | reverse complement strand
GCCGCATCAGGGCCGTTGCATGGGTTAGGCTTCGGCGCGTGGATCGTCGCGGCACCCTCGTCTACGTTCATGGCGCGCGTGACCGCAGGGTGGAGGTCGACGATCACGTGGCGCGGATCGAGCGCGCCCTGAGCCTCGCCGGTCTGCCATTAGACGTGCTGCCTGCCCGCTGGGGCGAGGAAGCTGGCGCCAGCCTGGAACACATCGAACAGGTGCTGCCGCTGCTGGGTGCTCGGTCGACCGGCACCCCGCTGGAAGAGCCGTCGCCCATGCCCCGAGACGATGGCATGTTGCGCGTCCTGCTGCACGAAGGCCCGCTGGCCGAGCTCGAGCAGATGGGGCGCGGCACGCCGGCCGGTTCGCGCGACGCGCAGCGCAGGGAGGCCGACCAGCTGCTGGAGATCTGTCGCACGGACATCGGCTCGCCGGGTGAGCTGATCACCCTGGCCAGCGGCGGGACTGCCTCCCTTGCGCAGGCCTGCCGGCTGGCGTCAGCCACGGTCGAGGCGTCCCCTGCGTATACCGCCGCCCATGCCGGGCCTGTGGGGGAGAGCGAGCTCGTGGCAGCCGCAGGTCGCGCCGTGGCGGCGTCCGTGGCGGCGCAGGCCGCGCAGCCACTGGACGTGCTCCAGGCGGTCCAGTTGCGCATCGCCGAGGCCGTGATGGGGGCGGCGGCGGCGACGCTGCTCGCCGGGTACCTGGGCATCGACGTCGGTGCGGGGCTGAAGCGCTGGGCGACGGACGTGCTGCTGCCGCACCGCGCCCGCCTGATGCGCGACGCCGCGCTCGGACCGGCCGACGTGCTGCTCTATCAACGCGACGGGGCGCGCATGCGCGGAGTCGTGGCACGAACCCTGGCCGAGGCACGCTCGCGGGGCGGTCCGGTGCTCGCGCTGGGCAACAGCCTGGGCGGGATCATCCTGGTCGGCCTGCTCGCCGAGCCGGCCGCCCCCAAGCCGGACCTGCTGGTGACGGTCGGCTCGCAGGCGCCCCTGCTGTCCTTGATCGGCGCCCTCGAACCGCTCGACGGGACCGGCTCGCGCTCGCTCTTTGCGCCCTGGCTGAACGTCTACGACCGGCGTGACCTGCTCGGCTTCGTTGCCGGGGGCGTCTGGCCGAACCAGCCGGACATCACCGATCGCGAGGTCGACCTGGGTGTGGGCTTCCCCGATGCCCACGGCGCGACGTACCTCTCCCACGCCGACGTCTACAGGCACATCCGCGACCACCCCGCGCTGAATGGCGCGCCGGGTGCCGGAGCGCCGCCGGCCCAGCGCTTCCCGATACGGCTGGGGCCGCGCTCTCGGCCGCTCCTGCGCCTGCTCTTCGGCGTGAAGGAGGAAAACGCCTATGTCGAGCTGAACGACGCACTGGATGCTCGCTTCGGCTGGTTCAGCCTGCGCATTCCGCTGGCCAACGTGAAGTCATGGAGCATCGAGGGTCCCTGGCTGTGGCTCACGGCCATCGGCGTGCGGCGCGGCCTGCTGGCGGGCGACCTGACCTTTGGTGGCAACCACAAGGGGGGAGTGCGGCTCGACTTTCACGAGCCTGTGCGCTGGGCGGCTTTCCTTCGAACGCCGGCACTGTACGTGACCGTGGCCGACATGGAGGGTCTGGCGGCTGCCCTGAGCGCGCGCGGCATTCCGGGCGAAGACAAGCGCACAGGTTGAGAAGGGATCTGGTGGAGATGGGGGAGGGTCGAACTCCCCGTCCAGAACCATCAGCCGGAGACCAGCTACGAGCGTGTCCGATGCTTTATCGTCAATCTACCGGGCCGCCATCGGCAGCGTCCCGATCGATCCATCCACGTCCCCTTGCGGGCTTTACGACCGGCTACGTGGCCTGACCGATCGCGCATCCCCGCTGAATGACGCTTCCACAGCCCGCGGGGATGAGGCTGCTTCCACGCTCACCTTACCGCCTTAGGCGGCGAGGGCGAGAGCAGGCTGGCGGTTGCCAGTTACTTCGTTTTGCCGCCTGTTTTACGAGGCCTGACGGCACCTCGGCTCGCGTTCTCCGGGGATCCGGCCCTGTCGAAACCACTCATCCCCAGGCGACAATCCTACCATCAGAACGCCTGTTCGGGAAGAGCTTCGTCCGGAAGGGCCAAAGTTCGTCAGCCGCGCTGGGCACCCACCAGTCGACCGAAGGCGGCCGGCAGCCACCAGCGCAGGAAGTACAGCCGGCAACCCAGGCAGTAGCCGGTCAGCGCCAGCACGGCCTGCAGGCCGGCGACGGCGCCCGTGAGCAGCCAGCCCAGCAGCGGCAGGCCGGCGAGAAAGGCAAGCAGGGCGATGCTCAGCCCGACGCTGCCCAGCGCCTGGGCGAAGCGCGGCGGGTACTCGGACTCGAGCTCGCGGGGCGAGGCCAGGCGCAGCACGCGGCGGACCAGCGGCCAGGGTCGGCCCAGCGCGGAGTAGCGGGTCCCGAAAGCGGCGCTGACGCCCAGCGCGACCGCGATGAGCGCCACGACGAGCGGCTGGGACGTCAGGAAGGCGACGGCGAGGACGACCACCGACAGCGCGGCACCGAAGCGGTGCCCGCGCGGATCGATCAGGCGGCCGGAAGCAGGTTTATTGGACATCGTTCGACCTCGGACAGTACTGGGAAGCGGCCGGCAGCGAAGGGCAGGCCGTGAGAAGGGCGGGACTTGCGCGAGGTCGGCGGGGAGGGCGCTAGCGGCGCACCATGCAGCGCGCTGAGCGAGGTGGCCTCCCGGCCGAGCCTCGCTCGCTACAGGAGCAATAGTGCTTCCGCGCGTCGTGCATGAGGCGTAGACCATGCCACAACCACGGCTGCCTGTCGAGGGACGGTTCGGTGTCGGCCGAGCCGCGGTCCGGTGGCCGCTGCCGGTCAGCGGGTGCGGCCGCGCTGCACGTCGGCCAGGGCACGTTCCATCTCGCGACGCGAGTCGCGGTCGGCGATGTCGCGCCGGCGATCGTGCAGCTGCTTGCCGCGGGCCAGGCCCAGCTCGACCTTGGCCCGCCCCCGGTCGTTGATGTACAGGCGCAGCGGCACGATGGTCAGGCCCTTGGCCGCGGCGCGCCCCATCAGCTCGTCGATCTGCGTGCGGTGGAGCAGCAGCTTGCGGTCGCGACGCGGCTCGTGGTTGTAGCGGTTGCCGGCGTCGTACGGCGCGATGTGGGCACCGATCAACCAGGCCTCGCCCTTCTCCACCCGCGCGTAGGCGTCGGACAGGTTCGCCTTGCCGGCGCGAATGCTCTTGATCTCCGTGCCCGTCAGGACCAGGCCGGCCTCGAAGGTGTCGCTGATCGTGTAATTGTGACGAGCCTTGCGGTTGACCGCCATGGTCTGGGCCATCGGGTTCGCTCCGTTTCGGGGAGGCGTGGGAGACACACGAACGCCGGCCCAGGGCGGGCCGGCGTTTCGTGGCTGCGTTCACCACTTCCCGGTGTCAGCTCAGGCGAGCGTCTCCCGAGAGGCGGTGCAGCAAGAATGATCTATCACTGCACACCACCTCCTTTCGTTCGAGAGGACGATAACCGAGGTTGGCCGTCGGCGCAAGACGCACGCCAGACGTCAGGCGGCGAGGGGTAGCACGAACGCGCCCGCCTCCCCCAGCAGGAGCTCGACGGCCCGGTCGCGCACGACATCCTCGCCCGGTGGCTGCTCGGCGGGCGGGGCGACGACGACGTCGGGCGTCAGGCCAACGCCATGGATCCAAGTCTGGTCGGGCGTCAGCCACTTGCGCACCGACAGGCGGTAGCCGCCCGCGCCGGCCAGCTCCTTCCACTCCTGGATGGTGCCCTTGCCGTAGGTCGTCTCGCCGACCAGCAACGCCCGGTCGTTGCCCTGCAGCGCGCCGGCCACGATCTCGCTGGCGCTGGCCGTGCCACCGTTGACCAGCACGACCATCTCGATCGACGTGTCGGTGGCCACGCCGCCCGGCTCCGGTCCCTGGGGCACCGGCTCGCCGGTGGCGCTCTGCTCCCAGTAGAGCGGCGAGGTGGCCACGAACTCACTGGCGATGCGCCTTGCAGCATCGACGTAGCCGCCCGGGTCGTCGCGCAGGTCGAGGATGAGTGCCTCGACGTCCTCGTCCTCGACCAGGGCGCGCAACTGCTCGCGCAGGTCCACCGCCGTGCCGGAGCGGAAGCCGAGCACCTTGATGTAGCCCACCCGGCCGTCGGCCAGGACCTCGGACAGCACGTCCTCGGACTGGATCACGTCGCGCACGATGGACAGCTCCAGGGGCTCTCCCTGCCGCTCGAGGCTCAGCGTGACGCTGCTGCCCTTTGGCCCGCGGATGCGCGAGACGACGGCGGTGATGTCCGACTCGAGGGTCGGCTCGCCGTCGACGGCGGTGATGACGTCGTCGGCCAGCAGGCCGGCGCGCATGGCCGGCGAGTTGCGTATGACGCGCACGACCGTCAGCCGGCAGGTGAGCGTGATGCCGTCGCCGCAGGTTTCCTCCTCGGGCCCGATCACGGTCAGGTTCGCGCCGATGCCTTCGAACTCACCGGACAGGCCGGTCAGGCTCTGGCGATACTGCTCCTCGGTCATGTAGCTGGAGAACGGGTCGTCCAGCGCCTCGAAGACGCCCTGGATGGCACCCTCGACGAGCTGGCGCTGGTCCAGCTCGCCGACGTAGTTGAGGGTGATGTCGTTGTACGCCTCCCAGAAGGGCCGGAACAGCTCCTGGCGCGACTCGCTCGTGCCCGGCGTGGCGCTGTCCAGGCGGCCGAGCGTGAAGCCGGAAACGAACAACCCTCCGCCGCCCAGCACGAGGATCAGCACGGCGGCCAGGTAGACGGGCCAGCGGCTGGGTCGCGGCGCAGGCGGTGCCACGCTCTGCCACTGGCCGTAATCGTGCAACTCGAACTCGACCGGACGGGTGACGGGTTGATCAGGCTGCGACATGACGGAAATGGGGTCCTCGGGGGAGTGGCGGGTGTTCGACCAGTCTAGGCTGGCCGCCCGAATCTACGCTGTCGAGGACTCGGATGGTTCGATCGTTGCCGAAACTTGTCTCAAGCTCAGGGCAGCGCGAACGACGCGGGCAGATAACGCGCGTGATCGATGCTGGGGTCGGTCGCACAGTAGATCGCCGGCGGCCCCTCCAGCCGCAGCCCGCCTGACAGCAGCGCCACGAACGTCTGTTGGGCCGGTCCTGGCACCAGGACCTGCCACGCGCCGATTGCCGCGACCTGGCGCAACAACTCTCCCAGCAGAGGCAGCAGCAGGGTCTCGTCCGCGGTGACGACGGGTCCAACGCGGCCGGAGTTGTGGGCGTAGCCATAACCTGCCGCCGCCCCGGACTTGTCATCGCGCAGCAGGAAGCCCTGACGCCCCCAAGTGTTCCAGGCGCGGTGATCCTGCGGCCGCCGGAAGCCGAGCACGCTGCGGTCCAGTGCATCCACCTCCGCGGCCAGCCTGCTGTGATCGCGCGCCGCCAGCTCGGCGAAAGGCTCCAGCACGACGCCGCCCGGCAGGCGCGGCAGGTCCCGGCCAGGCTCGCCGACGAGCGTGTAGATGGGCACGCGCGGCACGAGGCCGCGGCTGGCGTAAAGCGAGGCCGACACGCTCTGGATGGCCTCGATGCAGGTCGCGCGCCGGTCCTGGGCGAGCAGACACTGCTCGAACAGCAGGCGACCCAGGCCCTGGCCCTGGACGTCCGGCCGAACGAAAAGGAAGGATAGGAAGGCCAGCTCGTCCCGTCCCACGGCCATGCCGAAGCCCCGTACGCCCCGGCTGTCCGACACGAGCCGGCAGCGCTCCGGATCTGTCTCGAGGATGTGCCCGAAGAGCCGGGTCAGCGCTTCCGGGTTGCGCGGCAGCAGAGGCTGGTTCATGCGCCGGTAGAGCTCGTCCTCCGCGGCGTAGAAGGTGTCGACGCAGGCCGGCAGGTCGTCTGCCGTGACAGGCCGCGATTCCACCGCCTGGTGGCTCAGGCCGGCGCCGGCGCTTCGGTCGTGGCCAGCCTCTCCAGCTCGGCCAGCATGAAGGTGTCCAGGTCCCCGTCGAGCACCGCGCCCGTCGAGCCGGTCTCGTGGTTGGTGCGGTGGTCCTTGACCATTTGGTAGGGATGCAGCACGTAGGAGCGGATCTGGTTGCCCCAGCCGGCCTCGACGTGCTCGCCTTTGATAGCCGCCATCTCCCGCTCGCGCTCCTCCAGCCTGCGCTCCAAGAGCCGGGCACGCAGCACCTTCATGGCCACCTCGCGGTTCTGGTGCTGCGAGCGCTCGTTCTGGCTCTGCGCGACGATGCCCGTGGGCAGGTGAGTGATGCGCACCGCAGAGTCGGTCTTATTGACGTGCTGGCCGCCAGCCCCCTGCGCGCGGAAGGTGTCGATCTTCAGCTCGTCCTCGGGGATCTCGCCGACCTCGACATCCTCCTCCACCTCGGGCAGAACCTCGACCAGGGCGAAGGTGGTGTGGCGGCGCTTCTGTGAATCGAACGGACTGATGCGCACGAGTCGGTGCACGCCGCGCTCTGCCCGCAGGTGGCCGTAGGCGTAGCGACCCTCGATGGCCACCGTGGCGCTCTTCAGGCCGGCCTCCTCACCCTCCAGCTGGTCGAGGATCTCCGTTCCGTAGCGGTGCCGCTCTGCCCAGCGCAGGTACATGCGCAGCAGCATCTCGGCCCAGTCCGTGGCTTCCGTTCCGCCCGCGCCTGCGCTGATCGAGATGATCGCGCTGCGCTCGTCGTACGGGCCGGAGAAGAGCAGCGCGGTGCGCGCCTTGTCGTACTCGGCCAGCAGCGCCGCGTGCTCTTCCTCCAGGCCGGCGCGCATCTCTGGATCGTCCGACTGCTCGGCCAGCTGGCCCAGTTCGAGGAGGTCGTCGGCGCGCTGGAGCAGCTGCCGCCAGAGGGCGAGCTCCTCGCGCAGTCCTTCAGCCGTGCGCAGCACCGTCTGGGCGTTGCGCTGGTCGGACCAGAGTTCGGGCGCGCCCGACTGCTCCTCGAGGGAGGCCAGGCGCTCCTGCTTGGTTTCTAGGTCAAAGCCGCCCCGAGGTCGCGTGGATCCGCTCGGACAGCTCTCGCAATTGGGAGACTTCCATTCAGTTCCTCGCTTGGAGGTCCTGCAGCAGGATCGGCCGGAGCTCGATGATCTTCAAGGCCGTCTTGCTCCGGGCGACGACGGGGTTGACACATGGACAGTATCCGTTGTGCGGACAAACGCCGCAGTTCCCGTCACAGTCCAACGAGGCAGCGTAGCTGCAAGTTCGACACTCGCGCTCGCAGGCGATCAGATCGACGAAGGGGGCGGCCTCCAGCGCCTCCCGTGCCGCATGGGACTTCACGGCAAGCCAGACTCCCTCTCTCCAGCCCCGGGCCACCCGCACTCCGGAGTCGACACTCATGCCGGAGGAGGCACGGCCTCCGGGTGGGTTCTGCCGAGTATAGGCAGCCCCACGCTCAGGCTCAAGGGGTCAGGAGCCCATTTTGTGCACGAATCGCGCTCAAAATGAGCGTTTCGGGGCCGGCGCCGCCGTCAGGCGCCGTGGCAGCGCTTGAACTTCTTGCCGCTGCCGCACCAGCAGGGCTCATTGCGGCCCAGCTTGGCCGCGCCCGCTGCCCCGCCGGCAGGAGCGGCACCGCGCTCGCCGGCCACCGGTTGCTCCCCGTGCTGGTACTGGATCGACCCGCGTCGAGCCGCGCCGGCCATGCCGGGCAGCGCACCGGCGGCTGCCACTGCCGGCGTGCGCGCCGGGCCGGTGGCCGCTGAGGCACCGTTGGTGCCGTCTCCGCCGCTGGTGGTGGCCGTCGCCTGCAGCGGCGCGGCGGCCGTCTCGCTGCGCGGCGGCGCCATCTGCTGCACCGTTACGCGGAAGATGCTGCTCGAGACCTGGTGGCGGATGAAGCCGCGCAGCTCCTCGTACAGCTTGAAGGCTTCCTTCTTGAACTCGTTGAGTGGATCGATGCCGCCGTAGCCGCGCAGGCCGATGCCCCGGCGCATGTCGTCGAGCTCGGTCAGGTGCTCGACCCACAGCGTGTCGATCGTGCGCAGCAGGACGATGCGCTCGACCTGCGACCAGACGTCCTCGCCATAATTCTCCGCCCGCCCCTCCAGCGTCCCGTCGACCGCCTCGCGCAGGTGCTCCAGGATGTCTTCGCGCACACCGATCTCGGCCAAGCCGTCGGCATCGAGACCGTCACCCTCGATGCCCAGTTGGGCAACTGCCCGCTCGAGGCCCTCGTAGTCCCACTCCTCGACCATTGCGCCGGGCAGGTACTGGTCGAGCACCGCCTCGAGCTCCTCTTCCATGAAGGTCCGCACGGTCTCGGTCAGGTCCTCGTTGCGTAGGACCTTGTCGCGCTCGGCGTAGATCGTCTCGCGCTGCTTGTTGATTACGTCGTCGTACTCGACGACGCGCTTGCGGATGTCGAAGTTGTAGCCCTCGACGCGGGTCTGGGCGTTCTCGATGGTCTTGGACACCAGGCGCGATTCGAGGGCGACCTCGCCCTCCAGGCCCATACGCTCCATCAGGCCTGCCACGCGGTCCGAGGCGAAACGCTTCATCAGCGTGTCTTCGAGCGAGAGGTAGAAGCGCGAGGAGCCCGCGTCGCCCTGGCGGCCGGAGCGGCCGCGCAGCTGGTTGTCGATGCGCCGGGCGTCGTGGCGCTCCGTGCCGATGATGTGCAGCCCGCCGGCGCCGACCACCCGCTCGTGGTCCTCGGCGCACTCGGCCTTGGCCTTGGCCAGCGCGGCGTCATAGACCTCCGGCGGTGCCTCGGCCGGGTTGATGCCCTGGCGGTGCAGCTCCGCCGAGGCCAGACCGGCGGGATTGCCGCCCAGCACGATGTCCGTGCCGCGGCCGGCCATGTTCGTGGCGATGGTCACCGCCGCGCTGCGGCCGGCCTGCGCGACGATGGGCGCTTCCTTCTCGTGGAACTTGGCGTTGAGCACCTCGTGCTTGATACCCCGCCGGCGGAGCATCTCGGACAGGATCTCGCTCTTCTCGACGCTGGTCGTGCCGACGAGCACAGGCCGGCCGGCCTTGATCATCTCGTCGACCTCGTCGATGAGGGCGTTGAACTTGTCCGGCTCGGTTCGGTAGACGAGGTCAGGATCGTCCTCGCGGATCATCGGACGATGGGTGGGGATGGAGACCACCTCCAGCCCGTAGATCTTGTAGAACTCCTCCTGCTCGGTCATGGCCGTGCCGGTCATGCCGGCCAGCTTGTCGTACAGTCGGAAGTAGTTCTGGAAGGTGATTGTGGCGAGGGTCACCGACTCGCGCTGGACGCGCAGGCCCTCCTTGGCCTCGATGGCCTGGTGCAGCCCCTCCGACCAGCGCCGGCCGGGCATCTGGCGGCCGGTGAACTCGTCGACGATGACGATTTCGCCTTCCTTGACGATGTAGTCGCGGTCGCGCTTGTACAGCGCGTGGGCCTTGAGCGCCTGCTCGAAGTGGCGTGCCAGGCGCGGATCCGCGTCGTAGAGGTTCTCGACCTTGAGCAGCCGCTCGACCTTGTCCACTCCCTCTTCGCTGGGCGAGACGGCCTTGTCCTTCAGGTCGACGAAGTAGTCCCCGCCCTCGGTGGCTCCTTCCGGCCGTGCGCGCAGCTTGGGCACCAGGCGCGCGAACTGGTAGTAGAGGTCCTCCGACTCTGCCGCCTGGCCGCTGATGATCAACGGCGTGCGGGCCTCGTCGATGAGGATGTTGTCGACCTCGTCGACGATGCCGAAGTAGCGCTCGCGCTGGACGCGCTGCTCCAGCTCGGTGACCATGTTGTCGCGCAAGTAGTCGAAGCCGAACTCGTTATTGGTTCCGTAGGTGACGTCCGCCGCGTAGGCCTCCTGCCGGCCGACCGGACGCAGGTGGATGAGGCGCTCGTCCGTGCCCCGGTGCTCGGGATCGAAGATGAATGCGCTGTCGTGCTGGATGATCCCCACCGACAACCCCAGGCCGTGGAAGATGGGGCCCATCCACTGCGGGTCACGCTTGGCCAGGTAGTCGTTGACCGTCACGACGTGGACGCCGCGGCCCGACATGGCGTTCAGCGCGGCGGCGAGCGGTGCGACGAGCGTCTTGCCTTCGCCCGTCTTCATCTCGGAGATCTTGCCCTGGTGCAGCACGGCCGCGCCCATCAGCTGGACGTCGAAAGGGCGCATGCCAAGCTTGCGCCGGCTGACCTCGCGGGCCGCGGCAAAGACCTCGGGCAGGGCATCGTCGAGGACGCCCTGCAGGTGCCTGGTGTCCTCCTTCTCGCGTTGCCGGCGCAGTTCGCGTCGACGCTCCGAGCTGGTGTGCTCGAGCTCCTCCTCCGATGGCTCGGAGAGCTTGGCATCCTCCAGGATCTCCGCCCGCAGGGCGATCATGCGCTGGCGGATCTCCTCGTCGGAGAGCGCCTCGAATTCCGGTTCCAGAGCGTTGATCTCGTCGACCACCGGCTGCAGCTTGCGCACGTTGCGCTCGTTGCTGTCGACGAAGCGCGTTATGAGATTCAGCATGGAAGAGGAAGTATAGGCCTCGGCTCCTGAGCGGCCGTTCCGCGGGACGGTTCCCGGCGTGGCCAGGCCCGCTGGCACGAGCGCTTCGCGGCCCGACCGAGTCTAGGCGATGGGCCCCCAGAAACCGGTGCCGTAGCCCACGACCAGCGTGACGAAGGTCAGCACGCCCAGGACCAGCCAGAACAGCACGGCCATGCGCGAGCTGGTGGGCTCCGCCTCGGGGTTGCTGAGCGGTGCCGGCTTCCAGCGGCGCGAGCGCAGGCGGCTGCGCCAGGTGCGCAGCTCGGCAGGGACGGGCTCCAGCCCGGTCGGTCCGGGCCGGTAGGGGGTCATGCTCATGAGCGTGCGCTCAATGTTGCCGCGCCTCGCGATTGGCTGCTGTCGTCGCCCTCCTCGCCCCACAACAGCATCTCCTGCACGAGCTGCAGGTCGCTCGAGAACAGCGCGCCCACCGACTCCCCCCGGTGGATGCGCCGGATGGCCTCTCCGATGAGCGGCGCCACGGACAACTGCTTGATCTTGGGCAGCCGCTTGGCGGGCGGCAGGGGCACCGTATCCGTGATGACCACCTCCGTCACGTCCATGCGCCGGATGCGGTCCGTGGCCGGGTCGGACAGGATGCCGTGCGTGGCGCAGGCTCGGATGTCGGTCGCGCCCTCCCGGATCAGGGCCCGGACGACCTCCTCCAGCGTGCTGCCAGTGTCGATCTCGTCGTCGACGATGATCGCCCGCTTGCCCTTCACCTCGCCGATGACGTTGAGCAACTCGGCCGTGCCCAAGTTGCCCGGCCGGCGCTTCTCGATGACCGCCAGCGGCGCGTCGAGCAGCTCGGCGAAGGTGCGCGCGCGCTTGGCGAAGCCCAGGTCCGTGACCACCACCGGGTCGGCCAGCTGCTGCTGCTTGAAGTGACTCGAGAGCAGGTGGACGGCGGTCAGCTCGTCGACGGGGATGTTGAAGAAGCCCTGGATCTGGCCCTGGTGCAGGTCCATGGTCAGCATCCGGTCGGCGCCGGCGACGCTGATCATGTCGGCGATCAGCCGGGCTGTGATAGGCACCCGCGGCTGGTCCTTCTTATCCGAGCGGCCGTAGGCGTAGTACGGCACGACGGCCGTGATCCGTCCGGCGCTGGCCCGCTTGAAGGCATCGATCATGATCAGCAGCTCCATGATCGACTTCTGCACGGGCGAGCAGGTGGGCTGGATGATGAACACGTCGCGATCGCGGGCGTTGTCCTCGATGCGCACGAAGATGTTCTCGTTGGCGAACTCGAACACTTCCGCCCGGCCCAGCTCGCGACCCAGGTAGGCACCGATCTTGCGCGCCAGCTCAGGGTTGGCGTTGCCCGTGTAGAGATCGAAGTGTTCGCTGATCGCGCTGGTCGAACGGCCGCCAAAGGCGTTCACGGCTGGCTCCCGCTCAGGTTTGTTCCGCGATTTCCGCCTGTCCCCCGTCCCCGGCGGGGTCGCCATTGTCACCCATCTCGTCCTGCTCCGCCAACCCCGCCCGGAAGACCGCGATGCCGGCCACCTCGTCGCCCTCGTTCAGGCGCATGACGATGACGCCGCGGGCATGGGCGCCGTAGCGATTGACGCTCTTGACATCCGTGCGCACGACCTGGCCGCCGGCGCTGATCAGCAGCAGCTCCTCGTCGCTCTCGTCGACCAGCTCGACTGCCGCCACCCGGCCCGTCTTGCGGCCCTCGATGGGTATCAGTGTCACGCCCTGCCCGCCGCGGTGCTTGCGCCGGAAGTCCGTGAGGGCCACGCGCTTGCCGTAACCGGTCTCGGTCAGGACCAGGATGTCCGCCCCGGGCTGGACCACGCCCATGCCCATCACCTGGTCCCCGTCGCGCGCGAGGCGGATGCCGATCACGCCGGCCGCGTCGCGGCCCATGGGCCGGACTTCCTTCTCGCTGAAACGCGCGATGCGTCCCATGGAAGTGGCCAGGACCACGTCGTCGCTGCCCGAGGAGACGACCACCCAGGCCAGCTCGTCGTTCTCAGCCACGCTGATCGCCCGGATGCCCGTCGAACGG
Source organism: Candidatus Limnocylindria bacterium (assembly GCA_035514295.1). Taxonomy (GTDB): domain Bacteria; phylum Chloroflexota; class Limnocylindria; order Limnocylindrales; family CSP1-4; genus JALYGJ01. Next base: position 41,449 of record DATKBB010000135.1, on the reverse strand, counting down.
ACACGCTCGAACTGCTCGATGGGCGTCTTCTTGATGATCCCCTGGCGGGTGGCCATGACCAGGTTGTGGCCCTTCTCGAAGTTGCGAATGGTGACCACGGCGAGGACCTTCTCGCCCGACTCGACCTGCACGCCCTCTAGGTTGATGATCGGGATGCCCTTGGCCTGGCGCGTGGCGTCGGGGACGGCGTGGACCTTGGAGCTGAAGACGCGCCCGCGGTTCGTGAAGAAGAGCGCCCAGTCGTGGGTGTTGGCCACGAGCAGGTGCTTGACCGCATCCTCCTCAACGGTCCGTGCGCCGATGATGCCCTTGCCGCCGCGCGCCTGTCGGCGGTAGGTGGCCAGCGGCTGGCGCTTGATATAGCCCCGGCCGGAGACGGTGACGACCACGTCCTCGTCGGCGATCAGGTCTTCGTCGGTCAGCTCGCGGTCGGCGTCGTCCTGCACGCGCGTGCGGCGCGGGCCGGCGTACTTGGCGGACAGCTCGGACAGCTCGTCCTTGATGATCTGGAGCACCCGAGAGGGGTTGGCCAGGATGTCCTCCAGCTCGGCGATGAGCTTGATCGTGGCCAGGTACTCGTCCTCGATCTTCTTGCGCTCCAGGGCGGCCAGGCGGCGCAGCTGCATCTCGAGGATGGCGTTGGCCTGGATCTCGGTCAGCGAGAAGCGCTCGATCAGGTTGGTCCGGGCAGTGTCCACGTCGGCCGATTCGCGGATCGTCTTGATCACCGCGTCGAGGTTGTCGAGGGCGATCTTGAGGCCCTCGAGGATGTGCGCCCGATCGCGCGCCTTGCCCAGGTCGAACTCGGTGCGCCGGCGGACGACCTCGCGCCGCCAGTCGATGTGGTGTTGCAGAACCTGCTTGAGCGGCAGCGTCTGCGGCTGGCCGTCGACGAGGGCGAGCATGTTCATGTTGAAGGCCAGCTTGAGCGGCGTGTGCTTGAAGAGGTTGTTGAGCACCTTGCGCGGAGCCGCGTCGCGCTTGCATTCGACGACCAGGCGCATGCCGTCCCGATCCGACTCGTCGCGCATATCGGCGATGCCGTCAATCTTCTTCTGCTGCACGAGATCGGCGATCTTCTCCGCCAGGGCGGCCTTGTTGACCTGGAAGGGTAGCTCGGTCACGACGATCGCCATGCGCTCGCTGCGCGTCTCCTCGAAGGCCACTGCCGCCTGCATCACGACCCGGCCGCGGCCGTGCGCGTACATGTCGCGAATGGCGTCCACCTTGTCGTGCTGACCGGTCAGCGGATTGCGCCGCGTTTCGTAGCGGAAGATCGTCGCGCCGGTGGGGAAGTCCGGCCCGTTGACGTAGTTGCCCAGCTCGTCGCTGGTCAGCTCCGGGTCATCGATCAGGGCGATCGTCGCGTCGGCAATCTCACCCAGGTGGTGGGGCGGGATGTTGGTGGCCATGCCCACGGCGATGCCCGTGCTGCCGTTGACCAGCAGGTTGGGCAGCTTGGCCGGCAGCACGGAGGGCTGCATGCGTGTGCCGTCGTAGTTCTCGACGAAGTCGACGGTCTGCTTGTCGATGTCGGCCAGCACCTCGGCGGCGATGGCCGTCATACGCGCCTCGGTGTAGCGCATCGCGGCTGGTGGATCGCCGTCGACCGAGCCGAAGTTGCCCTGCCCGTCGACCAGCGGATAGCGCATCGAGAAGTCCTGCGCCAGCCGCACCAGCGCGTCGTACAGCGCCACGTCGCCATGCGGGTGGTACTTGCCCATCACTTCGCCCACGATCGCGGCGCACTTGCGGTAGCCCGCCGCCGAGGTGAGGCCCATCTCGTGCATCGTGTACAGGATCCGCCGGTGGACCGGCTTGAGACCGTCGCGAACGTCCGGCAGCGCCCGACTGACGATGACGCTCATGGCGTAGTCGAGGTAGCTGCCGCGCAGCTCGTCCTCGATACGGATAGGCCTGACCCGGCCCAGGTCCTCCCTCACCGGGCTCTCCCCGCCTCTTCCTGGCGGGCGCCCTGCTCACGCACGGCCCTGTCGGCCAGGTCAGCCCCATGCGCAGCACTCATGAAGGCGGCCGAAACGGCGCCGGCCGTGCTGGTCGATGGCGCGCCGGCGCGCCGCTGGATGCCGGCCAGCCGCGAGCGGAGCTGGGCGACCAGGGCCGAATCGAGGCCCGGCAGGGTCAGCGCATCCCGTACCACCCAGGCACGCTGGCCGTCGTCGTTTGCGGCGGCAACCTTCGCCTCGTCGCGGAGCACGCTCTCCACGCCGCGAGGATCCGCTGCGTGCCATGAGCGCAGCGCCCAGGAGAGCGACTTCTGAACGTCGGGCTCGCTGTCACCGATGAGTGATTTGACGAGCATCAAAGCCGGCAGCCGGGCGAGCTCGCGCCGGCGATGGGCGGGCAGGTGGTAGGGCAGGCGGGCGATGGTCGAGCCCACCAGCCGTCGCTCCCAGCGGCTGTCCGAGTACGCCAGCTGCTCGATCTCCGCCCAGCGGACCTGCTCGTAGAGGATGCCCAGCGCGTACAGGTCGGCTAGCGAATCCACGCTGATCCAGTCGCCCGCGGCGCGGGCCAGCCGGCGCATCAGCTGCCAGCTGCGCTCTGGGTCCTCGGGCAGGGAGCGGTCGAGGGGCACGTGGCTGAACATCCGGACCTCCCGTTCCGGCCCCGAGAATAGTCGCTGGGCGAGCCACAGGGCGGAGCCGGCCGAGCTCTCGGACAGCGGTTGTCGTAGCTGAGCGGCGACGGCATCGATCAGCGGCTGGCGCACTCCGAGGACGAGGCCGGAGCCGGGCGCGACGCGCTCCTGCTCGGCGGCGTATGGCTCGTCGCCGATACGCTCGAGACCCTCACGCAGGACGGCGACGAAGGCCTCCGGATCCTCGATCCGCTCGGCCAGTGCGGTGCCCAGGCCGCGCGCCTCGGGCAGGTGCTCGGCCACGAACTCGCGCGCGCGCCGGCTGACCTCAGACGTCAAGGTTCTGCACCTGGCGGGCGCGCGCCTTGATGAAGTCGCGTCGCGGTTCGACCTTCTCGCCCATCAGCGTCGAGAAGATCATGTCCGCCTCTGCCGCATCCTCGATGTCAGCCCGCAGCAGCGTGCGCGTCTGCGGATTCATGGTCGTCTCCCACAGCTGCTCGGCGTTCATCTCGCCCAGGCCCTTGAAGCGCTGGATGTTCAGGTTGCGCGCCTTCATTTCCTTGACGATACGCTCGCGATCGCGGTCGTCGTGGGCGTAGCGGGTGACCTTGCCGGTGCTGATCCGGTACAGCGGCGGCTGGGCGATGTAGAGATGGCCGTTCTCGATTACCTGCGGCATGTGCCGGTAGAAGAAGGTCATCAGCAGGGTGCGGATGTGCGCTCCGTCCACATCCGCGTCGGCCAGCAGGATGATCGTGTGGTAGCGCAGCTTGGCGATGTCGAAGGTCTCGCCGATGCCCGTGCCCAGGGCGATGATCAGCGGCCGGATCTTCTCGCTCGAGAGAACCTTGTCGATGCGTGCCTTCTCGACGTTGAGCATCTTGCCGAACATGGGCAGGATCGCCTGGAAGCGCCGATCACGGCCCTGCTTGGCCGAGCCGCCGGCCGAGTCGCCCTCGACGATGAACAGCTCGCTGCGCGCCGGGTCACGCTCCTGGCAGTCGGCCAGTTTGCCGGGCAGTGCCGAGCCCTCGAGCGCGCTCTTGCGAATGACCAGGTCGCGCGCCTTGCGTGCCGCCTCACGGGCCCGCGCGGCGGTGAGCGACTTCTCGATGATCCGCCGGGCGTCGGCGGGGTTCTCCTCGAGGTGCTGCAGTACCCCTTCGCTGACCGCCGCCTGCACCTGGCCCTTGACCTCGGCGTTGCCCAGCTTGGCCTTGGTCTGCCCCTCGAACTGCGGGTCGGTCAGCTTGACGCTGACGATCGCGGTCAGGCCCTCGCGCACGTCCTCCCCCGACAGGTTCGCATCGGCGTCCTTGAGGATGGCCGCCTTGCGGGCGTAGTCGTTGAGGGAGCTGGTCAGCGCCGCGCGGAAGCCGGTCACATGCGTGCCGCCGTCGACCGTGTTGATGTTGTTGGCGAAGGCATAGACGCTCTCGCTGAAGCCGTCGTTGTACTGGATGGCCACTTCGATCTGCGTGCGGCCCTCGCGCCGCTCGACGTAGATGGGCCGAGCGTTCAGTACGTCGCGGCCCTTGTTGAGGTGGCGCACGAAGCTGACCACGCCGCCCTCGAAGTAGAACGACTTCTCGCGCGGCAACTCGACTCGCTCGTCGACCAGCCTGATCCAGACGCCCTTGTTGAGGTAGGCCGACTCGCGCAGGCGCTGGCTGATCGTATCGAAGCTGAAGTCGAGGGTCTCGAACACCTGCGCGTCGGGTTTGAAGCTGGTGGTCGTGCCGGTACGCCCGTTGGTACTGCCGACAGGCTTGACGGGTGTGGTCGGCTGGCCGCGCTGGTACTCCTGGCGCCAGATCTTGCCGTCGCGCGCCGACTCGACATACAGCCACTCCGACAACGCGTTCACGACGCTGACGCCCACGCCGTGCAGGCCGCCGGAGACCTTGTAGCCGCCGCCACCGAACTTGCCGCCCGCGTGCAGGACGGTATGGACGACCTCGAGTGCGTCTCTGCCGGTCTGCTTGTGCTTGCCCACCGGCACGCCACGTCCGTTGTCCGTGTTGACCACGCTGCCATCCGGCTTGAGCCGCAGCTCAATGTGCGTGGCGTGGCCGGCCATGGCCTCGTCGATCGAGTTGTCCACGACCTCCCAGACGAGGTGATGGAGCCCGCGGCCGTCGGTCGAGCCGATGTACATGCTGGGCCGGCGCCGGACGGCCTCCAGGCCTTCCAGGACCTGGATGCTCTCCGCTGTATAGGCCCCGGCCGCTGCCGCGCGCGCTCGGCGCCCTTGCGGCTCAGGTGCCTGCGGGGCAGCCGGCTTGGTGAGCGAATCGGTCACGATGCCGTCCCTGTCAGCCGTTCGTAGAGCCGGTCCAGATCCTCGTTGTCGTAGTACTCGATCGTGATCCGTCCGCCGCGGCGGCCCGGGGTCAGGCTGACCTTGGTGCCCAGCGCGGTGCGCAAGCCGTTCTCGAGGCGCTCCAGTTCGGGGCTCTGAGCGGCCGGGCGCCTGCTGGCGCGTGGCGCCGGCTCAACCTGGCCGTCGCGCAGCCGTCGAACGAACTCTTCTGTCTGACGCACGGACATGCCGCGGCCGATGACCAGGCGCGCCACCTCCTCCTGACGGGCGGCGTCGTCCAATCCGGCTATGGCCCGCGCGTGGCCTTCACTGAGCGTCCCTAATTCCAGCTCGCCGAGCACGAACGGGGCCAGTTCCAGCAGCCTCAGGCTGTTCGTGATCGACGGCCGCGAGCGGCCGATACGACGGGCAACTTCCTCCTGGGTCAGGCTGAAGTCGTCGATGAGCTGACGGTAGGCGTGCGCTTCCTCGACCGGGTTCAGGTCAGATCGCTGCAGATTCTCGATGAGCGCCAGCGCCAGCTGCTGATCATCCTCCACGCTGCGTACCAGCGCCGGGATGCGCTCGAGGCCGGCCATCTCGGCGGCACGCAGCCGCCGTTCACCTGCGATGAGCCGATAACCCTCGATCGTTTCGGTGACGAGCACCGGTTGCAGCACCCCGTGCTCGGCAATGCTGGCCGACAGCTGCTGAAGCGCTTCCATCTCGACCGAACGGCGGGGCTGGTACGGATTGCGAGCGATCGCGCTGATGGGCAGCTCGACCGTCCCGCGGCCCTCCTGGCGCTGTGGTATGAGCGCTGCGAGCCCGCGACCGAGGCCCCCGCTCGTGCGGCGGTCGTCAGTCGTCATGCCACGACCGCCGCAGCCAGCTGCTCTCGAGGCTGTGCGCCTGTGTGGGTGCGCGCCAACAGCTCATGAGCGAGCGCACGATAGGCCTGCGCGCCGCGTGACTCCGGGCTATAGCGGGCGATCGGCCGGCCGTAGCTGGGCGCTTCGGCCAACCGAACGCTACGCGGAATGACCGTTCGGAAGACGCGCTGGCCAAGGTGACGGCGCACTTCGCGTGCGACATCGGCCGATAGAGTCGTGCGGGCGTCGTGCATGGTCAGCAGGACGCCCGCCAGTCGCAGGCGAGGGTTCAGGTTGTCGCGCACGAGGTCGATCGTCGACAGCAGCTGGCTCAGGCCTTCCAAGGCGTAGTACTCGCACTGAATGGGAGCCAGCACGCCGTCGGCTGCGGTGAGCGCGCTGACAGTGAGCAGCCCGACCGCCGGGGGGCAGTCCAGGAAGACGTAGTCGTAGTCGTCGCGCATGGGTGCCAAAGCCCGTTCCAGGCGCCGCTCGCGTTGGTCTAGCCCGACGAGCTCTACCTCGGCTCCAGCGAGATCGCGCGCCGACGGGATTAGCTCGAGCCGTTCCACCTGGGTGGCCTGAACCACGTCCTGACCCGCGGCCGCATCGAGCAGGACGGGGAAGATCGAGCCAGCTGCCGACGTACGGTCGAACCCCAGCCCGCTGGTGGCATTGCCCTGGGGGTCGAGATCAACGACCAGGACTCGCCGACCTTCCAGTGCCAGATAGGCCGCCAAGTTGACCACGGTCGTCGTCTTGCCGACTCCGCCCTTCTGATTGGCGCAGGCGATTACCTCGCCCACTCAGGCGGCCCCACGATGTGTATCCACGTACCGCGATTCTATCCGAGTCATGCCTTCTCCGTTGCGCCGGCGGGTGCACGAGACATGGTGCGCGAGGGCGCTTACCTGCCACTTATTGCGGCGTTTGTTTCACGGGAAACCTGACGGTGAAACAGCACATCCCGCGGGCCGGGGCCGAGCACCTGGCCGCACCGCTACGTGCCACGGGAAACCTGACGGTGAAACAATGCAGCCCGCGATGCCGTACAGTGCGAGCCGTGGCAACGGCCCCACCCAAACGGCGATCAACCGCGCGAGAGCAGGAGTCACCTGCGGACCCTCTGGCGACCGGCTTTCTGCTCGGACTGCTGGTCGGCGAGGGGCACTTCGGTGGCGATGGGCGCCAGCCGCAGCTGACGCTGCGCATGCATACGCGACACGAGTCGGTGTTCCGCTGGCTGGAGGCCAACTATCCCGGAGGCCGCTTGTACGGGCCCTATCACCACGGAGGCCGTAGCTACTACCAGTGGATGGCGCGCGGCCGCTACCTGGCTGACGTGCTCGTGCCGCTGATCCGCGACCACCTGCCGTTGCTGGACTCCTACGCGGCTTCACGCTTCGCTCAGATGTGTTCCCGCTACGGCCTGGGCTCAGGACAGGAGATACGCCCGACTGAGAGCAACCAGCCACCGTAGCCCGTCCGTTCGTCACCCCACGCCGATCGGACCGCTCGGGCACGAGCCCCCGGAGGTCTATACTCACGCGGCGGTGGCGCTCGTGACGGGGGTCTGGGTGGATGACGGGGCGTCTCGGAGGGAAATGGATCGTTGACGCTCCCCTTTGCCGCGCTCGGCGCGCTGCTCGCGGCGCTGCTCGAGTCTGCCGTGCTGCCGGAGTTGCCCATCGCGGGTACACAGGCGGACCTTGTCCTGGCGCTGGCCATCGTGGCCACCATCCTGCTCGGCCCGGAGGACGGCCTGGTGTGGGCCTTCGTCGGTGGCCTGCTGCTGGACCTGCTTACGCCGGCGCGGCCCCTTGGCGCCACGACGGTGACGCTCCTGCTGGTGGTGGGCTCGGCTGCCCTCGTCAGGCACTTCGCCGGTCGCGGCCGGCGGTTGGCGGCCGTGGCGGCCACCTTCGTGGGCAGCTGGATCTTTCATGTCACGCTGTTCGCGGTGATGGTGCTGGTCAGTGGCGTGGCGCTTGGCGCCTTCCGGCCAGAGGCGGTGCTGGTCGCGTCCCTGCTGAACACCCTCGTCGCCCTGCCGGCCGCGGTGCTGATGAGCGCCGTGGCGCGCCGGCTGGCAGCCGATCGTGCCGATTGGTAGGGGAGTGAGCCAGCCGCAATGACGGACATCGTGCTCGGTAAGTCCCCGCCGCCGCGCAGCCGGCTGGTGCTGCGCTTCGGCGTCTTTGGGCTGATCGTGGTGCTGATCGTGGGTGTGTTGGCCACCCGCCTGTTCCAGCTACAGGTCGCGCAGGGCGGCGTCTACGCCAGCCTGACCCGCGCCAACATCGTCGCGCACCAGCCGCTGCGATCTACGCGCGGGCTCATCTTCGACCGTGCCGGCCGGCCGGTGGTGACCAACATCCCTTCCTACATCGTCAGCGTCCGGCCCGCCGACCTGCCCACCAGCCGGCGCGACGAAGTCGTCGACAGGCTGGCGGCTCTCCTTGCCATGCCCCGCTCACAAGTGCTGGAAATCATCGATCGCAACGCCGGACTGCTTTTTGAGCCCGTGCGCATCGCGGCCGATGTGCCCCTCGAGGTGGCCCGCATCATCGCGGAGGAGGGGCGCAGCCTGCCCGGCGTCGAGGTCAGCGTCGAAGAGCGGCGAACGTACGAGTACGGGCCGCTGCTTTCGCACATCCTGGGCTACACGGGTCCCGTGTCGGGCGAAGAGCTGGAGGAGCTGCTCGAGGACGGTTACCTCAACGACGACTACATCGGCCGGACCGGCATCGAGGCAACTTTTGAGCAGGAGCTGCGGGGCAGCTATGGCGTCGAGCAGGTGGAGCTGGACGGCGCCGGCCGGCTGGTCCGCCGCGTGCAGGTCGTCCAGCCGCCGCAGACCGGCAACTCGCTCGAGCTGACCATCGACGTGGCGGCGCAGCGCCATGCCGAGGAGGCCCTGCGCTGGGCGACCGAGATCGTCAACCTGAAGCGGGGGGTGGTCATAGCCATGAACCCGCAGACCGGCGAGATCCTGGCCATGGTCTCCATGCCCACCTACGACAACAACCTCTTCGCGCGCGGCATCTCGGCCGAGGACTACCGCGCGCTGCTCGAGGATGCCAACCGTCCGCTGGTCAACTTCGCGATCAGCGAGCAGTACCCGCCGGGCTCGACCTACAAGCTGGTCACCGGCACGGGCGCCCTCGAAGAGGGCATCATCAACCGCAACAGCCGCGTGGAAACCAGCTCACGGATCATGCTGGGCAGCACCCCCTTCTGGGAGTGGAACAGGCGCGGCTGGGGACCGCTGGACATCTACGACGGCTTTGGGCACTCGAGCGACACGTTCTTCTACCAGATGGCCGGCAGCCTGGGCATCGACCGGCTGGCTCACTGGGCGCGCGAGTTCGGCTTCGGCGAGCGGACGGGCATCGACCTGCCGGCGGAGGCGCGCGGCATCGTCCCCACCGACCAGTGGAAGCGGGACCTCTTCAACGAGCCGATCTACCCCGGCGAGGTGCTGCAGGCGGGCATCGGCCAGGGATACGACACGGCCACGCCGCTGCAGGTGCTCAACGCCTATGCCGCGTTGGCCAACGACGGCCGGCTGCTCAAGCCGCAGCTGGTGCGCCGCGTGCTGGGCGCGGACGGCAGCGTCGTGCGCGACTTCGAACCCGAGCTGATCCGCGAGCTCGACGTCGACAAGGACAACCTGCGCACGATGCGCGAGGCTGCCCGGCGCGTGGTCACCATCCGCCACACCTACAACCTCGTCAACCTGCCCATCGTGGTGGCCGGCAAGACGGGCACGGCCGAGTTCGGCATTCGCGACGACCAGGGCCGCCTGCCCTTCCACTCCTGGTTCGTGGCCTTCGTGCCAAAGTTCGAAGGCGATCAGCCGGGCGACCCGGCGCAGCCCGACTCGGAGCTGGCCGTGATTGCCTTCGCCTACGACTCGAACACGAAGGGCAACGCGGCGACCGAGATGGTCAAATACTTTCTGCAGCTGCACTACGACCTAGACGTCGACCTGCGTCGGCCGGGCCTCCTCCAGCGCGGCAACTTCTACGGGGGCAACTAGGCGATGGGTGCGCTGCGGGTGAGCGAGCGGCACGACGGCGTGGCGGCCTGGGCCAGCCGCCCGAGCAGCGCCAATTGGCAGGCCTTCGACCTGCAGCTCGTCTTCTACGCGCTGGCGCTGGGCATCATCGGGCTGCTGACTGCCTGGACCAATAGCGCCGGCTCGCCGCTCGAGGTCGGCTCCGTCTTCACCCGCGGGCTGATGTGGCTGGCCGTCGCCATGCTCGCCTTCGTGGGCGCGACCGCTCTCGACGTGCGCTGGCTGCGCACGTTCGCCTGGCTGATCTATTTCGTCAACATCGGGCTGCTGCTGCTGACCCTGGCCGTCGGCAGCGGGGTGGGCGGCGTGGCCAGCTGGGTCAGCCTGTTCGGCCTGCAGTTCCAGTTCTCCGAGCTGGCCAAGATACTGATGATCGCCGTGCTGGCGGCCTTCTTCGCCGGCCGACAGGAGGAGATGGGCAACCTCAGCACGATGGTCGGGGCTGCCCTGCTGATGGCTCCACCATTCGTGCTGGTGATGGTCCAGCCCGACCTGGGCACGGCGCTCGTCTTCGGCGCCATCGTGCTGGGCATGCTGTTCATGTCCGGCGCCAGCCTGCGCTGGCTGGGCGTGGCCATCGTTGGGTCACTGGCCATGCTGCCCGTCATCTGGTCGCTGCTGAAGGACTTCCAGCAGCGCCGCCTGCTCTCGTTCCTGGATCCCACGGCCGATCCGCAGGGCTCGGGCTGGCAGGTGATCCAGTCTCAGATCGCGGTGGGTTCGGGCGGGCTCTTCGGCAAGGGCCTGACGAACGCCACGCACGGGACCACCGAGTACCTGCCCGTTGCCACCACAGACTTTGCAATGGCCGTGCTGCTCGAAGAGCTGGGTTTCGTGGGCGGAGTCGTAGTGCTGGTCCTGTTCGTCGGCCTGCTGTGGCGTGTGCTGCGCATCGGCTGGCGGGCGGATGACCTGTTCGGCGTGGCGTTCGCGGCCGGCTTCGCCTCGATGATCCTGTTCCACATGCTTGTCAACATCGGCATGGTCAGCGGCATCATGCCCGTGACCGGCATACCGCTGCCCTTCATCACGCACGGCGGGGCGTCACTCGTCAGCATCGCCCTGGGGCTGGGCATCCTGCAGAGCATCAACCTGCGCCGGGGGCGGCCGCAATGGAGCAGGGGCTCGGACTGATCGCCGGGCCGGCGGTCCGTGCGCGCGATCAGGAGCGGCGCAGCAGGCTCTGGATCTCGTCGCGGTACTGGCGCCCGGCCGGCACGCTCAGCAGCCACTCCAGGAAAGACGGGTCGTGCCGCCGGATCTGGCCCAGTGACCAGCCGCTGTAGCGCCCGATATTGATGACCGAGCCGCTGGGCGGTCCGAGCGGAGCACCGGCGGCGCCGTAGGGCACGTCGCCCGGTCCCCGGCGCAGGCGGTCCGAAGAGCGCCGGTCACGCCGCGCGGCGAGCTGGGCATCGTAGGCCGCCCTGCGCTCCGGATTCGAGAGCACGTGGTAGGCCTCGTTGATCTCGGCCATCCGGCGCGCCGCTTCTGGGCCGGGGTCGATGTCCGGGTGGTAGCGCTTGGCCAGCCGGCGGTGGACGAGCGTGATGATCTCCTGGTCGGCGTTGTCGGTCACCATCAGGATTCGGTAAAGGCTGACGCGGGGGTCTCGCACCTGTCCTCTTCTCGACGTTCAGCTGGCTTGTCCGCGCAATCTTCCTGCACGGACGGCGGTGCGGACAGATGACGATCGGTGCGGTGCGCTACCCCGGTTGGGTCATGCCTCGTCCACCGGTCGCTGGCGGTCTCGGGCGTCCTGTTCCGCCTCGCCCGGCGCGTCGTTCGCCTCTTCAGCTTCCTCCACCTGCGCGTCCGCCTCCTCCGGGACTTTGGCTTGCCGGACTGCGGGTTCTTCTCCGTCGCCCACGAGGGCCTGCATGTCGGGGGCGTCGGGCGGCGGAACGGCCGGATCGTCGGCGCTCAACCTTCGGAACAGGTAGCGATACACGGCCAGGGTCACCGCCGTGATGGGAACGGACAGGATTGCTCCCACGAGGCCCGCGATCGCGCCGCCCATGATGAGCGCGAAGATGATCACCGATGGATGCAGCTCCACTGCGGTGCCCTGGATCTTGGGCACCAGGAAGGCACCCTCGACCTGCTGCACGGCGGTGTACAGCGCGACGGTGGCGATCAGGGCCAGCAGCGGCTCGGCAGTGGTCAGCGAGATCAGCAGCGTGGGGACCATCGAGATGATCGGCCCGATGATGGGCAGCAGCGACAGTACGCCGGCCACGACGGCCAGCAGCACGGCGAACTGCAGGAAGCGCTCGTCGATTACCCAGCCCAGCACGAGCAGGCCCAGGTAGGTGGCCCCGCCGATGATCAGTCCGAGCAGAAGCTGTGCCCGGATCCAGCGGCCAAGTACGCGGTCGACGATGTGCAGCACGGCCTGCGTGTCGTGCCGCCAGGCGGGCGGCAACGCGCTGTAAAGCTTCGCCCGGAGCTTCAGTCGGTCGCGCAGGATGTAGAAGGCCCAGAAGGGAACGATCAACCAGCCGAAAAAGCTGGCCACCGTCCCCAGCAGCGTCTGGGCCAGGGGCAGCAGCGCGCCCAGGTCGATGGCCGGCCCGTCCTCGCCCAGGTCGGCCAGCATGCCGTCGATGTACTCGCGCACGGCCGGTGGCAGGTCGAGCGTCTGGTAGAAGGCGCTCAACTGGGCAAAGGCGCCCTCCAGTGCCTGCACGATGCGCGGCAGGTCGCCGGCGAACTGACCGACCTGCGAAATCAGCGGCACGAGCAGCAGCACGACCGCCTCGAAAACCACGAAGAAGGTCAGGGCGTAGACGATCAGCACGGCCAGCCCGCGAGGCATCTTGAACCGCCCGATGCGCAGGCGTGCGATGAGGCCCACCAGCGGATCGAGGACGTAGATCAGCAGCGCGCCGATGATGAACGGCGTCAGCGCGCTGCGGCCCAGGTAGAGCACCACGCCCAGCACGACCACGGCAAAGATCACCAGCGCCACGCGCGGCGTTGGCGCGTGCAGCCTGGCCGGCGGTTGGGGGGCTTGAGCCGTGACGCCGGGAGTCGTCATGCGCGGGCGAGCGTAGCAGAGGAGCGCATTCGATCCCCTTCCGCGCCGCCCGGCGCCTCGCCTCCCCGGTACTCGATCGGAGCGACTGGCCCCGCATCCCGTTCGTTGACGGTTTGGGGCGCTGGAGGTACCATCTCCGTTCGCGTCAGGCGCAGGTATCGCGTGCCTGCCGTGCGCATCCATCCAGCCCACAGACTTCCACCATTGCTAACAACGCGCGTCCGGAGAGCCATGTACGCAATCATCGAAACAGGCGGCAAGCAGTACCGCGTCGAGCTCGGTACGGAGATCGAGATCGACCGGCTCGAAGCCGCGCCCGGTGAGACGATCGAACTGGGCCGCGTCCTGCTGCTGGCCGACGGCGACGACGCCCAGATCGGCCGGCCGGTGGTCGATGGCGCAGCGGTCAGCGCATCCGTGGTTCGCCAGGATCGCGGCGACAAGGTCGTCGTCTTCAAGTACCGCCCAAAGGCCCGCCGGCGTGTCAAGCGCGGCCACCGCCAGGAGCTGACCGTCGTGCGCATAGCCGACATCCGCTTCGACGGGCGCAGCGCGGCGCAGGAGGCGGAGGCGCAGGCCCGCGAGGCGGAGTCCCAGCGCAAGGCTGCCGAGCAGGAAGCGGCGCGCAAGGCTGCCGCGGACAAGGCGCTGGCCGACAAGCTCGCGCGCGAGCAGAAGGCAGCCCAGGACGCCGTCGCGGCCGAGCAGAAGACCAAGCCGCAGCGCGGTCGGAAGGCCAAGGCTGACGAGAAGCCCGAGACGGACGACGGGGCCGAGGCCGGGTCCGACGACAAGGCCACGGCGAAGGCGACGACGAAGGCGAAGGCCACCGACGACAAGCCGAAGGCAAAGGCAACGGACGACAAGCCGAAGGCGAAGGCCACCGACGAAGAGACCCTGGCCGCCGACGAGGGTTCGGCGGCGCCCAAGCGCACGCGCACCAAGAAGGACGAGTAAGGACTCATGGCACACAAGAAGGCAGGCTCCAGCTCCAAGAACGGACGCGACAGCGTCGGCCAGCGGCTGGGCGTGAAGGTCGGCGACGGTCAGCTCGTACCGGCAGGCTCGATCATCGTGCGTCAGCGCGGCATGACCTTCCTGGCCGGCCCGGGCACGGACCTGGGCAAGGATTACACCGTCTTCGCCACGGTCGCCGGCCGCGTCAAGTTCGAGCACGAGCGGCGCGACAAGAAGCGCGTGCGCGTCGTGGCCGAGCCGGTCCCGGCCGGGGCAGGAGACGCGGCGTGAAGCAGGACATCCATCCGCGCTATCACCGCGCCAAGGTCGTCTGCGGCTCGTGCCACACCGAGTTCGAGGTGGGCTCGACGCAGGAGAGCCTGCGCGTGGACATCTGCTCGAACTGCCACCCCTTCTTCACCGGCAAGCAGACCATCGTCGACACGGCCGGGCAGGTTGAGCGCTTCCAGAAGCGACTCGAGCGCGCCGCTCGGGGCTGAGGCAGCACCGGCCCGACGGTGCCCCTAGACTGACTCGATGGCGCGCGTAGACTTCGGAGGCCAGGCCCTCATGGAGGGCGTGCTGATGCGCGGCCGGAACGCCATTGGCGTCGCGCTGCGCCACCCGGACGGCTCGATCGTCGGCACGCAGGAGCCGCTCAACTCCATCCTCCACCGCAGCCGCTTCGCGCGCGCGCCGTTCTTCCGCGGCCTGATCGTGCTCTACGAGACGCTGGTCGTAGGGACGCGCTGGCTGATGCGCTCGGGGGCCGTGCAGGCGCAGGGCTCCGGCCAGGAGCTGGGCCGGGGCGCGATCGCGCTGACGCTGCTGCTGACCATCGGCCTGGCCGTGGGACTCTTCGTGCTGCTGCCGCTGATAATCGCCAGCGCCACGACGCACGCCACGGTGGGCAGCGGGCAGGCGCTCATCGAGCACATCCTCGAAGGGATCGTGCGGGTGTTCATTTTTGTGGGCTACCTGCTGCTGATCAGCCGCTCGGCTGAGATCCGGCGCGTGTTCCAGTACCACGGCGCCGAGCACATGACCATCCACGCCCTGGAGCGCGAGGAGCCGCTCGACCTCGAGCACATCCGTCGCCATCCCACGGCCCACCAGCGCTGCGGCACGGAGTTCCTGGTCGTCTTCATCATCCTGAGCATATTCATGTTCAGCCTGCTGGCCGGCCAGAACCTGATCGTGGGCATCCTGGGCCGTATCGCGCTCATCCCGGTGATCGCGGCCGTGGCCTACGAGATCCTGCGCTTCGGAGCGCGGCGCAGGCACCGCTGGTGGATCCGCTGGCTGTTCATGCCCGGCATCTGGCTGCAAGGCATCACCACCCGCCAGCCCGATGACTCGATGATCGAGGTCGCCATCGCATCGATGCGCGAGGCCCTCGAGGCCAACGGCGAGGAGGCGCCGCAGGGCAGCCTCGACCCGGCGCGACGCCCCATCCCGCCGCCGAGCGAGGCCAAGGAAGCAACCTCCGACCAGCCGGTCCAATGAGCCTCGAGCTGCGGCTCGATGAGCTGGAGCGCCGGCTGGCTGAGATAGAGGCCGAGTGGGCCAAGCCGGAGATCGCGTCGGATCAGCAGCGCAGCCGCGAGCTCGGTCGCGAGCAGGCCCAGCTGGCGCCCGTCGTGGACACCTACCGCCAGTTGCGCGCCGTGCGCGCCGAGCTGGACAGCGCCCGCCAGGCGCGCGAGCGCGAGCGCGACGCCGAGGTGCGCGAGATGGCCCACGAGCTGGCCGAGGAGGCTGAGCGCCGCGAGGCAGAGCTGGTCGAGCAGCTGCACATCCTGCTCCTTCCGCGCGACCCCAACGACGAGCGCAACGTGATCATCGAGATCCGTGCCGGCACCGGGGGGGAGGAGGCGGCGCTTTTCGCCGCCGAGGTGTTCCGCATGTACAAGCGCTACGCCGAGCGCCACCGCTGGCAGACCGAACTGCTGACCGCCAGCGAGACGGGCATCGGCGGCCTGCGCGAGGTCATCTTCGAGGTTCGCGGCCAGGGCGCCTATAGCCGGCTCAAGTACGAGGCCGGCGTGCATCGCGTCCAGCGCGTACCAGAGACCGAGTCGAGCGGGCGAATCCACACCTCCACGGCCACCGTCGCCGTGCTCCCCGAGGCGGACGAGGTCGAAGTGCAGATCGACGACAAGGATCTCAAGATCGACGTCTACCGCTCCCAGGGCCCCGGCGGCCAGAGCGTCAACACCACCGATTCGGCCGTGCGCATCACCCACTTGCCGACCGGCATGGTGGTGGCCATCCAGGACGAGAAGAGCCAGCACAAGAACAAGGCCAAGGCACTTGCCGTGCTGCGCGCGCGGCTGCTCGAGATGGAGCAGCGCAAGGCGCACGAGGCCGAGGCGGAGGTGCGCCGCAGCATGGTCGGTTCCGGCGAGCGGTCGGAAAAGATACGTACCTACAACTTTCCGCAGGACCGCGTGACGGACCATCGCATCGGCATGGACCTGCACAATCTGCCTGCCGTGCTCGACGGTGAGCTGGACCGGCTCCTCGACGAGCTGATCTCCATGGATCAGGCGCAGGCCCTGGGCAGGACCGACGCCCAGGCCGCCACGGCCGGCCAAGGTCGCTAGAACGGGCGCGGGAGGCTCGCACGTGGCGGAGACACGCTTGACAGCCCAGCGGCGCGACCCGGACGACATGTTCGCCGACAAGGCGCCCATACCGCAGACGGCCGTGCGTCGCGCGACGGACCTGACCGGCGTCCACGTCCTGAAGCACGACGACCTGTTCATGCTGAGCGACGCCTTCGGCGATGCCCAGGACGACCGGCGCGGCCTGGGCCTTTACCACGGCGATACGCGTGTCCTGTCGGCCTACGGCCTGCGCATCAACGGCGTGCGCCCCATCGTGCTGCGTGCCGGCAGCGCGGCCAGCTACCGGGCCACCATCCAGCTGACCAACCCGGACCTGCTCCATCCGCTCGAGATCGAGGAAGGCGCCGAGCTCGTACTGCGCCGCCACTCCCTGGGCGTCGTTCGTGAGCGGCTCGTCTCGCACGCCTTCACCGAGCGGGTGCGGGTGGACAACTTCACCGTCAAGCCGGAGCGGGCGCGGCTGACGCTCGTCCTCGACGCCGATTACGCCGACATCTTCGAGGTGCGCGGGGTGGTCCGCGAGCGGCGCGGCGAGCGGCTGCCCACGCGCGGCGACGGCGGGCAGGTGATCTTCGGCTATCGCGGGCTGGACGGGCGCACCTGGCGCACGCACGTTCGCCTGTCGCCGGCTATGGCGCTGCTCGATGCCGGTGCCCGCGTGCAGGCGACCGGCGAGGTGGCCGCCGCCGGCGATGGGCCCGCCCGTCTGGAACAGCTGCCCGAGCGCGGACCCGTACTGCTGGAGCACGACTGGACGCTGCCGCCCGGCGGCCACCGCACGCTCGAGATCACCGTCTGGAGCGAGGTCGAGAAGCGGGCTGGCCGTCGGCGGCCGACTCTGGCGGACGACCTCACCCCCGCGCCCGTCGACGAGCAGGGGCCGGCGGCCATGCACCGGGCCTGGCGCAGAAGCTCGACCTCGATCGAGACGAGCCATCTCCACGCCGCCCGCGCGCTGGAGCGCGCGCTGGCCGACCTGCGCCTGCTGGTCAACAGCGGCCCGCAGCCGGACGAGCGCTACATCGCCGCGGGCGTGCCCTGGTTCTCCTGCCTCTTCGGTCGAGACTCGCTGATCACGGCTCTCCAGCTGCTGCCCATCCGGCCGCAGGTCGCGCAGGCCACGCTGGCCATCCTGGCCCGCCTCCAGGCGACCGAGATCGACGAGTGGCGCGACGCGCAGCCGGGCAAGATCCTGCACGAGCTGCGGGCAGGCGAGCTGGCGCTGGCCGGCGAGATCCCGCATTCGCCCTACTACGGCACGGTCGACGCCACGCCGCTGTGGCTGATGCTCCTCGACGAGTACCAGCGCTGGACCGGCGACGACGACCTGGTCGACAGCCTGTGGCCCAACGCCCTGGCCGCATTGCGCTGGATCGAGGAGTACGGGGACGCGGATGGCGACGGCTTCGTCGAGTACCAGCGCCACTCCAGCAAGGGCCTGGCGAACCAGGGCTGGAAAGACTCGTGGGACGCGATCCGCAACCGCGACGGATTGCTCGCCGAACCGCCCATCGCCCTGGTCGAGGTGCAGGCCTACGTCTATGCCGCGCGCCGCGGCCTCGCCCGGCTCGCCGGCCTGCGCGGCGAGGAGGAGCTGGCCGAGCGCCAGGTCACCGCCGCGGAGCGGCTGCGGCACCGCTTCGAGGAAGCGTTCTGGATGGAGGACGTGGGCTGCTACGCCCTCGCCCTCGATGGGTCCAAGCGGCAGGTCGACGCCATCTCCAGCAACGCCGGTCACGCGCTGTGGTGCGGCATTGCCTCACCCGCTCGGGCGGCGCGGGTGGCCGGCGTGCTCACCGGGCAGGGCATGTGGAGCGGCTGGGGCATCAGGACCCTCTCCAGTGAGACGGTGGGCTACAACCCCATCGGCTATCATCTGGGCACAATCTGGCCGCACGATAACGGCATCTGCGCGGCCGGTTTTGCGCGTTACGGGCTGGACGCCGAGGTGCGCAAGGTGGCCGGCGCCATGCTCGAGGCCAGCATGAACTTCCGCGACGCGCGCATGCCCGAGCTGTTCTGCGGTTTCGACAGGACCACCTCGCCGCTGCCCGTGCCTTACCCGGTCGCCTGCTCGCCGCAGGCCTGGGCGGCGGGCTCGCTCTTCCACCTGGTGGGAGCCACCCTTGGTCTGGCGGCACACGCCGGCCAGAAGCGGCTCGAGCTGGTCTCGCCATCGCTGCCCGAGTTGCTGCCCGACCTGCGCATTCGCAACCTGCGCGTGGGCCAGGCCGTCGTCGACCTGGCCTTCGGCGGCAACGGCTCAATCTCGGTCGAGGTCCTGCGCCGCAGCGGCGACCTCGACGTGGTCGTACGGCTCTGACCGCGCCCGCCGGTCGGCTGGTCGGCGAGCAATTGCGCAGCGCAACGCAGCGCCTGCGCGAGTCCGGCTCAGACACTCCCCGCCTCGACGCCGAGTTGCTGCTCGGCCACGTCCTGGGCATCGACCGCGCTTCGCTGCTTGCCCACCCGGAGGCTCCCGTGGGCCAGGGCCAGCTGGAGGCGTTCGCGGCCGCGCTCGAGCGCCGCGCCGCGGGCGAGCCGGTGGCCTACATCCGCGGCCTGAAGGAGTTCTTTAGCCTTGCCCTGGCCGTCGATCAGCGCGCGCTGATCCCGCGGCCGGAAACGGAGCGCGTCGTGGAGCTGGCCCTGGAGCGACTGTCGGAGATGCTGACGGCGGCTCCCCGGCCGGAGCTTGCGCCGCCCCTGCGCGCCTGGGACGTGGGCACGGGCAGCGGCGCCGTCGCCGTCGCGCTGGCCGTCGAGGCGCGTCGTCGCGGCTACGGTCGCGACGTCCGCGTCCTGGCCACCGACGCCTCGCCGGAGGCGCTCGCGCTGGCCTTGGAGAACGCGGTCGCGCACGGCGTGGCCGATGTGGTGGAATTCGCCACCGCCGACCTGCTGGAGCTGCCCGCTGCGGGCAGGGCGGACCTCGTCCTGGCTAACCTGCCCTACATTCCCAGCGCGGACGTGCCCGGACTGCCGGTCGCGGCCAGCTTCGAACCGGTCGGCGCGCTCGACGGCGGGCCGGACGGACTGGTTCACATACGCCGGCTGCTGGGAGGACTTTCGTCGGTCCTGGTCCCGGGCGGCAGCTGCCTGCTGGAAATAGGCGACAAGCAGGCCGATGCCGTGGTTGCCGCAGCCGAGAGCCTGCTGCCGGGCTGGCACCACGCCGTCTACGCCGACCTCGCCGGCCTGCCGCGTGTCGTCGAGGTCCGGCCGCCCTCCCAACCCGGATGACCGCCCGCCTGCTGCCCGCCGCCGCACCCGGGGCATTGACCGAGGCTGTCCGGCTGCTGCGCGCCGACGAGCTCCTGGCCATCCCCACGGAGACCGTCTACGGCCTGGCCGTGCTGCCCCGCGAGGCGCCGCTGGCACGGCTGCTGGAGGCCAAGCGGCGGAGCCCCGACAAGGGCATCCAGCTGCTGGTCGACTCGCTCGAGCAGGTCTATGGCCTCGCCGACCTACCCCCCACCGCGGAGCGCCTGGCCCAGCGTTTCTGGCCGGGCCCGCTGACGCTGGTGCTGGAGCTGCTATCCGCCAGCCGGCTGCCCGAGCTGCTGACCGGTGGGCGACCGACGGTGGGCGTCCGATTACCCGATCACGAGGTACCCCGCTCCCTCGCCCGTCTGCTGGGCCCGCTGGCGGCCAGTTCGGCCAACGTCTCGGGCGAAGCACCGGCCACGACTGCCCAGGCTGTGTTCGACTCGCTGGCCGGGGAGGTCGCGCTGATCCTCGACGACGGGCCGGTGCGCGGGGGAGTGGCCTCCTCCGTGGTGGCCTGCCCGGCCGACGGCACGCCGCCCATCATCCTGCGCGAAGGGGCCCTCAGCCGGCAGGATCTACTCGCCGCGGCGGGCTGAGTGGCGAGCACTTCGCGAGTACACTGACCGCGGCCGTGAACGCATTGCAGGCGGAGTCCGCATGACCGTTTCCACCTCCTCCCGCGCAGCCTGGTCACCAATCTCTGAGGTCGATCCGGAGCTGTGGGCGGCGATGCTCGCAGAGCGCGAGCGACAGCGCTGGAAGATCGAGCTGATCGCCAGCGAGAACTACACCTTCGCGGCCGTGCTCGAGGCGCAGGGCTCGTGGCTGACCAACAAGTACGCCGAGGGCCTGCCGGGCAAGCGCTATTACGGCGGCTGCGAGCACGTCGACGTGGCCGAGAACCTGGCCCGCGAGCGCGCCCTGGCCCTCTTCCCCGGTGCGGAGCACGTCAACGTGCAGGCCCACGCCGGCGCGCAGGCGAACATGGCGGCCTACCTGGCCGTGATCGAGATCGGTGACAGCGTGCTGGGCATGAACCTGGCCCACGGCGGCCACCTGACCCACGGCTCGCCGGTCAACTTCAGCGGGAAGTGGTTCCAGATCCACCCCTACGGCGTGCGCCAGGATGACGAGCGCATCGACTACGAGGCGCTGGCGGCGCAGGCGCGCGACGTGCGCCCCAAGCTGATCGTGGCCGGCGCCAGCGCCTACCCGCGCATCATCGACTTCGAGCGCATGGCAGCCATCGCCCGGGAGGTGGACGCGCTGCTGATGGTCGACATGGCCCACATCGCTGGGCTGGTGGCGGCCGGCGAGCATCCCAGCCCCTTCCCGCACGCAGACATAGTCACCACCACCACGCACAAGACGCTGCGCGGCGGTCGCGGCGGAATGATCTTCAGTCGCGCAGGGCTGGCCAAGCAGATCGACAAGTCGGTCTTCCCGGGCACGCAGGGCGGCCCGCTGATGCACGTCATCGCGGGCAAGGCCGTGGCCTTCAAGCTGGCCGCCACCCAGGAATTCCGGGCGGACATGCGCCGGACGGTCGAGAACGCGCGCGTCCTCGCCGAGACACTCGCCGCGCAGGGCTGCCGGCTGGTCTCGGGCGGGACGGACAACCACCTGCTGCTCGTCGATGTGACCGCGCTGGGCGTAACCGGCCGGGAGGCAGAGGCGATCCTCGACGGCATAGGCATTACGGTCAACAAGAACGCCATTCCCTTCGACGCCAATCCGCCCAACATCGCCTCCGGCATACGGCTGGGCACGCCCGCCACGACCACCCGCGGCTTTGGGCCGGGGGAGATGCGCGAGATCGGCCGGATCATCGTCAGCGCCATCGAACGCCGCAGCGACGAGGCGGCTCTCGCTCAACTGGCTGAGCAGGTCCGCGAGATCTGCGCTCGCTTTCCGGTGCCGGGCCTGCCCGAAACGTGACCCCGGCCGCCCAGCAGGCGCTGCCCCTGATCCTGCTGGCCGTTGCCGCAGCCGCGCTGGTGAGCTTCCTGCTCACGCCGCTGGCCATCCGCTTCGCGCCGCGTATGCGGGCTATCGACCAGCCGGGCGAGCAGCGGCGTGTCCACAAGGAGCCCGTCCCGCGGACCGGCGGGCTGGCCGTGGCCGGCGCCTTCGTCGGCGTAGGCGTGCTGGGCCTGCTGGCCAACGAGCTGTTCAACATCGCCCCGCCGCTGCGCACGGTACGCATGCCGCAGGTGCTGGCTCTCTTTGGCGGCGTGGCCGTGGGCGCGGCGGTGGGCTACCTGGACGACCGCTACCAGTTGCGCGCGCGCTGGCAGCTGCTGGGCCAGCTGGCCCTGGCCGGCATCGCGCTGGCCGCCGGCGTGCTGATCGACAACGTGGCCAACCCGCTGGGCGGGCCGCAGATCCGGCTCGACGGCGCGGCGGCGATGGCCGTCACGTCGCTGTGGGTGCTGGGCATGATCAACAGCGCCAACTTCGTCGACGGCCTGGACGGTCTGCTGGCAGGCATTGCCCTCATCGCGGCGGTCACGCTGGCCATCATCTCGCTGATCGACCCCGCACAGCCGATGCCCTTCGTGGCCGTGCTGTGCGGCCTGCTGGCGGGCTCGCTGCTGGGCTTCCTGCCCTACAACTTCCACCCGGCGCGCGTGTTCATAGGGACGGCCGGGGTGTTCGCCGTGGGCTATGCCCTGGCCGTGCTGTCCGTGCTGGGCACGGCCAAGGTGCTAGTTGCCCTGCTCGTGCTGGGCGTGCCCATCATCGACACGTTCTGGATCATCATCCGCCGTCTGGCCGAGCGCCGTTCACCCTTCAGCGCGGACCGCGGTCACTTCCACCACCGCCTGCTCGACCTGGGGCTCAGCCATCGCCAGGTGGTGCTGCTGATCTACGCGCTGTGCATCGGGCTGGCCGTGCTGGCCCTGGGCCTGTCCGGGCGCGGCCAGATTTCGGCTTTCGTGATCATCGTGGTGGCCAGCGGAGCGGCTCTGTTCCTGTTGACCCGGCGGGCCGGCGAGGCGCTCGACCGGCATTCCTACAGCGACGAACCGGAGCCGGAGAGCCTGAGAGAGATACGCGACGCCGGCGAGGAAATCACCGGCGGCGGGAGGGAAGGGAGCTGATGGGCTGCTATACTCGGCCCGCGTTGCCAGGTCGCCGGTGAACGATTTCGGGCGCGCGAGTGCCTATCTCGCGCTCTTCTCCGAGATCGCGCTCATCCTCCTGACCACGACCATCTTGGGCGTGCTGGCGGGCTACTGGGCAGACCAGCAGCTGGGAACGCTGCCCATCTTCGTGTTGGTGGGCTTGCTCCTCGGGTTCGGGGCAGGAGGCCTGGTAGTGAGGCGCCTGATCACCCGCTTTCTGGCCCGCTTCGAGTAGAGACAGCCCGGACGAGACTCAACCCCAGACCAGAGAAGTTTCGCAGCGCGGTTCGGACGGCTGCGCCCAGCGAGGAGAGCGTGACGGACGAGAAGGACTCAACGGCGAGGATGCGCGAGGCGCTCGGGCCGGAGATCGCCAGCGATGCGGTCGAGGCCTCGGGCAGCGTCGCTCGTGGTCCGGGCCGGGGACGCCTTCGCCTGCTGCTGGTCGCCGTGGCGGCCATCGTCGCGCTACAGGCGGCGGCACTCTTCATCGTCCCGCCCTACGCCTGCGAGCCGGGTTACACGCCCTGCCTGCCGGCCCAGGACCCGGCGCAGGCCTTCGCCTTCCCGCAGGACGCCATCCTGGCGAACTTCGAGCTGCCCGCGCCGCACGTCGTGTTGGGCGACCCTCCCTCGTCGGACATCGTGACCTTCCAGCTCAACCTGCCGGCCTCCATCTTCACCGGCTGGCTGGTGATGATCGTCATCGTCGTGCTGGCGGTTCTGCTGTCGCTGCGAGTGCAAACCATCCCCAGCCGCGCCCAGAACGCGCTCGAGTACGTCTACGAGGCAATGGCCAACTTCGCCACCTCGCTGGGCGGGCCGGGCGCGCGGCGCTACGTGCCGGTCTTCGTAACCTTCTTCATCTTCATCCTGCTCTCGAACTGGAGCGGCCTGCTGCCCTTCGTGGGGCGCACCTACGAGCTGCGCGCGCCCACGTCGGACGTCAACGTGACCATCGGCCTGGCGCTGGTCGCCTTCGCCATGTTCCACATCGAGGGCGTGCGCCGGCTGGGCTTCGGGGGCTACTTCGGCAAGTTCTTCAGCCTGCGCGGCTTCAAGGAGGGCTTCGGAGCGGGCATCATCGCGCTCTTCGTGGGCGTGCTGGAGTTCCTGCTCGAGTTCGTCAAGCCCGTCACGCTGTCGATGCGTCTCTTCGGCAACGTCTATGCGGGCGAGATCGCGCTGGGCGTCATCAGCGCGCTGACCATCTTCATCATCCCCGTGGCAATGTTCGGCCTGGAGGTGCTGCTCAACTTCATGCAGGCGCTGATCTTCTCGATCCTGGCGCTGATGTTCACGCTGGCGGCCGTGGAGGCCCACCACGAGGAGCACGACGAGGAACACCAGCCCGGCTCGCACATGCCGGAAGGCAACATTCAACCCGACCTGAACGGCCAGGCGGCTCACGCCTAGGCCATCAGCAAGGCCCAAGCAGATCCGGCGGAGGCCGGGAACAAGGAGGAGCAACAGGGACATGGAGATCATCGGAGCAGGGCTCGCGGCGCTGGGCGTCATCGGTCCCGGCCTGGGCATCGGCATCCTGACCGGTATGGCCACCAGCGCCATCGGGCGCAACCCGGACGCGGCTCCCCAGATCCGCGCCACGTTCATCATTGGTGCCGCGTTCGCCGAGGGCCTGGGCGTGCTGGCCGTGGTGGTCGGCATCCTGGCCATCTTCCTCGGCTAAGGGGAGGCCGCACAGATCGTGGACATCCTGGCCGTCGCCGGCCCGCCGGCGGCGGAGGCCCTGGCCGTCTTTGCGGTTGCGGAACCGGGTGCGCCCGGCTTCCAGATCAACCTCTTCTGGGTCGTCACCCAGGCTGCCACCTTCCTACTCTTCATGGTCATCCTCTGGCTGGTCGCCTTCCGGCGGATCGGCGGGGTGCTGGAAGAGCGGCGCACGCGCATCGAGCAGGGACTGCGCGACGCTGATGCTGCGCGCCAGGAGCGTGAGCGCGCGGCCGAAGAGCGCATGTCCGTGCTGGCCGCCGCCCGCCAGGAGGCGAACGACATCCTGACCCGCTCGCAGAAGGTGGCCGACGAGAACCGTGAGCGCGACATGGCCCAGACACGCGAGGAGCTCGAGCGCCTGCGCGAGCGGGCCGCCGCGGACATCGAGGCCGAGAAGCAGCGCGCGCTGGCCGAGGTGCGCAGCGAGGTGGCCGACCTGGCCCTGCTCGCTGCCGGCCGGGTGGTGGGCGAGACCATGACCGGCGAGCGCCAGCGCCGGCTGGTGGAGGAGTTCCTGCGCGAGGTGGCCGCCAACGGCCGCTCCGGCGGCCGCTCGGGCGGCGGGCGGCCTGCCTGATGGCCCGCCAGGTGGGCACTGCCCGGCGTTACGCGGAGGCGGCTTTCGAGATCGCCCAGCGTGACGGCACGGTCGAGCAGTGGCTGACCCAGCTCGAATCCCTGGGCGGCATCGCCGCCGACGCGCAGGCCGTACGCCGGCTGGAGGACCCGGCCGTGCCCTTCGAGGTACGCCGCGAGGCGCTGCTCGGCGCGCTGGGCGAGGACACGCTGCCCCAGGTACGCAACCTGCTTGAGCTCATCCTGCGCCGCCGGCGGGTGGAGATGCTGCCCCAGTTGGGCCGCGAGTTTCGCCGCCTCTACAATCGCCGGGAAGGCATCGCCGAGGCGACCGCCATCAGCGCCACGGAGCTGAGCGCGGGTGAGGTCGAGGCGCTGCGGGAAAGGGTCGAGCGCATGGCCGGTGGGCGCGTCGAACTCGAGCTCAGCGTGGACCCTTCGCTGCTGGGCGGCATTCAGTTGCGGCTGGGCGACCGGCTGATTGACGGCAGCGTGCGCGGCCGGCTCGAACGCCTGCGCAACGAGCTCGTGGCCCGCGCCTAAGGCCGCCCCAGGGAGATCACAGGAGAAGCAATGGCCATCCGATCGGAAGAGATCACGACCATCATCAAGTCGGCCATCGACCAGTTCGACGCCGGCGTCGAGACGCGCTCGGTGGGCACCGTCGTCGAGGTCGGCGACGGCATCGCGCAGGTCTACGGCCTGGAGGGTGCGCTGGCCTCGGAATTGCTCGAGTTTCCAGGCGGAGTGATGGGCATGGCCCTCAACCTGGAGGAGGAAACGGTCGGCGCGGTCATCTTGGGCGACTACAAGCAGATCAAGGAAGGCGACCAGGT
Source organism: Candidatus Limnocylindria bacterium (assembly GCA_035514295.1). Classification (GTDB taxonomy): domain Bacteria; phylum Chloroflexota; class Limnocylindria; order Limnocylindrales; family CSP1-4; genus JALYGJ01. Next base: position 15,418 of record DATKBB010000135.1, on the reverse strand, counting down.
CAAAACCACCGGCCGCGTGGTGGAGGTTCCCGTTGGCGCCGCGCTGGTCGGCCGGGTGGTCGATCCGCTGGGCCGGCCGCTCGACGAGAAGGGCCACATCGATGCCAGCGCCACGCGCCCGGTGGAGCGCATTGCGCCCGGCGTCATCGTGCGCCAGAGCGTGGACACGCCCGTGCAGACTGGCATCAAGGCGATCGACGCGCTGATCCCCATTGGCCGCGGCCAGCGTGAGCTGATCATCGGCGACCGCCAGACGGGCAAGACGGCCGTGGCCATCGACACGATCATCAACCAGCAGGGCAAGGGCCTGGTCTGCATCTACGTGGCCATCGGCCAGAAGCTATCGACGGTGGCCAAGACGGTGGCCGTGCTGGAGCAATACGGCGCGATGGAGCACACCATCGTGGTGGTGGCCGGGGCGGATGAGCCCGCCCCGGTGCAGTACCTCGCCCCCTACTCAGGCGCCGCCATGGGCGAGGAGATCATGGAGAACGGCGTCGAGCTGGGCGGCGAGCTGGTCAAGGACGCGCTGTGCGTCTACGACGACCTGACCAAGCACGCCTGGGCCTACCGCGAGATGTCGCTGCTGCTGCGCCGGCCGCCCGGCCGCGAGGCCTACCCGGGCGACGTCTTCTACCTGCACAGCCGCCTGCTCGAGCGAGCGGCACGCCTCAACGAGGACAACGGCGGCGGCTCGCTGACCGCCCTGCCCGTCATCGAGACGCAGGCCAACGACGTGTCAGCCTACATCCCGACCAACGTCATCTCGATCACGGACGGCCAGATCTACCTCGAGTCGGACCTCTTCAACGCCGGCCAGCGGCCCGCCCTCAACGTGGGCATCTCGGTCTCGCGCGTGGGCTCGGCCGCCCAGACCAAGGCCATGAAGAAGGTCGCCGGGCCGCTCAAGCTTGACCTGGCCCAGTATCGCGAGCTGGCCGCCTTCGCCCAGTTCGCTTCTGACCTGGACAAGGCCACGCGCGACCAGCTGACGCGCGGCGAGAAGACGTCGGAGGTGCTCAAGCAGCCGCAGTACGAGCCGCTGTCGGTGGAGAAGCAGGTGGCCATCCTGTGGGTGGTCACCAACGGCTACCTCGATGACGTGCCCACGCCGCGCATCCGCGAGTTCGAGCAGCAGTTCTACCACTACCTCGAGACGGAGCGCGGGGAGCTGCTCGGCACGCTGGCCGAGCGCAAGGAGCTGAGCGACGAGATCGTCGACGGCCTGCGCGAGGCGACCGAGGCCTTCAAGCAGACGTTCATGGCCTAGCCGTGCCCAGCCAGCGCGAGATACGGCGGCGCATCGGCTCGGTGCGCAACATCAAGCAGATCACTCGCGCCATGCAGTTCGTGGCTGCCTCCAAGCTGAAGCGAGCGCAGGACGCCACGCTCCAGTCGCGGCCCTACGCCGACAAGATCGACGAGGTGCTGGCCGACCTGTCCGCCGTGCTGGGCGAGGAGGAGCACCCGCTGCTGGCCCAGCGCGAGGGAGGCACGCGGGCGATCGTGCTGCTGACCTCCGACCGCGGCCTGGCCGGCTCGCTCAACACCAACACCATCCGCTTCGTCTCCCAGCTCATCACCGAGCACGAGGGCGATCTGCGCGTGGTGACGGTCGGGCGCAAGGGGCAGGGCGCCATGCGCCGGGCGCGCGTGCCCATCGCGGCCAGCTTCGACGGTTTCGGCGATCGGCCCACGTTCGCCAACGTCGTGCCGCTCTCGCGCCTGCTGACCGACGATTACCTGGCCGGCACGTATTCGACCATCGATATGATCTATCCGCGCTTCGTCTCCACGCTCACGCAGCGGCCGGTGGTCGACCGGCTGCTGCCCGTCGAGCCGAGCGACAGCGCCGAGGAGGGCATCCCCGGCCGGCAGTTCATCTTCGAGCCCAACGCAGACGCAGTGCTGCGCCAGTTGCTGCCGCGCTACGTCGCCACGCGCGTCTACCAGGCCGTGCTGGAACTGACCGCCAGCGAGCAGTCGGCGCGCATGGTGGCCATGAAGAACGCCACCGAGAACGCCCAGGAACTGATCGAGGACCTGACGCTGACCTACAACAAGGTGCGCCAGGCGAACATCACGCGCGAGATGATCGAGATCGCGACCGGCGCCCAGGCGTCCTAGCGTCAGGAGGAACGAAACCCGCCATGGCAGTAGCTGCACCCACCACCGGCCGGGTCATCGCCATCACGGGCCCCGTCGTGGACATCGAGTTCCCCGCCGGCAACCTGCCCGCCATCTTCAACGCCATCGAGATCGAGCGTGAAGGCGAGCCGCTGGTCTGCGAAGTCCAGCAGCACCTGGGCAACAACTGGGTGCGCGCCGTGGCCATGACCACCACCGACGGTCTGGCCCGCGGGACCGCGGCGACGGACACGGGGGCGCCCATCAGCGTGCCGGTCGGGCCGCCCACGCTGGGTCGCGTCTTCGATGTGCTGGGTCACCCCATCGACGGTAAGGGCCCGGTCGAAGTGGAGCAGACCTACCCGATCCATGCCTCTGCACCCTCCTTCGAGGACCAGACCACCGCTACCGAGGTCTTCGAGACCGGGCTGAAGGTGATCGACCTGATCGCGCCCTTCGCCAAGGGCGGCAAGGTGGGCGTCTTCGGTGGCGCCGGCGTGGGCAAGACGGTCATCATCCAGGAGCTGATCCGCAACGTGGCCGAGGAGCACGGTGGCTACTCGGTCTTCGCCGGCATCGGCGAGCGCTCGCGCGAGGGCAACGACCTCATCCACGAGATGACCGAGTCGGGCGTGCTCGCCAAGACCGTGATGGTCTTCGGCCAGATGAACGAGCCGCCCGGCGCGCGGCTGCGCGTGGGCCTGACCGGCCTGACCATGGCCGAGTTCTTCCGCGACGAGGGCCGCGACGTGCTGCTCTTCATCGACAACATCTTCCGCTTCACGCAGGCCGGCTCGGAAGTGTCCGCGCTGCTGGGCCGAATGCCCTCGGCGGTGGGCTACCAGCCCAACCTGGCCACCGAGATGGCCGGCCTGCAGGAACGCATCACCTCGACCAAGAAGGGCTCGATCACCTCACTGCAGGCGATCTTCGTGCCGGCAGACGACTACACGGACCCGGCGCCGGCGACCACCTTCGGCCACCTCGACTCGTCCATCCGCCTGGAGCGCTACCTGACCGAGCTGGGCATCTACCCGGCGGTCGACCCGCTGACCTCCACCTCGAGGGTGCTGGACCCCAACATCGTGGGCCAGGAGCACTACGAAGTGGCGCGCGAGACGCAGCGCCTGCTGCAGGCCTACCGCGACCTGCAGGACATCATCGCCATCCTGGGCATCGACGAGCTGTCCGAGGAACAGAAGCAGACGGTATCGCGCGCGCGCCGGCTGCAGCGCTTCATGAGCCAGCCCTTCTTCGTGGCACAGGTCTTCACCGGCCGCGAGGGCCGCTACGTCCCCATCAAGGACACGGTCGCCTCGTTCAAGGAGATCCTCGAGGGCAACGCCGACGAGCTGCCCGAGCAGGCCTTCTTCCTGGCCGGTACGCTCGACGACGTGCGCGAGAACGCCCGCCGGCTGGAGGGCGGCGGAGACCCAGCGCAGACCGTCGCCAAGCCGGACGCGAGCGGCGAGCCTGTCGCGGAGGGCGAGGCGGAGGCGGAGGGCGAGGCGGAGGCGGAGGGCGAGCCCGCCGTCGACGAGGAGGCAGCCGCGCCGGAGCAGTCCCAGGAGGAGCCCTCCTAGATGCCGGCAACCGCCCTGGCGCGCCCGTCAGCACCTCCAGTCCTAAGTCTGGGGTTGCGCGCGCATAAGCCCGGCCCCAAGCGGCGCGCCGGGGCCCCTGAGAGCGCGCTCACGCACGCCGCTGGGCCTGTGCGGGGCGCCACGGGCCTGCCAAACGCCCTCGACGCTTCGTTTGTGCGTGACTTAGTACTGACGGTGCTGAACAGAGGGCCAAGCCATCCTCCGGCGCCCAGCGGGCTGGCGCGGACCGACCGGACAGCGCCGTTTTGCACGATCAGCGAACAGAGCAGGCCCGAAATGGCAGCCGTGGGCCGGATCGGTGCCGGGCTGGCGCCGGATCGTGCTTCGCCGCGCTCGACCGCTGACCCTGGGAGGGACCTGAGGGGGCCGGATGCTCCCGAATCGGCCGCATCGGTTCGTCCATCGTGGAAAGTGGCGAGCGTCTGATGCCGCTGCTGCTCGAGATTGTTACTCCCGAACGGCTGGTCTTCAGTGAGGAGGTCGAGTCGGTCGTCTGCCCGGGCGTGGAGGGTGAGCTGGGCGTGCTGCCCCACCATGCGCCGCTGTTGACCACGCTGGGCGTCGGTGAGCTGCGCATCCGACGGGGCGGCGAGGAGGAGTTCTTCGCCATCGCCGGCGGCTTCCTGCAGGTTCGGCCGGACAAGGTGGTCGTGATGGCCGAGACTGCCGACATGGCCTCCGAGATCAACCTCGAGGCGGCCGAGGAGGCACGGCGTGAAGCCGAGCGCGCCCTCGCCGAAGGCTTCGAGGAGCCGGCCGACCTGGCCCGCGCCCGCGCCTCGCTGCAGCGCGCACTGCTGCGCATCCGCGTCGCCGAACGCCGGCGGAGGGAGGGTCCGCGCTCGCGCGGCTAGCCCGTGGCAGGTGACCGCCGGTTCCACTGGGAGTACCAGGAGCCGCACGTCGAGCACCAGGCCTTCCGGGTAACTGGCGGCCGGCCGCTCAACGGCAAGGTGCGCATCAGCGGCAGCAAGAACGCCGCCCTCAAGATGCTTGCCGCCGCCACGCTGACCGGCGAGCGCTGCCGCTTCACGAACGTGCCCGAGATAGAAGACGTGCGCGTGATGGCGGAGGTGCTGCGCGACGTGGGCGTGGTCGTGGACCACCCGGCCGAGAACATTTACGAGGTTGCTGCCGGCGACATCGAGTGGCTGTTCGTGCCGCTCGAGGCGGCGGCCAAAATGCGCGCCTCGTTCATCCTGCTGGGCCCGCTGCTGACGCGTTTCGGGCGGGTGATCATCAGCAATCCGGGCGGCGACCGGATCGGGCGCCGGCCGGTCAACCTGCACGTGGACGCGATGCGCGCCATGGGCGCCGACATCGAGTACCGCAACGGCTACTACTTCGCCCGCGCACCCGGCCGCCTGCGCGGCACGCAGCTGAGCTTCCCGCTCGTCACCGTGATGGGCACGGAGAATGCACTCCTGGCCGCCACGCTGGCCGAGGGCAAGACGGTCATCAAGCCCGCAGCCCGCGAGCCGGAGGTCGACGACCTGATCGATTTCCTGGTCAAGATGGGCGCCGACGTGGAGCGCACCGCCCCTGACGTGGTGACCGTCTACGGCAAGCGCCGGCTGCGTGGAGCGGAGCACGAGATCATCTCCGACCGCATCGAGGCGGGCACCTTCGTGGTGGCCGCGGCCATCACTGGCGGCGAGCTGACGCTCGAGTCGGCGCCCTGCGACTACCTGGGGGCCTTCCTAGACGTGCTCGCCGGAGTGGGCGTCAACGTCGCCTGCGGCAGGGACACCATCGAGGTGCGCGGCGAGCCGATCGGCAGCGGCGCCTACCGCTCGTGCGACGTCGCGACCGCTCCCTACCCCGGCCTGGCCACGGATCTCCAGCCGCCCACCTCCGTGCTGCTCAGCCAGGCCAGCGGTGCGAGCAACCTCCACGAGCGCATCTTCGAGGACCGCCTCGAGTGGCTGGTCGAGCTGCGCAAGCTGGGCGCCGACGTTGAGCTGATCGACGACCACCATGCTTCCATCCGCGGGCCGTCCGCGCTGCACTCGGCGGAGGTCGAGATGGGCGACCTGCGCGCCGGTGCCTCGCTCATCCTGGCGGCGCTGGTGGCGCAGGGCACGAGCGTGATCCACGGCGCCCATCACGTCCGCCGGGGGTATGAGAACATCGAGCGCAAGTTCCTCGATCTGGGTGCCCAGATCGAGCACGTCTCAGAGGGGAACGGCGACAGCCAGGCATGAAGATCGGTATCGACCTAGGAACGGCCAACATCCTCGTCTACGTCAAGGGGCGGGGCATCGTCATCCAGGAGCCCAGCGTGGTGGCGGTCAGCGACGACAACCAGATCGTGGCCGTGGGCGAGGACGCGCGCGAGATGATCGGGCGCACGCCGGGCAACATCCAGGCCATCCGCCCCATGAAGGACGGCGTCATCGCCGACTACGTCATCACGGAGGCGATGCTGCGCTACTTCATCAAGAAGGCCGGCCGCAGCTTCACCAAGCCGGACGTGATGATCAGCGTGCCGTCGGGCGTGACCAGCGTCGAGAAGCGCGCTGTGCGCGACGCGGCCCTTAAGGCCGGCGCGCGCGAGGCCTACCTGATCGAGGAGCCGCTGGCCGCCGCCATCGGTGCCAATGTGCCCATCAGCAGCCCTTCGGGCAACCTGATCATCGACATCGGTGGGGGCACGACGGAGATCGCCGTCATCGCGCTGGGCGGGATCGTCGTCTCGCGCTCCGTCCGCGTGGGCGGCAACCGCTTCGACGAGGCCATCGCCAATTACGTGCGCAAGAAGTACAACCTGATGATCGGCGAGCGGACGGCCGAGGAAGTGAAGATCGCCATTGGCGCGGCACTGCCCCTCGAGCGGGAGCTGCACATGGAGGTGCGCGGCCGCGACCTGATCGCCGGCCTGCCGCGGACCATCCCGCTGACCAGCTCGGAGGTGATGGAGGCGCTCGAGCAGCCGCTTCAGCAGATCGTCACGGCCGTGCGCGCCGTGCTGGAGGAGACGCCGCCCGAGCTGTCCAGCGACATCATCGACAAGGGCATGGTCATGTCCGGCGGCGGCGCCCTGCTGCGCAACAGCGACAAGCTGCTGACGCAGGTCACCGGCGTGCCCTGTCACGTGGCGGAGAACGCGCTCAACTGCGTGGCCCTGGGTACGGGCCTGGCGCTGGAGCACTTCGACTTCTTCAAGAAGTCCCTGGTGCAGCGGATCTGAGCCACGTGTCGGACGGAGCGGCCCGTGCGGCCGGCGGCGTCCGATCCTTCGCCGACCTGCACGTGCACACGTCCGCCTCGTTCGACTCGCTCAGCCCCCTGGCGGCGGTCCTGCGCGCGGCGGCGCGGCGCGGGCTGAGCCACGTGGCCATCACCGACCACGGCACGGTCGAGGCGGCCCTGCGCGCACAGGACGACGTGCCCGAGGAGCTGAGCATGATCGTGGGCCAGGAGGTGCGCACGTCGGCGGGCGACATGATCGGGCTGTACCTGCGCGAGCGCGTGCCGGAGGGGCTCAGCCCGGCCGAGACGGCAGCCGCCATCCACGAGCAGGGCGGCCTGGCCGGCCTACCCCATCCCTTCGACCGCTACCGGGGCAGCGGCGCCTGGGGCCGCTCCGTGGACGAGCTGGCCCAGTTGGCCTCGCTCGTGGACTACGTCGAAGGCTGGAACGCGCGCGTCATGCTGGGCAACGGGAACGTGCTGGCCGCCGAGTTCGCTCACCAGCACGGCCTGCCCGCCGTGGCGTCCTCCGACGCGCACACGGTGATGGAAGTGGCGGTTGCCTACACGATCCTGCACGGCCCGCTGGACAGCGCCGAGCAGATGCGCGCTGCGCTGCCCTTTGCGCAACTCGTCACCGGCCGCGCCTCGCGCCTGATCAGGGCAGGCATGCCGCTGGCCAAGCTGATCCAGCGCCTGCGCGGCGTGCGCCGCACGAGCGCCGCGTGAGCCCCAGCGTGAGCCGTAGCGTGAGCGCCGCATGAGCCACTCGCCGGAGGCCGACGACCAGCCCCAGGAGGACAACTCCCAGGCTGAGCCCATCTCGCTCGCCCGCCGGCTGCGTGACCCGCGCACGATCATCTCCATCGTCGTGCCGCTCGTGCTGGTGCTGCTCGTCGTGACCAACATCGAGGGCTTCCGGCTCGACGAGCTGCCCAACATCATCCTGGGCGCCAACCCGCTGCTGCTGCTGGCCGCCTTTGGTGTCTACTACCTGGGCTTCCCCCTGCGCGGCTACCGCTGGACCCTTCTCCTGCGCAGCGCCGGTACGCAGGTGCGCGTACGAGACTCGACCGAGATCATCTTCATCAGCTGGCTGGTCAACTGCCTGGTGCCGGCCAAGCTGGGCGACGTCTACCGGGCCTACCTGCTGCGCGTCAACTTCCTGGTCTCGCTCAGCCGCACTTTCGGGACGGTCTTCATTGAGCGCGTCTTCGACCTGTTCGCGATCGCGATCCTGGGACTTGCGGCCGGCTTCTGGAGCTTCCGCACGGGCCTGCCCACGGAGGTCCAGATCGTCTTCGGGCTGGGCGTGGTGGTGGTCATCGCCCTGGCCGTCGGGCTGTACACCGTGCGCAACTTCGGGCGCCGGGCGCTGGTCAGGCTGCCGCTGCCGGCCAAGGACAAGCTGCTCGAGTTCTACGACCGCTTCGAGGAGGGGGTCTTCGCCATTAATCCGCGCCAGGTGCCCTATCTCGCCCTGCTGACGGTGCTGATCTGGTCGACCGAGGCGCTGCGCCTGTTCCTGGTCATCGAAGCGCTGGGCTTCACCGACGTGCAACTGGGCATCAGCGGCGTCTTCTTCGTGGCCCTCGCCGCTTCACTGCTGACGGCCATTCCCTTCACGCCGGCCGGCCTGGGCATCGTCGAGGCGGGCGTGGTGGGCATCCTGACCATCATCTACGGCGTGGATCCCACCCACGCCTTCGCCATCACCATCGTCGACCGCGCCATCAGCGTGCTCTCGATCATCATCCTGGGCGGTATCGCCTACATCCTGTCGGCGAAGACCAAGGTCGGCCCGCCACGTCCAGCGGCCGACGACACGGCGCCGGCCTGAAAATGCGCGATGCCGGTCCCCAGAACCGGCATCGCTGGTGACGGGCGCTATGGTCGAGGAGACGCGGGCAGCGGCTCGCGGCCTCGGCTGATCAGTTGCGGTTGGGCAGGCGAGAGGGCAGGGCCGTACGGCTATCCGGACGGGCCTGTCCGACGGCGCCGGTTCCGCGCGCTGCCGCCAGGCGGCGCATGCGCAGGGCGAGGTAGTACTCCATCACCTGCCGCACCTGCGGCTCGCTGAGGAGCTCGTCGCCGCGCAGGGCGTATTCGACGCGCGCCGTGGGATGGCTGGTGGTCGTGGCCACCAGGCCGAAGTAGTGCGGTGTATCGGCCTCGTCACGGAGCTCGCGAAGCCCGCGGGCCAGCTTGGTGGCGGTGCCCAGCGAAGGCGTGCGGTCGCCGCGCACGAGGCGCGAGATCGTGGAGTGGTCAACACCCGACTGCTGGGCCAGCTGGCGCTGGGACATGCGCTTGGCCTTGAGCTGGGCCTTCAGCCATTCGTTGAAGGCCCGTCCGTTCTGGACGCTCATGGATAGTGGGTTCTCCCAGGGGTGTGACTGGCGGCCATCATCGGTGCCCCATGTGGTGCTCGATATAGGCCCTTGGTACGGTCGTCTCGCTGCCCACTTGGCGAGCCGGTCCGGTGCGCTCAGGTGACCTCCGGTGGGGTTCCGGCGCGCGAGCGCGAGCCCCTCACACTGAACGCCTCGGGCGGCAGCTGGGGCAGCGGCTCGCCGGCGATGATCAGGCGCACCCGTTCGAGGTTGACCGCGTCGTAGCCCACGTCCATGCCGGGCGTTTCGAGGTACGTCGGCAGAGTGCCCAGCCAGGGGTCGCACAGCAAGCGGCGCAAGCCCTCCACGCCTATCCGCCCGGCGCCGATGTGCTCGTGACGGTCGAGCCGCGAGCCGCGCGTCGTGCGTGAGTCGTTGAGATGAAGCATGACCACCTTTTGGCGCCCGATCAGCTCCTCGATGCGCCCGACCAGCCGATCGACGCCGTCCGGCTCGTCGAGCGGGTAGCCGGCCCCCCACAGGTGGGCCGTATCGAGGCAGAAACCCACCCGCTCGAGATCGACACCCGCTCGCTCGGCCGCAGCGGCGATGTCGGCCAGGTCCTCGAGCGTGCTGCCCACGCCGTCACCAGTTCCGGCCGAGTTCTCCAGCACCAGCAGCGGCCCCGGTTGAGGAGCCTCCTCCAGCACGCGGACCAACCCCAGCGCCAGGCGCTCGATGCCCACCTCGCGCGAATGGCCGCGATGCGAGCCGACGTGGGCCACGACGAAGGAGGCGCCGTACAGGCGGCCGACCTTCAACTCGTTTGCCAGCGTCACGCAGGAGCTGTCCCAGAAGTCCTCCTTCGAGCCGCATAGGTTGATCAGGTAGGGCGCGTGGACGGCCAGCGGCCCGATGCCGTACTCGGCAAGGCGTTCGCGGAACGCTTCGAGCTCGGCAGGCTGCTCCGCGCGCCGGCGCCAGGAGGCGGGGTTGTCCGTGAAGACCTGGACTGCGTTGGCGCCGATCTCGCGCGCCCGCTCGGCGGCCTTCAGCAGCCCGCCGCTGAGTGGAAGGTGCGGGCCGATGCTTCGACAGCTCAGATGATCGAGACCGGCCTTCACGACGCAGATGGTATTCGCGTTGCCGGATGAGCCGAACTGGCGGGCGTGGAAGGGTCCGGACGGTATCCTTCTGCCGGCGGCGCGACCTACGGCCGTGACAGACCGCGCGCTATCGAGCTGAAGCAGAGGGTCGGGCCCTGATGATCGCCTATCTGAAGAGGTCACGATCGCGAACCCTGAAGCGGCACAACGACGCCGATGGGTTCATGGCGCAGTACTACTCGGGACTCACGTTTGCGTTCCGGCGCGGCGCTGGTCGCCCAACACGCGAGAACTCAACGGGCCTGGTTCTCGATGCCGGTTCCGGTCGCGGCGCCTGGCGACGCGCGATCGAGAGCAGCGCCGAGCGCGAGGCCTTGGACGTCCAGCAGCACGGTGGCGAGAAGCTGGACTGGGTAGCGGACCTGCAGTCGATGCCTGAAGTCCCGAGCGAGCGGTTCAACACCGTTGTGTGTCACCAGGTCCTGGAGCACGTCCCTCATCCCGCGTTGGCGTTGGCAGAGATGCTGCGCGTCCTGAAGCCCAACGGGTGTCTCGTACTGAGCGTGCCGCACCTGAGCCGACTGCACGACCTGCCGCACGACTACTTACGCTTTACCCCTGCTGGTCTAAGGGTGCTGGTAGAGGAGGCGGGCTTCGAAGTCCATTCCATAAGCACCTATGGGGGCCTGCTCACTTTTCTCCACCACCAGTTCTCGACGCTCTTTTTGGGCTTGGCGGCCCGTTTTGGCCCGCTCTACTACCCGGCGTTCCTCCTCAATGCGCCGTTCACGGTACTCACCTATGCCATCGACCGACTGGTCGACGGCGGAAGGCTCATCCCAAGCGGCGTCATTTTGGTAGCGACAAAACGCGTGTGATCGGACGCTGGTCATGGACCTCGACCTCCTCGTTTCGCTGAAGGCTCTCTCCGATGCCTCGCGGCTGCGCATCGTGGGTCTGCTGGCTGCGGGTCGGCAGCTGGCCGTGGAGGACCTCGCCGCCGCGCTCGATTTGACACCCGGCACGGTCGTGCATCATCTCAAGCGACTGCGCGACGCCGGCCTGGTCGAGTCGCGGCCGCGGCCACCGTACGTGGACTACTCGCTGCGCTTGGAGCGGCTGGCGCAGATCGGGGCGGAGCTGGGCCGGCTGAGCCGCGAGCAGGAGGCCGCGGACGGGATTGATATGGGGCCGCCCGAGGCCGACTGGGCGCGGGGCAGGGCGGGCCGCGTGCTGCACAGTTTCTTCGAGGGTGGGCGGCTGCTGAGCATCCCCGCCCAGCATGCCAAGCGGCTGGTCGTGCTGCGCTTCCTGGCCGAGACTGTCTTCGAGGACGGGCGAGAGTATTCGGAGAAGGAGGTCAACGCACTCCTGGTCGTCCGCCACCAGGACGTCGCCTCGCTGCGCCGCTACCTCGTGGACGAGGGCTTCATGCGCCGCGAGGCTGGTGTGTACCAGTTGCTGCCGCGTGTGGACTGGCCGCCGCTGGAGCCCACGGCCTAGCGCGCCCGACGGCGCTTGGCCGCGCCGGGCGTGTACTCGCCGCCAATGGCTGGCTCGATCAGGCCGTAGTCGCCGTCCGCCCGGCGGTAAAGCACGGCCAACTGTTCGTTCTCCGCGTTGACGAAGACGAAGAAGGCGTGGCCCAGCTCCTCCATGCGCGCCACGGCGTCCTCCTCAAACATGGGCTCGATGGCGAAGCGCTTGGTCTTGACGATACGCGGCGCCTCGTCCGCCGGCTCGTCGGCGCCCGCAGGTTCCGGCGTGCCCACACCCGGAACGGAGGCCTCGCGGCCGGCCGCCCGGCGGCGCACGAGCGGGCGGTCCTTGTGGCTGACGGCCTGCCGCTCAAGCTTGTCGAGCACCTGGTCGATGGCGGCTCGGTGGGTTGCTGCACTGGCGCTGCCGCGGAGCGTGCGGCCGTTGATCACCAGGCTGACGTCCACGATGTGGCTGGTCTCGGCGCTGCGATGGCTCTCCGTCGACAGCTCGAGGACCGCCTCGCTGCGATCGCCGAGCAGCCGGTCCAGACGGGCCAGTTTGCGCTCGGCGTAGCCACGGTCGCGGGCCGGCACGTCCAGGTTCTTGCCCTTGATGGTCGTCCGCACGCGACTGATTCTAGCGGCGCTCAGCGCTCGCGGGCGAAGGTGAGGCCAGAGACGGCCGCGGCGCCGGCCGAGTGGAGCGCCGCCCCGCAGGCCGACAGCGTCGCGCCGGTTGTGATCACGTCGTCGACCAGGACGAGCCAGCGACCGCGGACGGAGGCTGCTTCACGCGCTGCCACGGTGAACATGCCGCCCACGTTGCCGGCCCGTGCTCCGCGACCCAGCTGGTGTTGGGCGCGCGTGGACGCGGACCGCTCGAGGCCGGCGAGGACGGGCAGGCCCAGCCGCCGGCCGACCTCGCGGGCCAGCAGTTCGGCCTGGTCGAAGCCGCGCTGTCGTCGGCGGCCGGCGTGAACCGGCACCGATATCAGCACTTCGCCGCCGATGGCCGACGCCCGCCAGCGCTGCGCCATGAGCTCGGCGAGCGGCTCGACCAGGCGCAGCTCGCCGCCGTACTTGAGCGCGTGCAGGCAGGCCCGCGCCGGGCCGCTGTAGGCGGCACACCACTCGAGCTGGGCGAGGCCTGCCGGCTGCCATGCGGGCAATCCCAGGGGTAGGCCCGGTGGCTCGTCCAGCCGGCGTGCCAGCACGCTCCCACAGGCCGGGCAGAGCGCCACTCCCTCCCTGCCGCAGCCGGGGCACTGAGGCGGTAGCAACAGGTCGAGCATGCGCTTCACGGGTCCATCGTGGCGGCCGCGACTCATCTGCCGCTCACCCGACCCTTATCATCCGCGACGATGGCCGAGAGGGACGCGCCGCCGACCGGGCCACGCCTTGGGCGCTGGGGCGGACCGCTGGCCGTCGGTCTGCTCGTGGCAGGCGTGCTCGTGACCGGTGCCGCGACGCTGGTGGCCTACGGCGGCGTCGCGTGGGCCTACGACTTCAGTGCTTATCTGGACGCGGCCGCGCGCCTGACCGAGACAGGCTCGCCTTACCAGCCGGAAACGCTCAGCGGTCCTTTCCGGCCAGGCCCGCGCGGACTGTACCTGTACTCGCCCGTGCTGGCCGTCGCCCTCCTCCCCGTCGCCGGCTTGGATGCCGAGATCGTCGCGCTTGCCTGGTTGCTCTTGCGCGTGCTCGCTCTTGTCGCGGCGTGCGCACTGATGCCGGTCGGCCGGAATGTCCGGCTGGTGACCTTGGGTGTAGCCCTGCTCAGCCTGCCCGTAATCGACGACTTGCGGCTGGGCAACGTGAGTCTGCTTGTCACGCTGCTCGCCGTGGTCGCCTGGCGCTGGCTGGATCGGCCGGCCGGCTCGGTCGCTGTGACGCTTGGTGTGGCCCTGCGGCCCACGCTGGGGATCGTCCTTGCTTGGTGGCTCCTTCGTGGCCGGGCACGCCCCTTCCTCTGGACGGTCGCGTCGGGGCTGTTGCTCGTCCTTGTCACGTTGCCGTTCGTGGGCGTGGCTGGATACCTCGACTACCTGGCCGTGCTGCGAAACCTGAGCGGCGTGATGGGCGTGCCACGCAACGTGGACCTCGGCTCGGCCGCGCTGTTGCTTGGTGCATCGCCCGGGCTGGCAAGCGCGGCTCTGCTTGCAGGCTTCGCCGTGGCGGTCACGGCGCTGCTCTTCAGCCTGCGCCGTGACCGGGAGCTTAGCTTCGTGGTGACGATCGGCGCGACGCTGCTGCTCTCGCCACTGCTCTGGGGACACTATCTGACGTTGCTGTTGATTCCGGCCGCGTTCCTTGCTTCGCGCGGTCATGCCTGGGGACTGCTGCTTCCCCTGCTCGGCTGGCTGCCCGAACCGCTGCTGCCGGTGGCCGCGCTGGGAGGGATGCTGCTGCCCTTCGCTGCGCCGCCTAGAGGCGAGCCGGCCGCCTCGGGGACGGCATTGCGCAGACACCGCGCTTCGTTGAGAGCGACCTAGGAGGGTACTTATCTGCCACTTACCAGCACTTGGCAGCAGGAATAGACTGCGCCGCACAAGGGTCGGAAGAGAGGGAGCCGCGTGAAGCTGATCGTCACAATTCCTGCCTACAACGAGGAGGAGACGATTGAGCGCGCCATCGGCGAGGTGCCGCGCACCATTCCCGGCATCGACAAGATCGAGGTGCTGGTCTGCGACGACGGCTCGACTGATCGCACGGCGGAAGTCGCCCGCCGAGCCGGGGCCGATCACATCGTCCGCCTTCGCCGTAACTTCGGGCTGACCATCGCATTCGGAACCGCGCTCCAGTCGGCCGTCGAACGGGGCGCGGACATCATCGTGAACTTCGACGCTGACTGCCAGTACGTGGGTGCCGAGATTGCGACGCTGGTGGCGCCCATCCTGCGCGGAGAGGCGGACATGGTCTCGGGCGACCGCGGTGTGCCCGGCCTGGAGCACATGTCGGCCTCCAAAAAGTACGGCAACCGGATCGGGAGCTACATGCTGCGCACGGTCGCCGGCAGCGGCGTGCGCGACGCTTCCAGCGGCTTCCGCGCCTTCAGCCGCGAGTGCGCCCTGCGGCTCAACCCATACATCGGCCACACCTACACGCACCAGACGCTCATCCAGGCGCGCCACAATGGGATGGTCGTCAAGGAGGTGCCGGTCACGTTCCGGCCGTCTGCTCGGCCGAACGGCGGCTCGCGGCTGATCTCCGGCGTCGCCGGACATGTGCTCAAGTCCGGGGGCACGATTATCCGCACGATGACTACCTACCGGCCGCTGTCGATCCTGGGCGGGCTAGGCCTGCTGCTGGTGGTAGCCGGCGGCCTCGTTGGGCTCATCCCGATCATCAACTGGCTACAGCAGGGCAACACAGAAGGCCACCTCCAGTCGCTAATCGCCTCGGTAGTCCTACTGCTGATGGGACTGCAGCTGCTCGTGTTAGCTCTGCTGGCGGATGTAGTGAGTGCCAATCGCCGCCTGACGGAGGAGGTGCTCTATCGTCTGCGGGCCGGCAAGGAACCCGATTCTGCAATAGTGCCGCCGTTGGAAGAGTCACTGCCGGTTCAGCCGGCGGCC
>DATKBB010000134.1:0-4312 GCA_035514295.1 Candidatus Limnocylindria bacterium | reverse complement strand
CCTTTCGGCGGGAATTGTAGGGCGCGACGAGAGGCCGTCAGCCGCCGACGCGCTACCATCGCGAGCATGCCCCAGCAGCACGACCGGGCCGCGCCGGGTGGCCATGACCAGTTGAACGCGCAGAGCCGCGCGCGCCTGGTCGAGCTCGTCGACGGACTCGACGAGCGTGCGCTGCGCCTGCCCCTAGGGGAGCATTGGACCGTCGCGGCCGGACTCCTGCACCTCTCGTTCTGGGACCGCTTCACTCTCGAGCGCTGGGCCGATGCGCAACGCATGCGGCTCACCACGCCGCGTCCGCTGGCGGACTTCACCGAGGACCAGATCAACGACACGCTCACGCCGCTGCTGTTGGCGGCGACGGGTGAGCAGGCTCGCCGGCAGGTTCTCGAGTCGGCGCAGGCGGTCGACGAGTTCATCGCGCGGCTGCCGGCCCAGACGGTCGAGCTGGTGAGGACGGAGGGACGCCCAAGGCTCCTCGACCGGTCGATCCACCGCGTCGAGCACCTCGACGAGATCGAGGCGCTGCTGGCCGGCTGAGTCGCGGCGCGACACCGGCTCCCGTTCTACGCAGGACCACGAGCCGGCCGCCGCCCGCCGAAGCGCTACCATCGCAGACATGCCCCGCACTCAAACGCCGGCTTCCGACGCAGCGGCGTCCAGTCAGGCGGCGAAGCGGCCGCCTGCGGCGCGGCGCGCCACGGCCACGCGCGCGCCTCGCGCCTCGCGCTATCCACGCAACGCGGCGCCACCTGTCCTGGTCGAGATCCGTCGCGGGGACGCCGTCGAGAGCCGTCATAGGGGACACGTCGTGCAGGTCGATGTCGCCGGCCGCATCGAGCGCGGGGTGGGCGACCCGGACATCAGCGTCTCGTTGCGCTCGGCGGTCAAGCCCTTCGCCCTCGTCGCATTGATCTGGGCCGGCGGCGCCGACGCCTATCAGCTGAGCGACGCGGAGCTGGCCGTGATGGCTGCCTCACATACCGGCGAGGACGCCCACGTACGCACGCTGCAAGGCGTGCTGCGCCGCTCCGGCCTGTCGCAGACGCTGCTCGCCTGCGGTGCGGAAGGCATGCCCCTCGACGAGCTGACGGCCGCGCGGCTGGCGCGCGACGGCGAGGCAACCGGTCCCATACGCCACATGTGTTCCGGCTTCCACGTGGCCAGCCTGCTGCTGGCCCGCCACGCCGGCTGGACGCTGGCCGATTACTGGCGCCCCGAGCACCCGGCTCAGCAGGCGGTGGCCGAGGCCGTGGCGCGCGTCTTCGGTACGACTCGTGCAGCGCTGCGCACCGCGGTCGACGCGTGCGGCCTGCAGACGTACTTCTTCGGCCTGGCGGACGTGGCGCGGGCCTTCGCGCTGCTGGCCGACCCGGCCGGCGCGGCCGACGAGAGACGGCTCCCGCTCGTGCCCGCCCTTGGGCGGGTGCGCGAGGCGATGCTGGCGGCGCCGGACATGGTGGGCGGCACCCGCGACTCGACGGACACCAGGCTGATGAACGCCGTGCCCGGCCTGCTGGTGGCCAAGAGTGGCGCGGAGGGGCTGCGCGGCGTGGGCCTGTTGCGCGGGGCTCGGGGGGAGGGCACGCCGGCGGCCGGGATCGCCGTCAGCATCGAGGATGGCGACGGCCACGGCCGCGCCAATCGAGCGGTTTCTGTCGAGGCACTGGCCCAGCTGGGCGTGCTGGGGCCCGACAGGCTCGAGAGGCTGGCCGAGCTCCACCGGCCGGCGTCGCGCGACCCGCGCGGCCTGGAGGTGGGCCAGGCACTGCCGGTCTTCGAGCTGGCGCCCATCTCAGAGCTGGTCTGACCGTGCGCCACGCACAGGATCCCTATCGCGCCCTGGGCGTCGCGCGTGGCGCCAGCGAGGCCGAGATCAAGGCCGCCCACCGCCGGCTGGCCAAGCGCTATCACCCCGATTCGGAAGCCGGCGACACGGATCGGTTCCTGGCCGTCCAGGAGGCGTACAAGCTGCTGCTCGATCCTTTGCGCCGGCGTGAGTGGGACGCCCGCCACGCGCCCGGGCCGGTGCGCGCCAGCGAGCGCGGCCAGGCCCGCCCGCGGGCGGCCAACGGCCGCTGGACGAAGGCTGAGCAGGCCAGCCCGCCCCAGGCCGAGCCCGAGCAGGCGGCTGCGCCGGGGCGCGATCCTGCCTCGCGAACGTACACCTGGTCGGCCAGCGAGGTGCCCTGGTGGGAGGAGGGCGCGGCACGCGACGGGCGCCGGCAGGCACGACGCCGTCAGCCGGCCCCTGCAGGCAGCCAGGGCGGAGCAGAGGACGCGCCGGGGGCGCCGCCGGGCATGCACACGACGCAGGATTTCGAGGTCTACAACCGTTCCAGCGGTGCGGCCTGGTCGATGGCTGCGCGGGCCTACTTCCGGCGCGGCGAGGCCGACCTGCCCCGGCGCGGCTCGTTCCGCCAGCAGGGCGGCGCGCAGCCGCTGACTGCCGCCCGCGCCCGTGCGGCGGCGGAGGAGGAGGCGCGCGCCGCGGCAGGCGCCGGCGCAGCATGGGCGGCTCCCGCCGCGCCAGCCGGCGCCGGGATGGGGGCGCCCGCCGGTGCAAGGCCGTCGGAGACAGCTTCGCGCTGGGCCGGCGCCGCCCGGCCGGCAGACGCCCAACCGCCCGGCCGCAGGCCCCCCGCCAGCGGCGTCGTCCACGAAGCCGGGCAGATCCACGAGGTGCGTGCCGCCGCCCGTCGGCAGGCGCTGGCCAGCCGCTGGCCGTCGCTCTCGCAGCGGCTGCTGTACGCCTTCCTGGCCTGGCTGCCGCTGGCGCTGCTGGTGAGCTACGGCGGCAGCCTGGTCACCGGCTGTGAGCGGGCCTCGGTCGCCTGCCCGCCCGAGTTGGCCTTCGTCCAGACGGGGATCACCCTGGGTGCCCTGGGCCTGCTGTTGGCGCTGCCTCGGCTGGCCTACGCG
The DNA here is from genome assembly GCA_035514295.1 of Candidatus Limnocylindria bacterium. GTDB lineage: Bacteria > Chloroflexota > Limnocylindria > Limnocylindrales > CSP1-4 > JALYGJ01. The sequence continues at coordinate 1,393 of DATKBB010000134.1, read as the reverse complement.
CTGACGGTGGCCACGGCCGGCGTGCTGCTGACAGGCGTCGCCCTTGTCGTCGGGATCTGGTTCCTGGGGCTGCGCCCGCCGCTGCCGCCCTCGCTGCTAGCCCTCTCGAGCGTCTTCCTGCTGGTCGTCCACCTGGCCCTGGCCAGCTGGGTGCTCTCGCGCGGCGCCGGTCGGCCGTGGGCCCCTAGGCGGGTCAGCCGCGGCGGCGGCCGGTGAGCGCCGTCCGCTGCCGCATCGCACCCAGTCCCACCGGCCCGCTGCACCTGGGCACGGCGCGCACGGCGCTGTTCAACTACCTCTTCGCGCGCCACCACGGAGGCACGTTCATCCTGCGCCTGGAGGACACCGACGTGGCGCGCTCCAGCCTTGACTACGAGCGCGACATTCTCGAGAACCTGCACTGGCTGCGCCTGACCTGGGACGAGGGGCCGGAGGTGGCCGGCCAGCCGGCGCGTGGACCGTTCGGCCCGTACCGCCAGATGCAGCGCCTGGAGCGCTACGCCGCCGCGGCCGCGCGCTTGCTGGCCGAGGACAAGGCCTACCACTGCTACTGCACGCCAGACGAGCTGGCTGCCGACAAACGGGCCCAGGAGGCCGCCCGGCAACCGCCGCACTATGTCGGCCGGTGTGCCCGGCTGACGGCCGATGAGCGGCGGGCGCGCGAAGCCGAAGGGCGCAAGCCGGTCATCCGCTTCCGAGTGGGGGAGGGCGTGGTGGCCTTCGACGACATCGTCCGCGGCCACGTCGAGATCGACACCACGGCGCTGGGCGGCGACCTGGTCATCGTCCGTTCCGACGGCACACCCCTGTACCACTTCTGCGTGGTGGTGGACGACGTCGAGATGGAGATCAGCCACGTCATCCGCGGTGAGGACCACCTGTCCAACACACCCAAGCACATCCTGCTGTTTCGCGCGCTTGGCGCCGACGTGCCGGTCTTCGCCCATCTGCCGCTGATCCTCAACCCCGACCGGACGAAGATGAGCAAGCGCAAGGTCCAGACGGCGATCGCCGATTACCGCGCGCAGGGCTTCCTACCCGAGGCGCTGGTCAACTACTTGGCGCTGCTGGGCTGGTCGAGCGGCACGGAGGAGGAGATCTTCGGCCTCGACGAGCTGGTCGAGCGCTTCGACCTGGCGCGCGTCCAGTCGGCCGGGGCGGTCTTCGACCGCGAACGCCTGGAGTGGCTCAACGGCCAGTGGATCCGGCGGTTGCCGGAGGACGAGCTGGCCGACCGGGCACTGCCCTTCCTGGCCCGCCGGCTGGAGGAGGCGCACGCGCGCGGTGCCGGTGCGCGTCAGCCGACGGCCGACGACCTGCTGGCGCTGATGCCCATCGTGCGCGAGCGTCTGGCGACGCTGGGCGCTGTTGGCGACATGCTCGACTTCGTCTT
>DATKBB010000133.1:0-4972 GCA_035514295.1 Candidatus Limnocylindria bacterium | reverse complement strand
GCTACGGCCAGGGCCACGAATACGACCGCAAAGGCCACGCCAAACGTGAGATCGTCCTCGAGCCACACTGCGTAGAGCACGCTCGCGACCGCCGCTAGGAGGTAGAGCGCGACCCAGATCCGGAGCGTGCGCCGGCCCGGGGCGCCGGTCAGCATCAGCCGCACCCACCAGGGCCGCTCAGGCTGCCGCGCCGTACGGCTCACCGGCCATTCCACCCGGGCTTGCGCTTCTCGACGAAGGCGGCCATGCCCTCCTTCTGGTCGTCGCTGGCGAAGAGCAGGAAGAAGTTGCGCCGTTCGAACTCCAGGCCGGCCTCCAGCGACAGCTCGAAGGCCCGATTGACGGCCTCCTTGGCCGCCCGCACGGCCAGCGGCGGCATCGCCGCCACCTCGCGCGCCAGGTCCAGAGCGGCGCCCAGCGTCTCCTCGCGCGCGGCCAGGCGGCTGACCAGCCCACGCTGGTATGCCTCGCGCGCCGGCAGGTTCGCGCCGGTCAGGATCAACTCCATCGCGCGTGCCTTGCCCAGGGCCCGTGTCAGCCGCTGCGTGCCGCCCGCGCCGGGCATGATCCCGATCTTGATCTCGGGCTGGCCGAAGACTGCATCATCGGCGGCCACGACCATGTCACAGGCCATGGCCAGCTCGCAGCCTCCGCCCAGCGCGTATCCCCGCACGGCCGCGATGAGCGGCAGGCGGATGCGCCGGATGCGCTCCCAGCGCGCGAACGAGTTGACCTTCCCGAGGCTGACGGGCGTGGCGTCGGCCATCTCCTTGATGTCAGCGCCGGCCGCGAAGGCCTTCTCGCCGGCGCCGGTGATCACCACGCAGCGCACGGCCTCGTCCGTGTCGAGCCGCTCGAGCGCCTCGACCAGTTCCTGCAGGGTGCGGTAGTCGAGCGCGTTGAGCACCTCAGGCCGGTCGAGAGTGAGCAGGGCGACGCCCCCGAACACCCCACCCGACCGCGCGTCCGGCGCGGGCGATTCGACCTTCACCCGCGGCTTGTCGCCCACTTCAGACATCGTGGATCTCCTGGTCCAGGTCGCGCGCGACCTCGGCCACCTGTGGCGGGCCGCCGGCCTCGACGAGGTCTCGGCGCAGCCGGCCGTAGTCGACCTCCCGCTTCTGGTGGAAGGCCATCAGCCCCTCCTCCACCTCGTCCGAGGCAGCATGGACGGTCAGCCACTCGCGTGCCATCTTGACCGTCATGGCCCACGAGTAATCCTTCCAGAAGTTGAGCTGAACGCGCGTGGCGCGGACAATCTCGGGCATCTTGGCCAGCAGCTCGCGGCAGTAGTCGGCCACCGCCTCGTCCAGCCGGGCCCGCGGCACGACACGGTTGACCCAGCCCCATTCGAGGGCCTGCTTCGCCGTGAAGGGCCGGTTGAGCAGCAGAACCTCGCGCGCTCGGCGGTCGCCCACGACCAGCGGCATCCACTGCGTCGCGCCGCCGGCAGGCAGAGAGCCGCGCGAGGGCCCGACGTGGCGCAGGACGATGTCGTCGGCGGCCACGGCCAGGTCGCAGGCCAGGTTGAGCTCGTTGCCGCCGCCAACGGTCATGCCGTTGAGCCGGGCGACCACCGGCTTGGCGCAGTCCTTGATCGACTCGACTGCCTCGATGAAGCGATTCATCCAGTCCCAGTAGTCGTTGGGGCGAGCCAGGAAGGCTTCCTGCTCATCGAGGTCCGCGCCCGTGCAGAAAGCCCGCTCGCCCGTGCCCGTAAGCACGACCACGCCAACGGCATGGTCCGCCGACGCCCGTCGGAACGAATCACGGATCGCCTCCAAGGTAGGGCGGTTAAGGGCGTTCAGCACTTCCGGCCGGTCGATGCGGATCGTCGCCACTCCGTCGGCGACGTCGTAGTGGACGGTCATGGCCGGTCCGACTCCTCGAGGGCTACCAGCGTAAGCAGCCCCGGCGCGACCTCGCGGAGATTGCGGCCGGCCTGGCGCATCTCGTCGCTGGCCATCCCGGCTTCGAGCGCCGACTGGTCATCGAACCGCATCTCGGTCACCGCGACGAGGTCTTCGCCGGCGTAGTGGGTGGCCACGCTCCAGGTCTTGGTCCCGCGCAGGCCGGGGACCTTCTGGATCAGCGGCATGTGCTCGTCGCGATAGCGCTGCCAGAACGTGCCGAGCGCCTCGTCGCCGCCCTCGGGGCGGCGATAGAGGGCGAGCAGGGTGGCGGTCATGGGCATACCTCCTTGGGCTGTGGGCTCACCACTTGTCGAACGGATCATCGGCCGGCGCAGCGCCCCCGGCGGCCGCCGCCGCGACGCGGGTCGGGTCGAGCAGCGCGGCACCGTCCCCCGCGCCGCTTGGAGCCGGGATCAGGGCACCGCCCTTCTCCGCCCGCCGCCGGGCAACTTCCTCGGTCGATCGGTAGAACTGGCCGGCCACCTGGTTGAAGAGGGTCGGCCGGCTGACCATCACCGTGTGCGGGGTGTCGGGCGAGATGAACAGGCGGGCATCGGGCAGGTGGCGGTAGATCTCCACGGCGTGGTCGGCGGGCACGAAGACGTCGCGGTCGCCGTAGACGAGCTGAACGGGCAGCCGCACTCGGCGCAGCTCCTCGAAGCTCAGCAGCCGCTGCGTCGTCACGTCTGAGGCGATCACACGCAGCAGCTCGCGCCACGCGCCCTCGCCCTGCACCGCCCCGTGGCGCCGCTCCAGTTGGGCTGCCCACTCGGGCTCCTCGCGCTGGATCCGCTCGGGGTCCATCAGCCGACGGGCCACGCTGGCGCGCGGCTCGCGCTGGATGTCGATGCCGCAGATGAGCGCGGTTCGGAGTCGCTCCGGATAGCGCGTGGCGAAGGTCAGCGCGGTCATGGCACCCATGCTGAAGCCGGCCAGGTGGAAGGTCGGCAGGCGCATGGCGTCGGCGAAAGCCAGCAGGTCGTCGACCAGCATGTCGCGGTCGAAGCCGTCGCGCACATCCCACTTCGTGCCGCCGTGCCCCCGTGCGTCGACGAGGTAGAGCCGGAAGGCCTGGCGGAAGAGCGGTCGCTGGGCCGACCAGTCCTCCAGCGCCGTGGACGTCGCCCCGTGCAGCATGACAAGCGGCGGTCCGGCGCCTTCGACCGTGTAGCTGATGGCGATGCCGTTCGCCTCGACCGTGGCCACCTCCGCCGTCGTCCGCCGCCGTCCGCTCAGCCGTCGGCCTTGCCGCGCAGCTCGGCCATCGCGCCCCGCTCGATGCGCAGATAGCGCCGGCGGAAGTAGAGCAGCGGCCAGCCCGGCTCATCGCGCACGGCCGTCTCGAGGACACGCGCGATGTAGAGCGTGTGATCGCCCGCCTCGATCGTGCGCTCAACCGCGCAGCCGACGAAGGCGATGGCCTGCTCCAGCAGCGGCAGGCCCGCCTCCGACGCCTCCCAGCGGGCGCCGCAGAAGGCATCCTTGGGCATGGCCGACGGCGCGCCGGCGAAGCAGTCGGACAGCACCTGGCTGCCCTCCCCCAGCACGTTGACCCCGAAGCGCCCCGTCCGTCCGATGATTGGATGAATAGCCCGGTTGCGCCCGATCGAGACCAGCACCAGCGGCGGGTCGAGGGAGACGCCGGTGAAGGAGTTGACCGTCGTGCCCCACGGCTGGGCGCCCGCCTGGGTCTGCTCCAGGGTGGTCACCACCGTGACGCCGGTCACGAAGCGCCCGAGCGCCTCGCGGTATTGCTGCGGGTCAAGCGCGGGCTGGGCCGCCACGCGCGTCGAGTCGGTCATCTCGATGCAGTCTATCCCGAGGGGCGGAAGGGGCTGCGTCTCCCCGCCCCGACTCAGCGGCCGTCTCCCCGTCGCGTGCGCGGCGCACCAGACCTTGTGCCCATGGCTGCCTGCGAGCCGGCGCCAGCGGAATGCACCTGCTCCGGCGCGCAGGAGTTCTTTCTGGGGGCCGGCCTAGTTCAGTCGCTTCCCTTGTTCGTCAAGCGCTGCCATAGGCGACTAGGTCAGTGCGCCGCAGCCGTTCTCGACCCAGTCGCCCAGAGGCTTGCCCGACTCGCTGACGACCTCATTGGTCGTGAGGTTGACTACGACGCGGCCGATCACGCCGCTGCCGGTAACGGAGCGACCCGTGATGGCGACCAGCAGGTCACCGTTCTTGTCCAGCCAGAGGATGTCGGGACCCACGTCCTTGATCAAGATCGAAGTACCGGTCTCCGTGTTCGTCAAGCGGATCCGAATGAACCACTTGTTGATCTGTCGCTTGAAGTTGCCCTCCTGATCAGTGAAGACCTTGATCCGAACGGATCCCCAAATGTCCGCCGCGATGGGCGCGCCGCACGCGCTCGTGAACAGCTCGGAATAGAACGCTTCGTCGTCAGGATTGTCCAGGTCGATTGTCTCCATGAACGGCTTGGCGGCAAGAGCTGGTGCTGCCACCAGCACACACAAGAGAAACGCCAGCCAGATCGAAGAGAGCCGCCGGATGCTCGAGCGCATAATCCGCCCTCCGCAGCAACGCCGGGTCGGTCTCGCCAGTGGCTCGGCGGGGTCAAGGCGGCCGTGGTCGGGCCCCGCTTCATCACCTCCCAGCGGCAGTGGCCGGAGGATAGACGTCCGCACCGCAGCGCACAACAGTGCACAGCTCGTGTGTTGCTCCGAAGCAACGCGCACGTGTTGCGCATGGGAGTCTCCGGCGGCGACCAGGCGGGTCTCGGATGCCACCCCGGTTTCCTGCCACTCGCCCGACACTCAAGCCGTCCCGGCGCGCCACCTTGGCGCGAGCTGGACGGCCAGGATGCCGGCCAGGGCCAGGGCCAATCCGGCAATCTCGACCGCGCTGAGCGTCTCGCCCAGGATCACCCAGGCCAGCACGGCGATCTGCACCAGCATCAGGTTGTTGATCACGCTCGACTCGACGGCGGTCAGTGTGCGCAAGCTCTGGTTCCAGAGCGTGAAGGCCAGCGCGGTGTTGACCACGGCCAGCCAGCCGATGATCAGCCAGGCCTCGCCCGTCAGCGGCGGCAGCCCTTCCAGCAG
>DATKBB010000132.1:0-3209 GCA_035514295.1 Candidatus Limnocylindria bacterium | reverse complement strand
ATCCTGCTCGGCCCGGCCGACGTGACGGACGGCACGCAGAACCTGGTCGGCGCGCTGCGCCAGTCGATGGCGGCGCTGGGGGCGCGGGACATCCGGGCGATGCAGGGGGTCGAGATGGTCTACGCCCCGGCCGTCGCCGTCGAGGGCAAGTCCTGGCAACGAGGCAGCTCTCGCTGACGCTTGTCCCGGGCGTGGGAGCCGCCTGAGAGACCGATGCGCATCCTCATCGTCGGCGCAAGCGGCTACATCGGTGGCCGCCTTGTACCGCTGCTCTCGTCTCTGGGCCATGAGCTCGTGCTCATGAGCCGCGATGCGCGGCCGCTCGCGGCACGCTTCCCGGACGCCACCGTCGTGGCGGCGGACCTTCTCGAGCCCGAGACGCTCGGCCGCGCACTGGAGGGCGTCGAGGTCGCCTACTACCTCGCCCACTCGATGGGGTCCGGCGAGCGCGGCTTCGCCGAGCGCGACCTGCTCGCGGCGCGGAACTTCGCCGCGGCGGCGGGCGACGCGGACATCCACCGCATCGTGTACCTCGGAGGCCTCGGCGACGAGGCCACGCACCTCTCGCCGCACCTCGCGAGCCGACAGCAGACCGGGCGGGAGCTCGGCGCGCACGGCGCCTCGGTCACCGAGTTCCGGGCGGCGATCATCATCGGCTCTGGAAGCGCCTCGTTCGAGATCCTGCGCCACCTCACCGAGCGGCTGCCGATCATGATCACGCCGCGCTGGGTCGGCACGCGCTGCCAGCCGATCGGGATCAGCGACGCGCTCGACTACCTCGTCGGCGCGCTCGAGCACCCGGAGATCACCGGCGTGGTCGAGATCGGCGGCCCGGACATCCTCTCCTACGGCGACATGATGCGGACCTACGCCCGGCTCCGTGGCCTCCGACGCCTCATGATCCCGGTCCCCGTCCTGACCCCCCGCCTCAGCTCGTACTGGGTGAGCCTCGTCTCCCCGGTGCCGGCCGGGATCGCGCGGCCTCTCATCGAAGGCCTGCGCAACGAGGTCATCGTCCGCGATTCGCGCCCGGCCGCAGCCTTCGGCCTCGATCCCGCGCCGTATGAGACGGCACTCCAGCGCGCCATCGACCGGACCGATCGTCACGCCGAGGAGTCGACCTGGTTCGACTCACTCGACGCGCCAGGCCGAGACGAGCTACCCATCATGAGCTCGCACGAGGGGATGATCATCGAGCGACGCCGGCGGCTGGTGCCTGTCTCCCCCGACCGCCTGTTCGCCGAGGTCGAGCAGTTGGGCGGAGGCGCGGGCTGGCCGTACGGCAATCTCCTGTGGCGCATCCGCGGGCTGATCGATAGGGTCGTCGGGGGCGTCGGCATGCGCCTTGGGCGCCGCTCGCGCACCGAGCTGCGGGTCGGCGACGCACTGGACTTCTGGCGCGTGGAGGCGGTCGAGCGCCCCACCCTCCTGCGTCTCCGCGCGGAGATGCGCGTGCCCGGCCGGGCCTGGCTCCAGTACGAGGTGACCGAGACGCCGCGCGGCAGTCGCCTCGAGCAGACCGCCTTCTTCGAGCCCAAGGGCCTGCCCGGCCTGGCGTACTGGTATCTCCTATACCCCATCCACGGCCTCATCTTTCGCGGCATGGTCCGTCGACTTGCCGAGCGATCACTTGCGGACGCCCTGGTAGCGGTCACGGTCGGCGAACAGCTGGCCGGCTGGGGCAAGGTGGCGCTGCTGGAGACGCGCGGCCGAGTCAGCGGCCGGCCCGTGCGCACGGCGGTTGGCTTCTGGCAGGCGACCGACGGCGCGCTCTACATCGCGGCCGGCAGCGAGGAGGCCGACTGGGCGCTGAACCTGCGCACCGAGCCGAACTGCACAGCGACCATCGGCGAGCGGACGGCCGACTACCAGGCGACGGAGGTTGAGGGCGACGAGCGGGCGGCGGCCCTGCGCGAGCTGATCCTGAAGTACGGCACGCCGGCCGAGCGACTGGGCCGCGGGCCGGTCTTCCGGCTGACGCCGGCGTGACAGCCGAGACGCTGACGCAAGGTCGCCTCAACCGCGCCCTGCTGGCCCGCCAGCTGCTCCTCGAGCGCTCGAGCATATCCCTCCCAGCGGCACTTGAGCAGCTGGCCGGCATCCAGAACCAGTACGCGCCAAACGCCTACATCCGGCTCTGGTCGTGCGTCGCCGGCTTTCGGCGAGCGGATCTGACCGAAGCCTACGAGTCGGGCGCTGTCGTCCAGGGCACGCTCATGCGCGGCACCATCCATGCCGTTTCGGCGGCCGACTACCACAGGTTGCTGGCCGGCATCCGGCGTCCTCTCCAGCGGTGGGCCGAGCGCGTCTATCGCGGCGACGCCAGCGGCCGGCAGGAGGTGGTCGCGCGCCTGCGCCACGCGCTGGCCGGCAGTAGCGTGCGCCGCGCTGAGCTCCAGGCGCTGCTTGATGGCGTGGAGGCGACGATCCGGGGCACGATCGACACGGACGCGGAGCTGCTGAGGGTGCCTCCGTCGGGCACCTGGGCGCGCCGCCGGGCCGGCATCTACGCCCTGGCCGACGACGTGCTGGGCGGGCACGAGGAGGTGTCCGACGAGGTCGGCCTGGCTCACCTGGTCGGGCGTTACCTGGCCGGCTTCGGGCCGGCCTCGCTGGACGACATCGCCGGCTTCACGGGCGTGCCCAAGACTGCGCTCAAGCCTGTGCTGGCTGGGCTGAGCCCCCGCCTCTTCCGCGATGAGTCGGGCCGGGAGCTGCTCGACGTTCCCGATGCGCCACTGCCCGCGGAGGAGACGCCCGCGCCGGTGCGCTTCCTGCCCACCTGGGACGCGACGCTGCTCGTCCACGCGCGGCGCACAGGCATCCTGCCCGAGCAGTACCGCCCGCTCATCTTCAACTCCAAGATCCCACCGTCCCTGCCCACGTTCCTGGTCGACGGCCGGGTTGCCGGCACGTGGCGCTGGGAATCGGGCGAGATCCGGCTCGCCCCGTTCGGAGAGGTGAGCCCCCAGGCCCGAGCCGAGTTGGAGGAGGAGGCCCACCGGCTGGCCGCCTTCCACGCCGATGCAGGCCCTGACACGAGGGCTGACGGGCGTGGAACTGGACGGGTCGTGCGCTCGTCCACGGCCTGATGCGCTCGGTCGCCGTAACGCTGGTTCTGCTCGTGGTGCTCGCAGGTTGCGTGGGCCCGCCGCAGGGTGGCGAGATCGTGATACCCGCGCCCACCGGCGAGCCCGCGCCGCCGTCTG
>DATKBB010000131.1:0-20983 GCA_035514295.1 Candidatus Limnocylindria bacterium | reverse complement strand
ACGCTCAGCTCCGCCGAGCTGGCGGACGGCGCACTTTCGCGGTCAGCGAACCGATCGGCGCTGGCCTGGCAGTGGCGCACGAGTGGCCGCATGTTCGGCGTTCCGCTGCGCGGCCAGTGGCGCTACCCTGCCTTCCAGTTCGATCCTGCGACGGGTCGTCCGCGCCCGGTGATCAGCAAGATCCTCGCCGTCCTGCAAGGTCGGCTGGGCGATTGGGGTACCGCGCTGTGGTTTGCGGCGCCCAATGCCTGGCTGGGGGGCGCCCGTCCCATCGATCGACTGGAGGACGACCCGGCTCTGCTGCATGCGGCGGAGGCCGCCGTTACGCAGCCCGACTTCTAGTTGGCGCCTTCTCGACCGCCGGAAGGGCTCGACCCTCTGGTCGGCGAGTGGCCGGCGGGCCGGACCATCACCAGGGTGCACCGACTGTCACAGCCGAGTACGCGCTTCAGCACTCAGCTCCGACGTCCGGGGCGGTTCCATCCCATCCACGGACCGGACGGAGGGCCCATCCCATGGCTCTATGGCGCCGAGGACGACGAGGGCGCCATCTGCGAGACCATCCTCCACGACACACCCTTCGTCCCCGGCGCGATAGTCAGCGAGGCCGTCCTGGCCGACCGAGCCATCTCGGTCATCGCGCCAAGTCGCGCTCTTCGTCTGGCCCTGCTCGAGGGGCTTGGCCTGCGCCGGCTTGGCATCGAGCGGCGCGATCTGATCGAGACGGGGCCCACGGACTATCCACAAACGGCGCTCTGGGCGAAGGCGCTGCACGACCTGGACGAGGCGCGGCTGGATGGGCTTCAGTGGCGGGCGAGGCCGAATGACACTCGCCGCTCCCTGCTGCTCTTCGCCGACCGCGTGGCGGAAGGCGATCTCGAAGAGGTGGAGGCGCCGCTGCCGCTCGCCATCGGCGCCGGCTATGCACGCGTGCTGCGAGTGACGAACACAGCGCGCGTGACGCTCGTGCCTGTGGACTGAGTGGGGCGGTTAAGTCCAGATGCCGTGACGATTGACCCACCTCGCTGTCGATGAGCAAGCTCATATCGGGCAGCAGGAACCAGAGCATGGCTTCCTTGCCGAGCGCTAGGCCCCAGAAGGGCGTCGGTGCGAAGGGGAGGAGAAGAAGCGCGCACCAGCACAGGTACAGCGCCACCGGTACGAGGAGCCCGGGACGGAAGAATGACTTGACCAGCTTGACGATTGCTCCGCGGCCACCCGGAGTAGCAAGCACGACAGACAGCAGCACGATCAGGTAAAACGCGCTTGCTTGCTCGCGCTCCGAGAAGAGATCGACCAGCTGCTGCAATTACACGATGAGCTGATGGATGCAAAGCTCTCACCGAGGTTGGTGCGGTTGGAGATTACGCGCTCAGAAGGCCCCTTGCCGGGTCTCCGTCGAAACGTCCACTTGGCCTCAGCTTGACCGGAACACCCGACGCAAAGAACAGCAACACCGACCGTCCGGTGCTTGCCGGCTGGCGTCAAGTGTCAATACTCCCCGAGGGTATTGACAAGTCTTGTCAAGGGCCTGATAGAGGCGTAGAATACAGTCACTGAGCCTTGTCAAGTCTTGACAAGGCCCTACGTGTGTCCGGCGACCGGCGGGCCGGCCGTGACACCCCGAGGCGCGCACGCGTCTCCTGATCAAGAAGTCGTGAGCAGCACAGCGGGAGTTCCACCACGTCTGTCGGCGTAGCAGCTGAAGTCAAGAGCAAGATCGACCTCGCCGAGCTCATCGGCGAGAGCGTCAGCCTGCGCAAGGCCGGCGCCTCTTTCAAGGGCCTGTGCCCCTTTCACGGCGAGAAGACGCCCAGCTTCACGGTCACGCCGGTGCGCGAGAGCTGGAAATGCTTCGGATGCGGGCGGGGAGGGGACGTCTTCAACTTCGTCATGGAGCGCGACGGGATCGACTTCCTCGAGGCGCTGCGCCGCCTGGCAGGCCGAGCCGGCGTCGAGATCAGCGAGCGCACGACGCGCGAGGACGCCCGCCGCAAGCGCCTGCGCGACGCGCTGGAGGCGGCCATCGCCTTCTACCACCGTACGCTGACCGAGAGCCGCCACGGCCAGGCGGCCCTGGACTACCTGCGCGGCCGCGGCTTCACCGACGCGACGATCAGCACCCACCAGTTGGGCTACGCCGTCGACGCTTGGGACACGCTGTCGCGCGCGCTGATCGAGAAGCGCGGCTTCCGCGAGGAGGAGCTGGAGGCTGCCGGGCTTGTCTCTCGCCGCCAAGGTCGGCGCGGCGTCTACGACCGCTTCCGTGGTCGGATCATCTTTCCCATCCGCGATGCATCGGGCAACGCGACGGGGCTCGGCGGGCGGATAGTCGGTGCCGAAGGCCCAGCAGACGACCAAAGCGGGCGCGACCGCGGGCCCAAGTACCTCAATTCGCCGGCGACGCCGCTCTTCGACAAGAGCCGCACGCTATACCTCATCGACCGCGCCAAGGGCGCCATCCGCAAGACGGGCGTGGCCGTCCTGGTCGAGGGCAACACGGACGCGCTTATGGCCCATCAGCAGGGCTTCGAGAACGTGGTCGGCAGCCTGGGCACGGCTCTCACGCCGGCGCAGGTCGAGCTGGTCACGCGCTACGCCCCGCGCATCGCGCTGGCCTACGACGTGGACGCCGCCGGCCAGGGCGCGGCCAGCTTTGGGGCGCGCGAGCTGACGGCGCTGATCGGTGAGATCGAGCGCAGCCCGCATCGCGGCCGGCTGACCGACGTGGGCGTCGTTCGCCTGCCCGAGGGCAAGGACCCCGACGAGGTCATGCGCGACGAGCCCGACACCTGGCGACAGGCCACGGAGCAACCCATGGCGATCATGGAGTACCTCATCGACACCTACGCCCGCCGGCACGACCCGCGCACCCTCGCCGGCCGGGAGCGGCTGGTCGCCGCCGTGATGCCCACCCTGCGCCGCGTGACCAACCCCACGGAGCGCGACGGCTACCTCCAGTTGCTCGCCCGCCGCAGCGGCGTGGAGGAGCGCGTGCTACTGGAGGAGCTGCGCCGTGCCGAGCCGGCGGCGCGCGCCGGCCAGCGTCGGACCGATGACGGCCGCAGCGAGGGCCGCTTCACGCTCGACGCGGTGCTGGCCAGCCCGGACGCGCTGGACCCCGAAGCGGTTGCGCGCACGCTCGAGCCGGTGGAAGCGACCCTGCTCCATCTGCTACTGGTGCGGCCTTACCTGCGCAACCTGGTCGAGGGCCGCCTCGGCGCGCAAGATTTCGTGACCACCCCCGCGCGCGAGCTGTGGACGCGCATGTCGGCCGTGCCGGCTGCCGGTTTCGATCGGTCGGCCTTTGTCGAATCGCTCGATCCAACGCTGGCCGCCGTCGCTCGGACGCTTTTCGCGCGAACGGGCCCGCTGTCGGACGACGAATCGGTGCTCGTCCAGGCCGTCGAGCAGAGCCTGCTCGCCCTCGAGCGCAACGTGATCACCGAGCGCTTGGAGTTCATGCGCGCCGAACTCTCCGAGGCGGAAACTGCCAATGACGATGAAGCCGCGGATCGCCTGCGCCGGGACGTGCTCGAGCTGCAGGCCCGCCGACTCGACCTGGACCGACGGCGCGAGCAGCAGACCCTCTTGACCAACAGACGACCAAACCCCAACCGAACACCCACCCCGACCACCGCAGGAGGCACGACATGAGCATGGATCCCAACGACAAGCAACTGGTAGCCAGCGTGCTGGAGCGCGGCAAGCGCCGGCGCGACGACGACGAGCTCGCGCCCAAGGACGAGCTGGAGCCCGAATCGTCTGATGGCCGCACGGCCGCAGCCGAGCTGGGCGTGGCGGTCGCCGTCGACGAGGAGCAGAAGCCCTGGGAGGAGCCGCCGGCCAAGCTCGATTCGGCCACGGCGGAGGAGCCCACCCAGGAGGAGCTCGACGCCATCGCCGCCGACATGATCGGCATCGACGACCCGGTGCGCATGTACCTCAAGGAGATCGGCAAGGTACCGCTGCTCAACGCAGAGGAAGAGGTCGTGCTGGCCAAGGCCATCGAGCTGGGCGAGCAGATCGTGGAGGAGCCGCAGAAGTCGGTGCTCTCGCTGTGGGAGTGGACCCGCCACGACACGGAGAAGAAGACCCGCGACAAGTTCCCCCAGCATCGCCTGCCCTACACAGAGGAGACGGACCGCATCGTGCGCGCGTCCTTCATGGCGGCCGAGGGCGACGGGCTGCTCCAGCCCACGCCCGACTTCCACCTGGTCAAGGCCCAGCGCGGAGCCGAGTCGGAGACGACCAAGCACTGGCTGAAGGAGGCCAAGGTCCTCGTCCACGACTACAACGAGGCGCCCGACACCGACAAGTTCACCGAGCTGGTGGACTTCGCCTTCCGGGCACTGCACAACGACTCCGAGTCACACGAGAATCCGGGCCTGGCCGCCCTCTACGTCTGGACGCGCGAGGTGGGTCACGAGGCGCTGCGCCGCTTCATCATGGCCGGCCACGAGGCCGAGATCATGCGCGAGATGGGCTGGGACCCTGAGCAGGACCTGACCATCAAGGCGCGCGATCGGCGGGGAGTGCTGGTGCGCATCGGGCGCGAGGGGAGGGAGCAGCTGACGTCTGCCAACCTCCGGCTCGTCGTCTCGATCGCCAAGAAGTACATCGGGCGCGGGATGAACTTCCTCGACCTCATCCAGGAGGGAAACATCGGCCTGATCCGGGCGGTCGAGAAGTTCGACTACGAGAAGGGCTTCAAGTTCTCCACCTACGCGACGTGGTGGATCCGGCAGGCCATCACCCGTGCCATCGCCGACCAGGCGCGCACGATCCGCATCCCGGTCCACATGGTCGAGACGATCAACCGCTTGATCCGCGTCTCGCGCAGCCTGCTCCAGGAGCTGGGCCGCGAGCCGACGGTGGAGGAGATCGCCGAGGCCATGTCCAAGGGCCAGGAGGTGGTGGTCACGCCCGAGAAGGTGCGCGAGATCATCAAGGTCTCGCAGGAGCCGGTGTCGCTGATGACGCCCATCGGCGAGGAGGAGGACTCCACGCTAGGCGACTTCATCGAGGACCGGGGTGCCTTGGCGCCGAGTGAGGCAGCGTCGCACCAGCTCCTGAAGGAGCAGGTGGAGGCGGTGCTGGACTCGCTGAGCGGGCGTGAGCGGCGCGTGCTGCAGTTGCGCTTTGGCCTGGAAGACGGTCGGGCGCGCACGCTGGAGGAAGTTGGCAAGGAGTTCAACGTCACCCGCGAGCGCATCCGCCAGATTGAGGCCAAGGCGCTGCGCAAGCTGCGCCACCCCTCGCGCTCCCGCAAGCTCAAGGACTACCTGGAGTAAGGCCCCGGCGGGGCTAGCTGGAGTGGGTGCGATTCCGCCGATTTTCACCCGCTGAACGAACTCACCCTCGCTGACCGCCGCGCCGGCCCACTGGCGGTGGTTTCGGTCATGGCCTGAAAGGGTGAGCCTCGATTTGCAGTCGGTGCATCAACTCACCCCCGTGGACGGCGTGGCCGCGGGTTCGCCGGTGAGTTCGTTCGTGGACTGAAACACCCCCTGCCCTGTTTGCGCCGGGTGCAAGGAAGTACCGGCCCAGACTGTCAGGGTGGGTGCGCGGCCAGTGCTCGGCGGTGACTTGGTGCAGTCGGTGAAACCGGCCGGTCAGCCGGAGAAAATGCCCAGGTGAGAGCGTGGTAAGCGTCCCGAGCTAGGGTGCCGCAAATGGCTACGGGCGAGCGGCGCAGGGATCGAGGCACGAGCCGTGGGCTGTCGATCGTGCTGTCGGTCGGCCGCGAGATCCGGCTGGCCCGGCGATCGCTCGGATCCAGCCAGAGGTTGGTGGCACAGGCGGCAGGCATCTCGGCGCCCTCGCTCTCGCGCATCGAGCGCGGGAAGGCCCCCGGTGTCGGGCTTGTGCTGCTGGCTCGGTTATGCGAGGTCGTCGGGCTGGAGCTGTCGGCGCGCGCCTACCCGGGCGGCCGGCCTGTTCGCGACAGTCGTCATGCGAAGCTCCTCACTCGCTTCCGATCGCTGCTGCACAGAGCTCTTGGGTGGGGCACGGAGGTTCCCCTGCCGCAGCAGGGCGACCAGCGTGCCTGGGACGGTATGGTCAGCGGCAACGGTTGGCGCTACGGCACGGAAGCCGAGCTCAACCCCATCGATGGGCAGGCGCTGGTGAGGCGCGTTAACCTCAAACGGCGGGATGGTCGAGTCGACGGCGTCCTGCTGCTCCTCCCGGACACGCGACAGACGCGCCAATTCAGGCGCGAGTTCGCCGGGCTCCTCGGTGAGGAGTTCCCGGTGCCCGGTAATCGCGCCCTCGAGCTGCTGTCGGCCGGCGCAGATCCTGGAGGCAGCGCCGTGATCGTCCTCTGATCAGCGGTTGACGGGTTGCGCGAGGCCGGCTAGACTGTGCACAGACATTAGACAAACACTGGACAACGAAAGTAGCGGGAAGCGAGAAGCGGAATGGCGCACAGGTTGACGTCCCGGCAGGTGGTGCCTGCCCCCGCGGAGAAGGTCTTCGGCTTCTTCGCTGAGCCGCTCAACCTGCGCCGGCTGACGCCGTCCAGAATGGCGTTCGAGTTCAAGACTGACGACTTCGAGATGCGCGAAGGGCTGGAGATCGAGTACCGCCTCCGCGCGCTGCCCGCCTTCCCCGTTACGTGGCGCACGCTCGTCACCGGCTACGAGCCGCCCCATCGCTTCACCGATGTCCAGCTCAAGGGCCCCTACGGCCGCTGGGAGCACAGCCACACCTTCACGCCCGTCGACACAGGGACGCTGGTCGAGGACAAGATCGAATATGAGCTGCCCTTCGGGCCGCTGGGCCGCCTGGGCCACTCGATAGTCAAGGGCGAGCTCGAGCAGATCTTCCGCCACCGCGCTCGGGCGATCGACAACATCTTCGCCACGCCCCGCCCCAAGGACGAGCCGCTGACCGTGGCGATCGCCGGCGGAACCGGTTTCGTGGGCGGGGCCATCGCGCAGGAGCTGCACCGGCGCGGCCACCGCCCGATCGTCATCTCGCACCGCGGAGAGGAGGCGCGCGGCGACCTGCCCGACAACGTCGAGATCCGCCTGGCGGACGTGACCGGCGGGGAGGACCTCGAGCCCGCGCTGACCGGTGCGGACATGCTCGTCGTCGCCCTGGCCTTCGAGAACCTGCCCATCGAAGCTCCCCGCCGCGGGCGCACCTTCGAGCAGGTCGACGCCCTCGGCACGGAGCGGCTGGTCGCCGCTGCGGGACGCGCGGGCGTGCGCAAGGTCGTTTACATGTCGGGAGCGGGCGCCGCGCCGGACGCCGAGCGACACTGGTTTCGGGCCAAGTGGCGTGCGGAGCAGGCTGTCCGCTCTAGCGGCGCCGACTGGACGATCATCCGCCCAACGTGGGTCTACGGACCGCGCGACGTGTCCCTCAACCGATTCATCGGCTTCGCCCGACGTCTCCAGATGGTGCCCATGACCAACCTGGGGCGCCAGCAGATGGCGCCTGTCTTCGTCGACGACCTGGCCAACCTGGCGGCCGACTCGCTGACCGACCCGGCGGCACGCGAGCAGATCTTCGAGCTCGGTGGACCGGAGACGATGAGCATGCGCCGGGTGATCGGGCGTGCCCTGGCCGTGGCCGGCATCCGCCGTCCGATCGTGCCCGGCCCCACGCCGCTGATCAAGCTCGCCGCCCTGCCGCTGACCCTGCTGCCCGAGCCGCCCCTCACGCCCGACGCGGTGGACTTCGTCAACCAGCCGGCGACCGTCGATGTCGGGCCGCTGCTTGCCCGCATGCCGCGCCGCCTGACTCCGTTCGAGGAGGGGCTGGGCATGTACCTGGCACCCGACTCGGGGCCGGCGACGCTCGAGTTCGACCGCGTCCGCAACGTGGGGACGGCGCATCTGCGCGGCTCCAGCAAAATCGCGGAGTGAGCGACCCCTCAACCGCGATCGTCTGGTTCCGGCGCGACCTGCGACTGCACGATCATCCGGCGCTCGCCCGCGCCGTGCGGGACTACGAGCGCGTCGTGCCGCTGTTCGTGCTGGACGACGCGCTTCTCAACGGCCGCTGGCCCAGCCCGAATCGCGTCTGGTACATGGCCCGCAGCGTATCCGTGCTTGCCGAGTCGCTGGCCGAGCGCGGTGCCCCGCTGGCGATCCTGCGCGGCCGCCCAACCGAGGTCGTGCCGGAGTTCGCCCGGGCGGTCGGGGCGGCAACCATTTTCGTTAGCCGCGACTACGCGCCGTACGGCCGCCGGCGAGACTCGGCGACCGAGAGTGGGGCGGCCAGCCACGGCATTGCCTTCGAGGCGCAGCCGGGCGTGCTGGTCCACGAGCCGGAGGACGTGCGCAAGGCAGATGGCGGCCACTTCACAGTCTTCTCACCGTTCCGGCGCACCTGGCAGGCACTGCCGCGCAGACCTGTGCTCCCGGCGCCCGCCCGCATCCGCTCGGTTCCAGCAAGGCCCAGCGGTTCGGCGGCCTCGATCGAGGAGCTGCTGGGAAGCGTCACGCCAACGGCCGAGCCAGACCAGTTCCCCGAGCCCGGCGAGCAGGCCGCCAGGCGACGGCTGGCAGCGTGGTCGGGCTCTGCTGCGCTGGACGACTACGCCGACGGCCGCGATCGCCTCGATCGCTCCGGCACGTCGCGGCTGAGCCAGGATTTGCGCTGGGGGGTCGTCTCGCCCGTCGAAGTCCTGGAGCGCTGTGCGGGAAGCGGCCGGAGCCGCGACCGCTTCGCTTCGGAGATCGGCTGGCGCGACTTCTACGCGCACCTGCTGTGGCACGAGCCTCGCCTCGCCCGCGAGGCCTTCCGACGCGAGCTGGAACACGTGGCCTGGAGCGCCGATCAGGCGGCGCTCGACGCCTGGCGCGAGGGTCGCACGGGCTATCCGGTGGTCGACGCGGCCATGCGTCAACTGCGCACCACCGGCTGGATGCACAACCGCGGCCGGATGATCGCGGCTTCGTTTCTCACCAAGCACCTGGGCGTCGACTGGCGGGTGGGCGAGGCGCACTTCATGGCGCACCTGCTCGACGGCGAGATGGCCAGCAACAATGGCGGCTGGCAGTGGGCCGCTTCGACGGGCACTGACCCGCAGCCCTACTTCCGCATCTTCAACCCGACCCTCCAAGGGCAGCGCCACGACCCGCGCGGTGACTACGTGCGGCGCTGGCTGCCCGAGCTCGACGATGCGCTCGGCTACCCGCAGCCGCTGGTCGAGCATGCCGGCGCCCGCCGGCGGGCAATCGCCGAGTACGAGTCCAGGACACGCGGCGGCTCGTAGAGTAGGACCCCGGCCTACCGGCCGGGGTCCTGTCATCAAAGGGTGTGGCGGCGGCCGCCACCGGCGACCGGCCGCTCGGGTCAACTAAGGCGAGGGCGAGGGCGAGGGCTCGATTGCCGGGCTCTCGTCGGCGCCAGGCGAGGCGTCGGGCGATGCGTCGGGCATGCCCGCGTCATCCTCAGCCTCTGCGCAGACGAAGTTGACGGTCACCAGTGCGCCGTCCTCGTCCTGCATGATCAGGTAGCCGTTCACGCCGTTCGGCGCGACGGAACCGGTCAGCAGGGTGGGCGCGGCAGACTGCAGGTCGGGCAGCTGCGCCGTCACTTCGACCTGATCGGGCAGGATGGTGAAGGGCAGGATCTGCTCACCGCTGAACAGCGGCGGCGTCTCCTCCGCGCCAGGCGAGGCCGCGTCCGGGCTGGGCGAGGCCAGGTCCGGGCTGGGGGACTCCTCGGCCGGCTCCTCCGGCGTCTCCGTCGGGAAGCCGCGGCTGAGCTCGATGCTCAAGTCGAGGGCCTGACCGGCGGTCTCATCCTGAAACAACAGCTGGAGGGTTGAGCCCTCGGCGGGCTGCCCCAGCTCCGACTCACCAGCCTCGGCGGGCTGGCTCAGCGTGCACTGGCCATCCTGGAGAACGGTCAGTGTGCCCAGCCGGTCCACCACGGCAAGCGCACCGGTGGTGGCTTCGCCGGCAGGAGCCGGACTGGCCGTATGGGGCGAAGCGCCCGCGTCGGGCGATGCGCCGGCATCGGGCGAACCAACGGCGGTATCAGGCGATGCGCCGGCATCCGGCGAACCAACGGCCGTGTCGGGCGAAGCTCCCGCATCAGGCGATGCGCCGCCATCCGGTGAGGCTACGCCCGTGTCGGGCGACATTCCTGCGTCGGGCGACATGCCGGCGTCGGGCGATGCCTCGCCCGGCCCACCGGGCAGCCCGCCCGGACTGGCCTCACCCGGCTGCTCGATGCCCGGCGAGGGCTGGCCCGGCGTATCAACGCCAGGGGTGCCCTGCTGCTCGGCGGCGCACGCCGTCACCAGCAGAGCAGCCACGGACAAGCCCGCGGCCATACTCTTGATCGATCCCATGAGGCCTCCTTGTGTACTCACAGTGGGCCGCGCACACATCCACGCACGGCCAGCGCCGGTCACAGGGGGTGGGGTTTCACGGCTCCCCCCGAATCAGGCGGTTCCTTCCGAACGTGGGGCAATATGCCCGCTGCTCCGGCACGTTCGGGTTACACGGCTCGCGGATAGGTAACAGGGGGCTCACGATGTGAGCGCCGGTCCTACGATCTGTGGCATGGCAGGCCGCCGCTGGCTGAGCACCGCCCGCGTCTCGCTGCGCGCCCTCGATCCGGCCCTGGCGCTGCTGGCGGCGATGGTCTTCGTGGTGCAGGTAGGCGTGGCGATCATGCTGCCCCTGCTGCCACTCTACGCCCTCTCGCTGGGCGCCACCCCCTTCGTGCTCGGCTTGCTGACCAGCATCTTCGCCGTGACGAATGGGGCCGGCCAGCTGCTGACCGGCTTTCTGGCCGAGCGCCTGCCCACGCGGCGCCTGCTGGCCGCCGGAATTGGCTCGTACGCGCTGGCCAATTTCCTCATCGCCGGCGCCGGCTCGGCCGTGGGGCTCATCGCTTTCCGCGCGCTGGCCGGCGTGGGCGGCGGCGTGATGATCGTCGGCGAGCGGCTATACCTGGTGCAGATCTCCGACCGAGCGCGGCTGGCCTTCGCCAATGGCGTGCTGTCCGCCGCGGGCTCGGCGGGCAGCGTGGCCGGCCCAGCCATCGGCGGCCTGCTGGCCTGGCTGGCCGACCTGCGGCTGCCTTTCATCGTTGTCGGCGTGACCAGCCTGCTGGCCACGGTGGCGGCGCTCTTGCTGCCCAGGCCACCGGCCGACCTACCGCCGCAACCGGCTGACTCCCCGCCGGCCTCCGCACCTGCCGCAGGCGCCCACTCGGACGTGCGCACGCTGGCCGTCCTGCTCCTGGCGCAGGTCGCGCTGATGTCGGGCTTCGGCTCCTTCATCACCACCTATGGGCCGTTCGCCGACCAGCGGCTGGGCTGGTCGACGGCAGAGGTGGGCTTCGTCTTTGCGCTCTTCGGGCTGGGCGCTATCGCCTTCGGGCCGTGGCTGGGCCGGCAGGCCGACGCGCGTGGCCCACGCAAAATGGCGGTGATCTCGACGATGCCGGTGATCCTCTTCTCGTTCGTCTACTGGGTGGAGGCGCCTGCGCCGCTGCTCTACGCCTCGGCCGTGTTGGCCGGCGGCGGAGTGACCGGCGTGGGCGCGGCGTGGTACGCGATGCTGGCCGACGCAACGGAGGGCGGCCGGCGCGGCCGGCGATTTGGCACGGTGGCGGCGCTGGGCAACCTGGGCATCATCGTCGGCGCGACGGTCGCGGCGCAACTGTGGGAGATGCTGGACGATGTCAGCGTGGGGTTCGTGGTGGCGGGTGTGTCGCTGGTCGTTTGCGCACTGGCCTTCATGCTCTTGCCGGCTGACCGCCGGGCGTCCCCCGTCACCTAGCATGCCCTGTGCTGCTATCCAGGAGACGGCACGCTCGGGAGGGCTATTCGCAGGGCGGGTAGCAGCCACGGTGCTGACTCACCGTGATTCGGGCGCTTTACCGGCCGAACAGGCGAGCGGTTGTTGGATAACAGCACGTCGCGTGCTATTCGTACCGAGCCGAGCCGAGCCGAGCCGAGCCGAGCCGGGCCGGGCGCAGGCGGCGGCCACGTCAACCGGCCGGGCGGTCGTCCTCGTAGTCCCAGCTGCGCTTGCGCGTCTGGGCCGCCCACTCGTCGCGAAGGATCGACATCAGCAGCACGTCGCTGTACTCGCCGCGCCTGTAAACGCCCCGCCGCTTGGTGCCCTCTGGGACGAAGCCGCACTTCTCGTAGGATCGCCGGCCGCGGACGTTGTAGTCGTAGACGTCCAGCCAGATCCGCTCCAGGCGCAGCTCCCCGAAGCCGAAGTCCAGCAGGGCCTGCAGCGCGTCAGTGCCGAAGCCCTTACCCCATAGGCTCTTCTCGCCGATGCTGATACCAACGCCGGCGCTGCCGTTGATCTCGTCGAGTTCGAAGAGCCCGATCGTCCCGATCGGCTGCCCACCTCCCAGCAGACAGATGACGAAGAAGTAGCCGTCCCTGCCCTGGGCGGCGAGCATCCGGTCGAACCAGCCCTCCTCGGCCGCCTGGCTCATGGGCGCGCGCATCAACAGGAAGGACGTCGTCTCGCCGTCGTTGAACCAGCCCACGAAGGTGGGGATGTCGTCGCGTTCGCCGGCGCGCAGGAACACGCGCTCACCGCGCAGCACCGGCCGCGGGCCGCTCACCGCGGCGGCTCCCCCGGCTCCGCCCCTGTCGCCACCGGCATCCCGCTGCGGCTCCAGTCGCTGAACGAGCCCACGTAGAGGATCGTCTCGGGCAGCCCGGCCAGGCGCATGGCCAGGGCGTTGTGGCAGGCGGTGGTCCCGCTGCCGCAGGAGGTCACTACCGGTCCGTCGCCTGTAGCCAGGCGGGCGTATCGGTCGCGCAGCTCCTCGGCTCCGAGGAATCGGCCGTCGTCGGCCAGGTTGCCAGCCGTTGGGGCGTTGACGGCGGTGGGGATGTGGCCGGCCGCCGGATCTATCGGCTCCACCTCGCCGCGATAGCGCTCGGCCGCCCGCGCGTCGAGCAGGGTCACGGTGCCCAACCGGCCGGTCAACTCGTCGCGCTCGATGACCCGGCTCCAGCGATCGCCCAGCTGCAGCCTGGCCTTGGGGTAGGCGGGAACCTCCCGGCTGAGAGGGTGACCCGCCTCGGTCCAGGCGCGCAGCCCGCCGTCCAGCACGGCCACCCGCTCGTGACCCAGGTTGTCGAGCATCCACCACAGCCGGGCGGCGGTCGTGCCGCCGGTGTCGTCGTAGGCCACCACGAGGTGCTCGCTGCCGATGCCCTTCACCTCCAGCGTCCGGCGGAAGTCGAGCGGGTAGGGCAGGGGATGTCGGCCGGCGCCTTCCTCGCCGCTGAGGTCCTCGTCCAGGTCGAGGAAGATCGCGCCGGGGATGTGGCCGGCCTCGTACGCCTGGCGACCCTGGCCGGGCCGATTGAGGTACCAGCGCACGTCGGCCACGCGCAGGTCAGGGTCTGCCAGGCGGCCGGCCAGCTCGGCGACGGAGATGAGGGCCATGGGTTGAGTATGCACGCTGCCACCCTGAAGGCGTCTTACCACGACAATGGTAGACTTCTAGCCATGAGAACGACCATAGATAAGGCAGGCAGGCTGGTGGTACCGCGTGCGCTGCGCGATCGGGTCGGGCTGGCAGGCGGCGGAGAGGTCGAGGTAAGCGTGGACGGGGCGGCCATCCGCATCGAGCCGGTCGCCGGCAGCGGGCTGCGCGAGCAGGACGGACTGCTGCTGATCCCACGGACCGGGGCGACAGTCGATGGCGCGATGGTGCGCGAGCTTATCGATGCCGATCGGCACGGACGATCCAGATAGGTCCGAGGTTTTGCTCGACACGAGCGCGGCTGTCGCGCTCCTCCTCGAGGACCACGAGACGCACGCGGCGACGCTGGCGGCCGTTCGTGGCCGCCGGCTCGGCCTGGCCGGCCATGCTTGGTACGAGACGTACTCCGTCCTGACACGCCTGCCGGCCGGCCTGAGGCGCTCGCCGGCCGATGCGCTGCGCCTGCTCGAGCACAATTTCCCTGGCTCGGCCTTCCTGGGCGAAGGTGAGGCAGCCAGGCTGGGCCCGGAGCTGGCTCGGCTGGGCATCTCGGGCGGGGCGGTATACGACGCCCTCGTCGGCGCGGCGGCCCGTCAGCATCGGCGCACGCTCCTGTCAGGCGATGCGCGGGCGCGGCCGATCTACGACGCGCTGGGAGCGGACGTCGAGATCGTCGAGCGGAGCTGAGCGCGCGCGGTGTGACCGGCGGGCTCGCGGCGGACGTGGCAGCCTAGATTGGTGCCCATCCGACCGTTGAGCTTCGGCATCTTCCCGGTCCCCAGCGCGCAGGACCACGCCCAGCTCGTCGATCAGGTGCTGGCCGCCGAGCGCCTGGGGCTCGACGTGGTGGGCATCCAGGACCACCCCTACCAGCGCCGCTTCCTGGACACGTTCTCGTTGATCGCCGACCTGCTGGCGCGCACCTCGCGCATCACGATCTTCCCGGACGTGGCCAACCTGCCCCTGCGCGGGCCGGTGATGATGGCCAAAGCGGCCGCCTCGCTGGACGTGATGAGCGGCGGGCGCTTCGAGTTGGGCCTGGGTGCGGGCACGTTCTGGGACGCCGTGGTGGGCATGGGCGGGCCGCGGCGAGCGCCGGGCGAGTCGCTGGAGGCGATGGAGGAGGCAATCCACATCCTGCGCGGGGTGTTCGACGGTGAGCGCGTCGTGCGCGGGCCGGGGCCGCACTACCCCGTGCCGGGCTACCCCGCCGGTCCGCCGCCGGCGCACCGCATCGAGATCTGGATCGGCTCCTATGGACCGCGGGCGCTGGGCATCATCGGCCGGCTGGGCGACGGCTGGGTGCCCTCGCTGGCGTACATGGGCCCCGATCGGTACGACGAGGCCAGGCGTCGGCTGGACGATGCAGCCTTGGCAGCAGGCCGGCAGCCGACCGACATCCGGCGGCTCTATAACATTGGCGGCCAGATCACCGACGGTGAGCGGGGCGACGGCCCTCTGGACGGGCCAGTCGAGCATTGGATCGAGACGCTGGCCGGCTGGGCGGAGCTGCTGGCCGTCGACACGTTTGTCTTTTCGCCCCCCGGCAGCGGGACGCGGGGCATCGAGCGTTTCGCGCGGGAGATCGTGCCGGAAGTGCGGGCGGCGACCGGCCGCTGAGCGGGTCGGGCAGGGCCTGCATGCTATCCTCAGCCTCGGCGCGTCACCGCATGCGTCCCTGGTCGCCGCAACGGCGATCCCCTCGCTCCGGCGTAGCTCAGTGGTAGAGCGGGCGGCTGTTAACCGCTTGGTCGTAGGTTCGAGTCCTACCGCCGGAGCCATTCCCATCTAGGTTAGCCAGTTTGAGCATGGTCCCCTCGGGTGTATGGTGAGTACCTGGAGACAACGGAGGAGCGCCAATGTATGTCCTCGCCATCAACCATGCCGTAGACGACTATGAGAAGTGGAAGCAGGTCTATGACACCTACCCGCCGACGACCGCCGGCGGCGCCAAGTTCTCGCGCCTCAATCGTGGCATCGACGATCCGAACCTGATTACCGTGGTTGCCGGCTTCGATTCGCTCGACTCTCTGAAGAACTTCGCGTCCGATCCACAGCTCAAGGATGCGATGCACCGGGCAGGAGTGCGCGGGGAGCCGCGGGTTGAGATCTACGAAGAGGTGGAAGTCATCTAGGTCCACCGACCACGCGGCAATCGATCAAGTCGTATGAAACGATTCACGCGGCCGGTCAGATCTCGACAACGAGACCCGGGCGCGCAACGGAGATGGGTCTAGCGAAGAACCGCGCCGCCGCGGCGACCGCATCGGCCTCGTTGGTTTTCGGCAGGAGGTGGGTGAGGATAAGGCGCTCGACTCCGCCGGTCGCGGCCTCGTGGCCGACATCGGCCGCGCTCGAGAGCCAGCCAACGATATCCGGCGGGACAGTCTCGACGTAGGATGCCCCCGCCAAGAGGAGGTTGGCGCCATCGGCCAGGTGGACCAGCCTGTCGGAGGGACCGCAGTCGCCGGTGTACACCAGAGATCGCCGGCCGACGCTGAGGCGGAACCCGAGGTTGGGCCGCGGGTGGGGAAGCAGCGCGGTCAGGACCTGGAACGGCCCGATGCTCAGCTCGCCTCCAGGCTCGAGGTCGTGGAGCACGTACGAGCCGGCCAGCCTCTCGGGTCGATCGAGCGCCAGGACGGCGTCGAGTGCGCCCGGTAGTGCGTAGACGGGGAGCGGCGACAGGGGAGGGTCCGCCCACACGCGGGCGCGGAGAATTGGATTGAGATCGGCGCAGTGGTCTGGATGGGCATGGCTGACGAGCACCGCATCGAACGTGAGCCCATTACCGATGGAGAGCGCCGTTGCGACCCCATAGCCGGGGTCGATGAGGAGCGCGAAGCCATCGTCATCGACGAGGTAGCCGCTGCAGGGGCGGCCACGATCCGGGTACCCGCCGCTGCCGCCGATCACTGTCAGCCGCATCGCCGAAGGATAGCCGGGCACGCCAGTGGCTCCTCGGGACTCAGTCACTAATTCGGGAGGGGCAAAGGGACAATGGGTGCCCTGACGCCGAGATAAGTTTCAGGACCCGCTGGGCTCGCTGCCTGCCGCCCGGCTGCGCGTCTACATCTACCGCCAGGGCGGGACGGAAGGGAGGGTGCGGCCGGCCCTCCTCGCAGAGTCGGTCGTGACAGACGACACCGCAGCGTCGCCGTGATGCCTGGACACCCCAACGCGGGAGACGGATAGGGAGAACAGGGCCGGCCTTTCTCGCGAGGCGGGCACTCTCACGCGCCCGCGGCGAGTCCGGGTACTCGGCTGCCAATAGGTCCGCCCCGTACTAGGCCGCTATTCGCCCCGTTCCGCGTGCGGGGCGGCGGTCCCGCTGCAATCCGGCCAGCCGAGCCAGGAGCGTCCGGGCACTGCAACTTACGCGACACGCCGTACTGCCGGGAGCGGTTGGTCGTAGGTTCGAGTCCTACCGCCGGAGCCATTTCATGTCGCCGCGCCGCGCTCGGAGGATCGAAATCCCTCAGATCGGACGACGCGATGTCATCCCTCTGATGCCCATGCTCCGCCCTGGACCAAGAGTCCATGCGGACGTCGCAGGCCAGGAGGAGCTCACCGGTGAGGCAGATCGTAGTGTCGCTGTTCCCTGATGAAGCGACGGCACACCAGGGCGCCAGCGCGTTGAAGCAATTACACCGCCAGGGCGACATCAAGCTCCACGCCGCCGTCGTCGTGGGCAGGGACGCGCGGGGCGCGACGACCATCCTCGCGTCGATCGGTCGCGGCTGGGCGGGGACGCTCGGCGGTCTCGCAGTCGGCTCGCTGATCGACCTGCTCGGCGGACTATCCGGACTAGTCGTCGGAGCGTACCTCGGCGCCGTCGCCGGATTGCTGCTCGACCTCTATCGGTCTCGGATCGGTGCCGCAGTGGAGGATGCCGTCGCGATCGGGCTCGAGCCTGGGGCAAGCGCGATCCTGGCCGACATCGACGAGTCCTGGACGGTCCCGGTCGATGCGCGCATGGCTGCACTTGGCGCGATCACCCTTCGGCGTGAGCCGACCGAGATCCTCGACACCTTCGGTGAGGATGTCGAGCAGGCTTCCGCCCGGCTGGCGTCTCTCCATTAACCAGAAGGGAGAGCAGAACCGTGAACAGGATCCTGGTATCTGTCTTTAATGATGAGAACTCGGCCTACGAAGGCCTGAGTGCACTGAAGGATCTTCATGCACGGGGCGACATCACGCTCTATGCCTCGGCGTTCGTCGCCAAGGACGCCACTGGCGTAGCGGAGATGCTCGACGTAAGTGACCGCACTCCGCCAGGCGTACCGGTCGGAATCGTCGCCGGCAGCCTGGCCGGCGTCATCGCCGGCCCAGCCGCCATGGTGGCCGGCGGGATCATCGGCAGCCTCGGCGGGCTGTTATATGACCTGTTCCACCTCGGCATCGATCTGCAACTGGTCGACGACGTTGAGGCTGCGCTAGAGCCGGGAACGGTCGCGCTGGTGGCAGACCTCGACGAAGCGCGCATCGCGCCCGTCGAGACGCGCCTGGCGGGGCTCGGCGCCGTCAGCTTCCGGCGCACGCCCGCAGTGTGGCTGGGCGAGCAGCTCAACCGTGAAGTAGAGCTGACCAGCGCGGAGTTCGCGCGCCTCCGGGCGGAGCGTGACGAGGCGGAAGAGGACATGCGCGCGCCGATCCAGCAAAGCATTGACAACCAGGTCGCAACCCTCGAGCGGCTGGGCCGTCGGATCGACGAGCGGCTCGACCAGAGTCGGAAGGAATTCGAGGGCCGGGTGGCTACGTTGCGCAGCCAGCGGCAGAAGGCGTCCGAACACCGGAAGGCCGACATCGATGCGCGCATCGCCGAACTGAAGGCCGACTACGAGGCACGCGAGGTGAGGCTCGCGTTGGCCAGCCAGCGGGCCGAGGAAGTGGAGGAGATGCGTGACGCGGAGTGGTTGCGGGCTGCCCGCTTTGTCTGACAGCGTCCAATCCGTCCGATCGGTACCGGCCAGACGGTGACCTGACTGCCGCGCGGCTACCGGAGTTGGCCCACTCAACCGTGCGAGCGGCCTCAGGCATTGCCGGGGGCGACGCCCGCATTCCTGGATAGCCCCGGATCATCCGGTGGCTCGTTACGCATCAACGCGGACAGCGCTCGTGTCGACGGCGATGCCTCGAGAACGTCGGCGAGCGCAAGGGTCAGCGGGATCGCCAGGATCGCCCCCGCCGGACCAAGGATCCACGTCCACGCGATGACGCCCACGAATGCGACGAGAGGCGTCAGGTTGAGCTCACTCCCCACTGCCATCGGCTGAAGGATGTTGTCCTGGACGAAGTTGATGACGCCGAGGCCAACCACCACCGCGACGGCCCCCCCGACGCCGCCGTCCAGCAGCGCTACGATCGCCGGCGGTATCACCGACAGCAGCCAGCCGATGCTCGGGATGAAGCTCGCCGCAAAGACGAGAAACGCCCACAGCGCCGGCAGCGGAACGTCGAGGACGATCAGGAGCAAGAACGAGAGCACCGCCCCAAACACGCCGAGCTGTGCGCGTACGACGAGAAAGCGACGAGCGTCGGCACCCAAACGGGTTACGCCGGCGAGGATCGGGTGGTCACGACCGATGGAGCGCTCCGCCTGCGCCTGCAGGCAACGCGATCACGATCAACGCGACGCCGGCATTCGAGGCCGACGTCGCGACCGCCTGGATGACCGTCGCCACCTGCTCCGGCGACACGATGTTGAGGAGGGCATCGGAGTCAGTCC
Organism: Candidatus Limnocylindria bacterium; assembly: GCA_035514295.1. GTDB lineage: Bacteria > Chloroflexota > Limnocylindria > Limnocylindrales > CSP1-4 > JALYGJ01. The sequence goes on along the minus strand of DATKBB010000131.1, from coordinate 1,812 downwards.
TGATCCCCAACTGGGCGAGGAGGGTCTCGAGAGACCCGATGACACCGAGCAGCCGGTCCTCGTAGGTCGGGATCAGCGTGACCAACTCGCCGAGCGACAGCGCGATGATCGCGCACCCGCCGATAACGACGCTCAGCGTGACGAGCGTCGTGAGGCCCAGCGCGATTGGTGAAGGGACTTTGGCTCGCCGCAGCGCAGCCAGCATCGGCCAGGCGATGAGGGCGAGAAGGCTGCCAGAGAGCAACTGCACGATGAGATCCGAGACCGCCCGCATCAGCAGCGCCGCGCCGAGGACGAGAACGAGAACTACGAGGCCGGTGATCGGCGCGGGCACCAACCGCCTGGGCGCCGCCGCCCCGCCATCGAGTTGTTCCATCGTCCCGACCTCCAACGTTTCATGCCCCGCGTCGTGCCAAGCGGCAGTTCCGGCCGAACAGCGCCAAGCGAACGTTCTCGCGTGGTCGGGTGATCGGCCATCACACCATCGGTGTGATTCCTGCCCGGACGGCGTGCAACGCGTTCGACCGTGACCGGAGGACTCGGAAATCGACCGGATCGTATGACGACCGTTCATCTGGCCACGAGGGACGCTTCCACCGCATCTAAACGTTGACAGGAGGAAGTTCGATGCGATCGATCACTCGTGACTGGTGGCTTTTCGCGGTGCGGGGCGTCGCCGCGGTCGTATTCGGGATACTCGCCCTGGCCTGGCCAGAGGCGACACTAGCGGTGCTCGTCATCTTGTTTGGCGCCTACGCCTTCGTCGACGGCATCGCACTGCTCGTGGCGCTTGCGCGCGGGGACGCGTTCGCCCGACGGGATGCCTGGGCCGTCGGGATCATGGGCGTGCTCGGCATCGGTGCCGGCCTGGTGACCTTCGTGTGGCCAGGTCTGACGGCGCTGACATTGCTCTATGTCGTCGCCTTCTGGGCCATCACGATGGGCATCTTCCAGGTGGTGGCCGCTATCGCCCTGCGTCGTGAGATCGAGGGCGAGTTCTGGATGGGCCTTGGCGGGGTGGTCATTCGCGCTCGCCTTGACACGAGTCATATATTCACCCTATGACTCGTATCGCCAATACCGTGACGCGCTCATATCGCAGCGAGCTGCGGGCCGAGCAGGCGCAGGAGACGCGCTCACGCATCCTCGACGCGGCTGTGCGGGTCATGGCCGAGGGCATCGCCAGTCTGTCGGTGCCCGCGGTGGCGCGCGAGGCCGGCGTATCGGTCCCTACCGTCTACCGTCATTTCGCAACCAAGGACGAGCTCCTGGCTGCGACCTACCCCCACGTCGTCCGCCGCGCCGGCCTGAACGAGGTGGTTCAGCCCCGCACAATCGACGGTGTACGCGACCTGGTCCGCGGCATCATCGGCCGCATCGAGTCGTTCGATGACCTCGCCCGTGCCGCCATGGCCAGCCCCGCGGCCGAGGAGGCGCGTCTGTTGAGCGTGCCGGCGAGGCTGGACCTCTCGCGGAAGCTGGTCGACACCGTCGATCCGCCGCTCGCCGCGGCCGATCGCGATCGCATCGCCCGGCTGCTTGTGGTTCTCACCACTTCATCGGCGCTACGCACCTGGCGCGACCACCTCGGAGTGTCCGTCGACGACACCGCCGATGACATCGACTGGATCCTGCGCGCGGCCATTGAGTCGGCAAGCTCGCGGAGGCGCAGATGAGCGAACCAGTCCGTCGACTCGCCGAGGTGCGCCTGATCGATGTCCTGCAGGTCGGCGGCAAAGCGGCCAACCTCGGCGAGCTGCTGGCGGCGGGCATGCGCGTCCCAGACGGTGTCGTCTTGACCGCCGACGGCGC
>DATKBB010000130.1:0-8565 GCA_035514295.1 Candidatus Limnocylindria bacterium | reverse complement strand
AGTCCCGCGATGATGTCCAGACGAAGGAGGTGGAGCGAGCGAAGAGCCTGCTGCTGGCGTCCTAGACGACGCCGCTACGACCGTCGCTGAGAGTCACGACGGATGGCTCAATTTCCACCACTCCAAGGGGCATGGCCCGGGGAGGTGCTTTGAGTCGGGGCGGGGGCGGGCGGGATGGCACAAGCTGGCCGCTCGTACGCGGGCCGCAGGAGCCGATGGCGAGTTCCGTAGCCCGACTGGCGCCTGATCTCCGAGCCGACTCAAGCGGGTACGGACGCGGGCGGGTAGGGACCGCGGGCGGGTACGGACGCGGGCGGGTAGGGACCGCGGGCGGTACGAACCCGGGGCGGACATGCGAACAGATGGGAGCCGGGGTCACGGTCGACCAGCAGTGCGAGTCGGGCAGCCCGACTCGAATGTGGTCCTCGAGCCGACTCCGGAGATAGGACAACACCCCCCGGCTTGTGGACTGCGCGCATGGGGCCGCGCCGACCGGGCACAGCGGGGCGGCGGGGGTCACGGCGCGAGGACAGGCCTCGGTCGCCGGCCGGACAGGCCCCCGGACGCGGGCCGGCCACTCCCGGGGCCCCTGGGCCCCTAGACAGCCCATGCAATACTCGGCGTCTGCGCGCCCCAGCGCAGCGAGTGCGCCCCCAGCGCCACCCGCCCAAGCCGCCGCCGAGCTGTGCGCCCCAGCAGCGCTCGGACCAGCCCAACTGCATATCCGCGATGGTTCCGGGAGGCAAGCCGTGCCCCACTTCCTGCCGGTTCGACGAATATCGGTCCGCCCCGTTCTTCCGCGTTCGCTTGGCCTGCTTCTCGCCCTGGCCATGCTGCTGCCGGCCGCCGCCTCGGCACCCGCGCCCGTGTCAGCCGCAGGTTCGTGCACGGGCTGGACCAGCCGCTATACACCGCCCGAAACGATCCGCGTCGGCCGCGCCAACGGCACCGTCGAGGTGGTCGACTTCCGCACCTACGTCGGCGTGGTGATGGCCAAGGAGTGGCCGGGCTGGGTGCCCGAGCAGGCGCGCGAGGCCGGCGCGGTGGCCGTCAAGCAGTACGCCTGGTACTACACGCTCGAAGGCAAGCACCGCTCGAGCTACGTCAACGCCAACGGCAGGTGCTTCGACGTCAGGGACTCGACAGTCGATCAGCTTTACAGGCCCGAGCAGGTAACCGTCGGTCAGAAGATCTGGCGGGTCGTCGACGCGACCTGGGGACTCAGCGTGCGCAAGGACGGCAAGTTCTTCCTGACCGGCTACCGTGCCGGCTCATCGGGCGTCTGCGCCAGCGACGTGGACGGCCGGCGCTTGTTCGCCAAGAGCGTCATCGACTGCGCCGAGCGGGGCTGGTCGCGCGAGCGTATCCAGCGCACCTACTACGCGCCAAACGTCAGCTTCCACTGGTCGGCCGAGCAGGTCGCGCCCACCATCGGCCTCGACGTGGTGCTGGAGGCACCGACCGCCGGCCTGCGCACGGGCAAGGACCTCAGCCAGAAGCACGCGCTGGTGCGTTGGGACGGCGAAGGCAACCGACCGGAGGGAACCTTCTACCAGCTGCAGCGGCTGAGCGGCGGCAAGTGGTCGAACGTCAGCCTGCCCGACGCGACACAGCCCAGCGTCGCGCTGCGCCTGGCCTGGGATCGGACGCACGCCTTCCGAGTCCGGCTGCGTGACGGCGCCGGCAACTTTGGGCCCTGGTTCGCGGGCCCGCGCTTCGACGCGCGGCTGGTGCAGGACAGGAACGAGCGCATGGGCTGGAGCCCTGACGACTGGGCGCGGGAGGACAGGCGCAAGGCTTCGGGCGGGACGGTGACCTACAGCACGCAGGCCGGCAGCCAGTCGGCGCTGACCTTCACCGGCCGGGCGGTCGGGCTGGTGAGCACGATGGGGCCCAACCGCGGGCGGGCCGAGATCTTCGTCGACGGCCGGCCGGTGGGCGAGATCAACCTCTACTCCCCCACCTACCGCTGGCGCGTGCTCGTCTTCGCCGAGGAGTGGGCAGAGTCGGCCCGGCGGGTGATCCGAATCGACGTGCTAGAGACGCCCGACCGGCCCCGAGTCGACGTCGACGGGATCCTCTTCTACCACTAGCGACTGGCGACCCAGGCCGGCCCGGCGAGAGCGTCCCGGCCGGCTCTTCCCGGCCGGCTCTTCCCTTATGTGGTACACCTTTATTTGACCGGCGGCACCTGCTGCCCAGCTACGCCTGCCGGAAATAGTGGGAAGGGAACGCATGGGCGCGACGCTCGCGGGCGCCGAGGACAGGCCCAGGCTGCACCTGGATCGGCTGCTGGCGCAGGCGCTGAAGGTTGCCGCCGTCGTGCTGCTGATCGGCGCTGCTTTCGTTGCGGTGCGCCTGACGGGCGGCTCGCCCACGCCGCTCAACCACCTGGGCTACGCGCCGATAACACTGGCCGCCTTCCTCTTCGGCTTGCGCGGCAGCCTCGTCGCCGCCATCGTCGTGGGCGTGGTGATGGGGCCGCTGCCCGCCGCGCTGGGCCTGGCCGAGCGACTGGAGACCGCCGAGGCGTGGGGCCTGAGAGGGGCCGCCTACGTCGCCGTGGGGACGCTGATGGGCCTGCTCTTCGAGCGTATTCGGGTGGCCAAGGAGAGCTGGCGCAGCGCCGCGCTGAAGGTGATCGACCGCGAGCGCGAGGGCATGACCGCGCTGGCCCGGGGCGTGGCCGCCAAGGACGGCCACACCGGCGACCACGTCGCCCGCGTCCAGCGCCTGACCGAGGATCTGGCCCTGGCCGTGGGGTTCTCACAGTCGCAGGCCCGCGACCTGGGCTGGTCGGCGATGCTGCACGATGTCGGCAAGCTGCACGTGCCCGACCACAACCTGCTCAAGCCGGGGCCGCTGACGGCGGCCGAGTGGGACGTCATCCGCCAGCACTCGGTCTGGGGCGAAGAGATCCTGGCCGGCGGGGACGGTTTCGAACTGGCCCGTCGGGTCGCGCGCTGGCACCACGAGAACTTCGACGGCTCGGGCTACCCCGACCGGCTGCGCCAGGAGCGCATCCCGCTGGAGGCCCGCCTGGTGCGCGTGACCGACGCCTTCGACGCAATGACCCACCATCGGCCGTACCGCGATGCGCGCAGCGTGGAGTGGGCCCTCGACGAATTGCTTCGTCACGCCGGCCGCCAGTTCGATCCCGAGATCGTGAGCGTCTTCCGGGAGCTGGCGACGACCGGCCTGCTGGAGACCGTGGGCGACATACAGCGGGAGTGGGTCTCACGCCTGGAATTGCCCTCTCACTAGTGCGGCAGTTCCGGGTAGGCCACTCCGGGACATTGTCAGGCGCTATGCTCCGAGCACACGTCACACAGGAGGGGACCTAGTGCGCGGCGTCCGGCCCCGCTGGCAGATTCGAGGAGCCTGGCTGGCTGTCCTGGCTGCTGTCCTCGTGGCCGCCTGCACCAGCGCACCCACCACGACGCCGACCATCGGGCCCGGTGGCCGGCCCGGCGTGGCGATCGACTCGCCGGCCAACGGCTCACCCACACCGGTCGGCCAGCCGCTCATCGTGCAGGCTCGGGCGGAGGATCCCAACGGCTCGGGCGTCAATCGCATCGACCTGCGCGTGGGCGACATCCTGGTCGACAGCGAGAGCACGGTCGGGCTGGTGCCCCAGGCGAGCTTCTCGGCTGCCCTGTCCTGGACCCCCTCCGCCGATGGCGTGGTGACCCTGTCGGTGACCTCCTACCGGCCCGACGGTACGGCCAGTCCACCGGCCACCATCACGGTGGCGGTCACGCTCAGCGGCCAGTCGCCGCCGCCCATCGCGCCCTCGCCGACACCTACCTCGGTGGCCGTCGCCACGCCAACTCCCTTTGTGCCGACTCCTGTCGCGGGCCCCACCCCCACACCGGCCCCCCGTCCCACACTTCCGCCCTTCGCAACGCCCAGCCCAACGCCCAGCCCCACCCCCGAGCCCACGCCCGAGCCGATCGCCATCGACCTGGCAGTGACGCTGGCCGACCTGCCGGGCAGCTGGGTGGTGGGCACCGAGTACACCATCAGTGCCATCGTCAGCAACGAAGGGACCGTGGAGGCGCCGCCTGTCGGGATCCGCGTGCGGCTATGCCTGCCGGCCGACCCGTGCGAACCGGCCGGCGGCGGCAATGCAGAGAGCAGCCCGCTCGAAGCCGGCAGCGGCCTCGACTACGCCGTCAGCCTGACCCCCACCGAGGCGGGCGAGCGCAGGTTGCGCGTACGGCTGGTGCTGCCGCCCGGTTACGTGGACACGAACCCGGCCAACAACGAGTTCTTCACGGCCCCGTTCGACGTCGAGCCGGCGCCCGAGCCGCCACCCGAGCCCTGAGGCGGGAGGGCACCGGGCTGCCGGCCAGCCTCGGTGATTACCGAAGTGTATGGATTGGAGCATTGCCGGCCCATGAGGGCACTTCCCGGCCCTCGCAGGCCCTCCATACCCGGCCTCTCCGCGTCTCCGCGTCTCTCCGCGTCTCCGCGTCTCCGCGTCTCCGCGTCTCTGGGGCCACCTAGCACGGTGTGTGCTGTTATCACGGGAGCGAGACGGGAATCCGCGGCAATTCCGCGCATACAGCACCGGGCGTGCTGCCTGAACCGGGATTCGCCTTGGCAGACGGGTCGTGGCCGCTCGGCGGCCGGATAGCAGCACAAGCCGTGCTGTCTGAAAGGAGGGCGCCCGCGGACAGGCCTACCTCCGGCCGGGCTGTCAGGCGCTACGCTTCGGGGGATGCGTGACCTGCCCGACCATGTCAGCCGCAACCGTGCCCGCTGGGACGAGTGGGCGGCCGACTACGCCCGGCGCGCGCCGGAGCAGTGGGCGGCCGACGAGATCAGCTGGGGCATCTGGAGCATCCCCGAGTCGGAGGTGCGCCTGCTGCCCGACGTGCGCGGACTGGACGTCATCGAGCTTGGCTGTGGGACGGCCTATGTGTCGGCCTGGCTGGCGCGGCGTGGTGCTCGGCCGGTGGGTCTGGACAACTCGCCGAAGCAGCTCGAAACGGCCCGCGAACTGCAAGGGCAGCACGGCCTGGACTTCCGGCTGCTGCTGGGCTACGCGGAGGACGTGCCGCTGCCCGATGCGAGCTTCGACCTGGTCATCAGCGAGTACGGGGCGGCGATCTGGGCCGATCCGTACCGCTGGATCCCGGAGGCCGCCCGGCTGCTTCGACCCGGTGGCCAGCTGATCTTCCTGGGCAACTCGACGCTGGTAATGCTGTGCGTGCCCGACGAGGCCGGTCAGCCGGCCGGCGATCGACTGCTGCGCGACTACTTCGGTATGCATCGCTTCGAGTGGCCGGACGGGCCGGAGGTCGAGTTCCACCTGGGCTACGGCGACTGGATCCGGCTGCTACGTGACAGTGGCTTCGAGCTCGAGGACCTGCTGGAGCTGCGGCCCGGTCCGAAGGCCAGGACGGACTACGACTACGTCACCCACGAGTGGGCCCGGCGCTGGCCCAGCGAGGAGGTCTGGAAGGCCCGCCGCCGCTGAAGCGGTGCGTCCAGGCAACGGGGTGACTAACGAACACCCGGCTGCAACCCACCTGCAAGGCGGGTTGTCAGGGTTCTTGTGCGATACTGCGGACCGCGCGAAGCACCCAGAAGGCTTCAGCGCGCACAGAGGTCCCAAGTAAAGAGCGCCGCCCCAGCGGCAGCAGCCTGTCGGGCTTCAGGCCACTCGGCCGCGGAGACCCAGCCCGACGAGCGGTACTCGTCGTGCCCCAGCATGACGAAGCTCTGCACGTCCCCAGCGTCAGAGCCGGCGCGTCCGTGAGCGCCCCGTTACCGCCCCGCTCCTGTCCGGCGGTCTCACCACGCCGCGTGTGGTCCAGTGCCCTGGAGCCGCGCGTCGACCGAGGAGGAGGCATAGGTGCCCCACGCCGTCCCGGCTGCTTCGGCGCAGCCATCATCATTCATGTCCCGTCGCGCCCAGACGTGGCTCGCCCGCCTGCTGGGCGTGGTCATCGCCCTGGGCGTGTTCGTGCCCGCAACGCTGAGTTCGCCGCCCGCAGTGGAGGCTCGCTCGTGCACGGGCTGGACCAGCCGCATCGTGCCGCCCGACACCATTCGCGTGCTGCTGCGTGACGGTCGCGTGGTGACCGTGGACTTCAAGAAGTACGTGGGCCGGGTGATGACCTCCGAGTGGGGTTCGTACCTGCCCATGGCCCTGCTGCGCGCCGGCGCCCAGGCGTCCAAGCAGTTCGCCTGGTACCACGCCCTCAAGGGCAACCACCGCTGGAACTTCGTTAACAGGCGCGGCCAATGCTACGACGTGGTTTCCACCACGCGCGACCAGATCTACAAGCACTGGGCTCGGCCGACCTACAAGCAGCGCCGAGCCGTCAACTCAATCTGGAGCCTCGCCCTGTACCGCAACGACAGGTTCCTCTTCACGCCCTACCGCGCCGGCTGGGTGAGGCGCTGCGCGGCGGACGTGGACGGCCGGCGGCTGTACGCCAAGAGCGCGCGGCGCTGCGCCCGCCTGGGCTGGAGCGCAGAGCGCATCCTGCGCACCTACTACCGGAACGACTCCCCCGTGGCGCTGGTCTCCGGTCCCGTAGGTGGTGCTCTGTCGTACGAAGCGGGCATGTCCTGGGCGAGCGACGAGTTCAGGACTGCCGTGGCGGCGGATCTGCCGCTCGAGCTGCGCGTGCCGCTCGACACGGCCGGCCGCCAGACGGCGGTTGTGGGTCACATCTGGTAGGCAGAGACGAGGTTCGTACGGTCGAGGCGGCACTCCATGGGAGTGCCGCCTCCGCGGTATCCGGTCGCGTGTGGTCCGCGCCGCCGCGAAGGCCCACGCATACTCCGGACAACTGAACCGAGCCCTTCGGCGGACCGGCCGAGCCTGCGCACGTCGCAGCCCCAGCGTCGACGGCACGAGCGCAACCCCAGCGCGCTCTGGCGCCGGCCGAGGTACTTCCCTCCGCGTCCGCCGGCACCGGCCGCCGCCACGGAGCCGTGTCCGTCGCTGCGCCAAGGAGGAGAACCCATCCCGCGCGCCGTGCCGGCTGCCCCGCAGCCTTCCAGCAACCCGACAAGCTCTGGCCCGTCCCGCCGCTGGGCCGTCGCCCGCCGCGCGCTGTGGCTGCTCGCCGCCGCCACGCTGCTATACCCAGCGTCGGCAATGGCGCCCGAGCCGGTGGCCGCCGCCCGATCCTGCACGGGCTGGGCCAGCACCACTCGCCCGCCGAATAGCATCCGCGTCTTCAACCGGACCACGGGGCGCGTCGAGCGGGTCAATTTCCGGCGCTACGTTGGCGTGGTGATGGCCTCCGGTGAGTGGCCGGCGCGCATGCCGCCAGCCGTGCTTCAGGCAGGAGCCGTGGCCGTCAAGCAGTTCGCCTGGTACCACTCGCTACAAGGCCGGCACCGGCCCAGCTTCGTGACCGCCAGCGGACAGTGCTACGACGTCACCTCCAGCACGCGCGACCAGATGTACCGGCCGGCCATCGCCAACGTCAGCCCGAAGCACTGGCAGGCGATCGACTCCACATGGGGACTGTCGGTGCGCAAGAACGGGCGCTTCACCCTCACCCAGTACAACTCCGGCTCGGCCAGGAACTGTGGCGCTGACGCCAATGGGCGGATCATGAAGCAGCGCAGCGCGCGCAACTGCGCCAATAGGGGCTACTCCGCGCGCCAGATACTGCGCACGTACTACGGCCCCAATGTTTCGCTCAGCGGTGGCAGCGGCGGCACCGATGCGCCGCGCGCCCGCTCGGCAGACAGCCAGACGGCGGAGGCGCGCGGTCAGCGGCGCGCGGCGTCACGGCAGGTGATGACGCGGCCCGTCGCGCCGCAGCCGGAGGTCGAGGTCGTGCCCTGGTGGCAGTCCGCCCTCGGCGAGGAGCCAATGGCAGACGCTCCCGTCAGGGCCGGCGCCGGCCAGGCCATGGCAGAAGATGCGGCAGCCGACTCCGCACAGGCCGAGATCCGCCTGACCACCGTGGGCGGCGCCACGGACCAGTTCCCGCCGCTCGTGGTGCGCTCCCCGCCGGATGACTCGGGTGCCATTCTCGCGCGTACCACGGTCTCCTTCGTCGGGCGCTCGCTGCGCCTGGCGGCCGTTCCCGGGCCGGCCGGCGACGTCGTCAGCGTCTACGTCGACGACGAGCCGGTGGCGATGGTCGACACGAGCTGGTCAGCGACGCACGAGGAAGTGGTGATCTTCGAGCGCGAGTGGGACGGGGAGGAGCTGCACACCATCGAGCTGCTGCTCAGCGGGGCGTCCGAGCAGCTGCGTCTCGAGGTGGAGGCGAATCAGATCCACTACTGAGCGAGCGCCTCGCGGTAGCAGCGCACGATCGCCGCGGCCGATGCCTCCACGTCGGCCGTGGTGGTCGACCAGTTCGAAACGGAGATGCGCATCACGCCGCGGCCCTGCCAGGTGCTGCCTGCCAGCCAGCAGGTGCCGTCGCGCTGCACCCGCTTTACCACGTCGCGCGTCAGCTCGTCGTCGTCGCCGAAGCGGACCAGGACCTGGTTCAGCACCACCTCGTTGAGGATCTCGACGCCATCCTCCGCTCCAAGCTGCTCGGCGAAGAGCGCGGCGTGGTCGCAGCAGCGGTC
>DATKBB010000129.1:0-59275 GCA_035514295.1 Candidatus Limnocylindria bacterium | reverse complement strand
GACGGTGCAGACGTTCCACGCTTTCGGCGACGCCGTGCTGCGCGAGCATGCCTTCGAGCTGGGCCTGGCGGGAGACCTGCGCCTGCTCAGCCGAGCGGAAGCCATCCTGCTCCTGCGCGAGGAGCTTTTCAGCCTCGGTCTTGAGCGCTACCGGCCGCTGGCGGATCCGACGCGCTTTCTGGGTGCGCTGGTCGACTTCTTCCAGCGCGCCAAGGACGAAGGCATCACAGCGGAGCACCTCGACCAGCACGCTCGCTCGCTGATGGAGCGCGCAACCGGCCTCGACGGTGAGGAGGCGGCCGCGCTCCGCGACCTGGCCCAGTCGCGCGCGGAGCTGGCCGGCGCATACGGCCGTTACGGCGCGCTTCTCGCGGACCGTGGACTCATCGACCACTCGGACCAGGTGTTGCTCTGCCTGCGCCTGTTGCGCGAGCGTCCACAGGTACGCCACGCGCTAAGTCAACGGTTTCGCTACCTCCTTGTGGACGAGTTCCAGGACACCAACCCGGCTCAGCTCCAGTTGGTGCTGTCGCTGAGTGGCCAGGCGGGAAACGTAAGCGTGGTGGGCGACGACGATCAGGCGATCTATGCATTTCGGGGCGCAGCAACCAGCAACCTGCGTGCATTCTCGGAGGCGAATCCCGGACTGCGCCGGGTCGTATTGCGCCGCAACTACCGCTCTCTGCGGCCCATCATCGAGGCCAGCCAGCGGCTGATCGAGCATAACGCTGGTACGCGCCTGGCTGCGGCGTCGGAGGCACTGCTGGCGCAGCGCCGCACTCGGCGGCCGGCGGCGCCTCGCCTGGTCGTTCACCGGACGGCCGCGGCAGAGGCGGACAGCGTGGCTCGCGAGATCGCGGCCCGGATCGATGCCGGAGGCAGCCCGCGAGACATCGCCGTGCTGGTGCGCACGAACGCCGACACAGAAGGTTTCGTGCGAAGCCTGCGCGCCCTCGGCGTACCGGCGCGCAGCAGCACGCCGGTTGCGCTTCATGAGCGCGCCGAGGTGCGCGTGCTGCTGGCCTACCTGCGGGTGCTGGCGGATCCCTCGGCGAGCGTGGACCTGTATGCCCTGGCATGCGCCAGACCGTACGGGCTAGGTGGCACGGACCTGACGACCATCCTGGCCTACGCGCGGCGGCGCCACCGCTCCCTGTGGGCCGTGCTGCTGGAGCTGCAGGAGCAGCCGCACGTGCTGCGTCTCTCGAACGGGACGCGCAAGGCAACTCAGCGTCTCGTGGAGGACGTCCGCGCGGGGCTCGAGTCGGCCCACGACCGCTCGGCCGGCGAGGTGCTCTACGACTACCTGCGCCGCAGCGGCCGACTAACTCGGCTGGTGCGCCGCGAGCAGCCCGGCGACGAGCCCGGCGCGCTGACCGACATCGTGCGCTTCTTTGAGCTGGTCCGCAGCCGGTCGAGCCTCATGGCCGAGGACCGCGTGGCGCTACTCGTCCCTCACCTGTCGAACTTGCTGGAGTCGGCGGACGCCGCCGACGAAGAAGGCCCCCCGGACGAGGAGTCCGTGGCCGTGCTGACGGTCCATCGCGCCAAGGGACTCGAGTTCCCTGTGGTCTACGTCTGCGGCCTCGTCGACGGGCGTTTTCCGCTGCGCTCACGCCCTCCCGCGCTCGCCCTGCCGGCCGAGCTGCGGCCGACGGGCGCGCTTTCGGACGACGACCAGCTGGCAGAGGAGCGACGGCTGCTGTACGTGGCCATGACCAGGGCGCGCGACGAGCTGATCCTGAGCTACTCGACAGAGACGACGGCCGGGCGCAGCCGGCGGCCGTCGCAGTTCCTGTTGGAGGCGCTGGACGGGCTTCCTGCGCAGCTGCCGCCGGAGCCGGACACGCTCGAGCTCCTGCCGCCCCCACCACCCGCGCCGGGCCCTTCGTCGCCGCTGGCGGTGGAGCGCACGTCAGGCGAGCTCTCGCTCAGCTTCTCCCAACTGGAGGACTACTTCAGTTGCCCGCAGCGCTATCGGTTGAGGCACGTCGTAGGAGTGCCGACACCGCCACACCACGCACTGGTCTACGGCAACGCGCTGCACCAGGCCGTTGCCGCTTTCCACCTGCGCCAGGCCCGCGGCGATGTCATGAGCGACGAGGTGCTGGCGGACGTATTCGCCAGGCACTGGTCGGCGGAGGGCTTCGTCTCGCGCGAGCACGAAGAAGCCCGCTACCGTGCCGGGCAGGCGGCGCTGCGCCAGTTTCGCGCCCAGCAGCTGACCCAGCCGGCACCCCCGCCCACGGCCGTCGAGAAGCCGTTCGCGTTCAAGATCGGGCCGGACAAGCTGAAGGGGCGGATGGACCGTCTGGACGAAGCGGACGGCCGGACGGTGATCACGGACTACAAGTCCTCGGACGTGCGCGACGGCGCCAAGGCGGACGAGAAGGCGCGCGAATCGTTGCAGCTGCAGGTCTACGCGCTGGCTCACCAGGCGCAGACCGGCGGCCTGCCCAGCGAGGTGCGGTTGCACTTCCTGGACAGCGGCGTGGTGGGCAAAGCCGTTCCGGAGCCCGCACGCCTGGAGCGCACGGTCAAGCGCATCAGGCGCGCGGCTGACGACATCCGGGCGGAGAGCTTCGCGGCCCAGCCCAGCGCCGTGACATGCGGGTACTGCCCCTACCGTGCGATCTGCCCGCAGACCGCCGCCTGATCGGACGCGATGGCACGGCTTAGACTCGGCCGGCAGATGTACCAGCGCGATCGCCTGACGGGCCTCTCCCTGCTGGGTGCCGCCGTCGCCGCCTGGCTCGTCGTCGCTTATGTCCTGACGCGCCTCGATCCCGTGGGCGACCCGGGCGCACTGCTGGCCGGCGCATTGGCGCTGGGTAGCGCCGTGGCGCTGACACTCACGCCACTGTTCTGGCTGTCCGTCTTCGCCCGTGCGCGCCGCATCGCCTACTGGGGTGACTGGCTGCGCGCGGGGCGACGAGGTGCGCTGGTCGGCCTGCTGGTGGCCCTTTTCGTGATCCTGCGCGGGCAGGACATGTTCAGCCTGCCCCTGGCGCTGTTCATCATCGCCATGGCCGTCCTGGTCGAACTCACGCTGTCACTCCGTCGCTGACCAAGGTACGGGCCGCAGCCGGCGGCGGAGCCGCTAGGATTCGATTGGTTGCCCTGCTGGACCGCGGTCCGGAACCGGCGGTGACTCGCGCGAGGTTCGCGCCATGTCCGACGAGCACGTTTCGCCCGACTATGCCCGCCTGAACGGCTGGGACGCCAGGCACAGCATCTACCTGCCGCCCGAGACCCCGACCTACGTTGGGCCGCTCAGCTTCTGCAATCGGCCCTGGATCGACGGGCCCCAGGCGCTGTTCGAGCGGGCGCCGGACGTCGCCATCGTGGGCGCGCCGTTCGACGATGGAGTCAGCTACAGGCCGGGCGCCCGCTTCGGGCCGCGGGCCATCCGGCAGGCCACCTACAACCATGGCGGCTACTCGCTGCAGCTCGACGTTCAGCCGTTCGAGGAGCTCGACGTCGTGGACGCGGGCGACGCCAATATCGTGCCGGCCAACCTGGAGCGCGGTCACTCGATGATCTTCCGCAAGGTCCTCGAGGTCGCGTCGAGCGGCGCCGTCCCGATCATCCTGGGCGGCGACCACTCGATCACCTGGCCGTCGGCCAGCGCGGTGGCCCAGGTGCGCCACCCGCAGAGCATCGGCATCGTCCACTTCGACGCCCACGCCGACACGGCCGACGAGGACTGGGGCGTGCTCAAGGGCCACGGCACACCCATGCGCCGCCTGATCGAATCTGGCGCCGTGGCGGGGCGCAACTTCGTGCAGGTGGGCCTGCGCGGCTACTGGCCGCCGCCGGAGGTCTTCGCCTGGATGAAGGAGCACGGCCTGCGCTGGCACTTCATGCGCGAGATCGAGGAGCGCGGCGCAGAGGCAGTCATCGACGACGCCATCAATGAGGCCCTCGACGGGCCCGAAGCCATCTACCTGTCGGTCGACATCGACGTGCTCGATCCGGGCATGGCGCCGGGCACTGGCACGCCGGAGCCAGGCGGCCTGCTGACCCGTGAGCTGCTGCGGGCGGTCCGGCGTATTGTCGGGCGGGTCGAGCTGGCCGCTCTCGACATCGTCGAGGTGGCGCCGGCCTACGACAGCGCGGAGATCACCTCCATGGCGGCCCATCGCGTCGCGCTTGAGGCAATCAGCGCGCTGGCCGTCAAGAAGCGCGACGGCGGGCACGTGCGCTTCGCCGGGGCGCGACCGACGGTCCTGCCCTCCGGACCGAGCGTCCACGGGTCGGGCGCGGGCGGCTGATGGCCGGCCTGACCGATCTCCGGCCGGCCGAGCCCCACGCCGCAGCGAAGGCGCGGCTGGCGGCCGCCGTCGACGCCGCGCGCTCGGAGATCCTCGACCTCTCGCGGCGCATCCACGCAAACCCCGAGCCGGCCTTCGAGGAGCACAGGGCTGCGGCCTGGGTTGCCGAGGCCGTGGCACGCCACGGCTACGACGTCGAGCAGCCGGCCGGCCGGCTGGCCACTGCCGTACGCGCCACTCTGCGTGGCGGGGGAGGCGAGGGCGGACCGCGCGTGGGCATCCTGGCCGAGTACGACGCGCTGCCCGGCCTCGGTCACGGCTGCGGGCACAACACCATGGCTGCCAGCGGCGTGGGTGCCGCCATCGCCCTCGCCCAGCTGGCGCCCGAGCTGCGCGGCGAGATCGTCTTCCTGGGCACACCTGCCGAGGAGCGCGGCTCGGGCAAGCAGTTCATGCTCGACGACGGCCTCTTCGACGGCTTGGACGCGGCGCTCCTCTTCCACCCCTCCGACCGCAACCGCAGCGCCTGCGCGCTGCTGGCCAGCGTGGACGTGGAGGTGACCTTCACCGGCCACCAGGCGCACGCCGCTTCGGATCCCTGGATGGGTAAGAACGCGCTCGATGCACTGGTGTTGCTCTTCCAGGCGATCGGGCTGTGGCGCCAGCAGCTGCGGCCCAGCTCGCGCGTCCATGGCATCGTGCTGGAGGGCGGCACGGCGGCCAACATCATCCCCGACCGGGCGGTGGGGCGGTTCATGCTGCGCAGCGACGACCAGGCCTACTACGAGGCCATGCGTCCGCGCTTCGAGCAGCTGGCCCGCGGCGCCGCGCTGGCGGCCGACTGCGAGGTGGAGATCGTCTTCTCGGGGGGCTCCAGCACGATGAAGGACAACGCCGTGCTGCGCGAGCGATTCGTGGCCAACATGACCGCCTACGGTGTGGCCGACAACCACATCGATTACGAGCGCCTGGGCTCGTCCGATATGGGCAACGTCAGCCACACACTGCCCACGATCCATCCCGAGCTGGCCATCTGCGACGAGGGCGTGCCCGGCCACTCCACCGACTTCCGCGACTTGGCGGTCACACCCCGCGCCGACGAAACCACGCTGCTGGCGGCTGCGCTGGTGGCCCAGACCGCCTACGAACTGTTCGCCGAGCCGTCGCTGGTCGAGGCGGCCTGGCGTGCCTTCCGCGATGGCTGACGAGCAGGCCGGCGCGGCACTGGCCCGTCTCTACGACCTGGACACGGCCGAGGAGATGGCCGACCTGGACCTGTACCTGGGCCTGGCTGCCGCCACCGGTGGAGCGGTGCTGGAGCTGGCCGCGGGCAGCGGTCGCCTGGCGCTGGCGATGGCCCGCGCCGGCCACGCAGTGACCGCCGTCGACAACGACCCGCACATGCTGGCTCGCGCGCAGGCTGCCTGGCAGGCGCCGGACGAGGCCGGCCGCCGCGGGGGATCCCTCGAAACCGTCGAGGCCGACGTCGTGCAGCTCGAGTTGGAGCACCGCTTCGGGCTGGTCATCCTCGCCTTCAACACGCTCCTGCTGCTGGAACGCGACGCGCAGCGCGCCTGTGTGGCGACGATGGCCCGTCACCTGGCGCCCGAAGGCAAGGCGGTGCTCGACGTCTGGCTGCCCTCGCCCGAGGACCTGGCCCTGTACGACGGGCGGCTGACCCTGGAGTGGTTGCGTCACGACGAAGAGACGGGCGATAACGTGGCCAAGTACTTCAGCGCCCGCTACGACCCGGCGCTGGCCAGCGCCCAGCTGCATACCTTCTACGACGTCTGGTCCGAGCCCGCCGGCCAGTTGCGCCGGCTGGCTCGGCGCGACGAGCTCAGCTTTCTCTCGTCCCACGAGGTGCTGGCCCTCGTCGAGGCTGCGGGCATGGCGCCGGAGGTGGTAGGAGAGGACTATGGACTGAGCCCGTTTGGTACAGGTAGCGAGCGGATGGTCATGGTCTGCGGCTTGCTATAGTCGCCAGGTGTCCAGTGCCGTGCAATCGTCGACGCACATCAGGCTGCTCCTCATAGAGGACGTACCGCAGGTCGCCCAGTACATCAAGGGCCTGCTCAACGCGCAGTCGCAGATGAAGCTGCTCGAAATCATCAGCGACGGCCGGGCCGTGTTCGAGCAGATCCAGGAGCTGCGCCCAGATATGCTCGTCATCGACTCGCTGCTGCGCGGCAAGACCGGCGGACTGGATCTGATCCACGATCTGCGCAAGGCGGACATCGACCTGCCCGTGGTCATCCTGGCCGTGCCCCAGCGCCCGGTCAAGGTCACGCCCGACATGGGCATCGTGCGCGTGCTGTCCATGCCCTTCAGCGGCTACGAGCTTATGAACGCGCTGCACGAGGCCTTTGCCGACTACCGCGCCCATGCGCCGGACCAGATGTCGCGCGTCTACACCATCTTTGGGGCGAAGGGCGGGGTGGGCGGCACCACGTTGGCCTACAACCTCGCCGCGGCCATGGCGCGCACGAATCTGGCGCGCGTGGCGCTGCTCGACGGCAGCCTCCAGTTCGGCGATCTGCGCGCGCTCCTGCGCGTGCCGGAGAACGCCCTGTCGGTCGTCGACCTGCCCACCGACAGCATCCAGAAGAAGGACTTGGCCGACGTCGTGTGGCACGACCCGTCAGGCGTCGACCTGTTCCTTGCGCCGCCCCGCGTCGAGATGTCCGAGATGGTCACCCCGCGCGACATGGAAAAGCTGCTGCTCCTGATGCGCCGCGTCTACAACGTAGTGATCATCGACACGCCCGCCGGTGTCAACGACATCGTGCTGACCTTCTTCGACCACAGCGACCAGGTCATCCAGATCGTAGGCTACGAGAGTGCCACGCTGTACCAGTCACGGGCCATGGCGGCCACGCTCCAGGCAATGGGCTTCCCCGCCCAGAAGGTGCGCTACCTGGTCAACCGCGCCGACTCGCTGGGCGGCCTGCCGGAGGACGCCATAGCGCAGTTCCTGGGCCGCCAGCCGGACTTCCGCGTGAGAAGCGACGGACTGCTGGTGGTCGAAGCCAACAACCAGGCCCAGCCTTTCGTGCTGCGCGCGCCGGACGCCGCCATCAGCCGCGACGTGACGGCCATCGCCGAGACGCTGCTGGGCGTGCCGGCCCTGGCCGCCGCCGGACGCGGGCGCTAGACAGGGATCGTGGACCCGCGCCCAATCGGTTTCTTCGACTCGGGGGTCGGTGGACTGACGGTGTTGCGCGAGGTGATCCGGCGCCTGCCGGCTGAGTCGACGCTCTACCTTGGTGACAACGCCCGCGCGCCCTACGGCCCGCGCTCGGACGAGGAGGTTCGCCGCTTCAGCGCAGAGTGCCTCGACGAGCTGGCGGCACGCGACGTCAAGGCCGTCGTGGTTGCCTGCAACACCTCCAGCGCGATCGCGCTGGGTGACTTGCGACTGCGCTACGACGTGCCGATCCTGGGCGTGGTCCGGCCCGGTGCGACGGCGGCCGCGCTGGCCACCCGCACGCGCCACGTGGGGGTGATCGCTACCCAGGCGACGGTCCGCTCGCGCGCGTACTTCCAGGCCATAAAGGACGAGAATCCATTCGTGGAGGTCGTCGAGCACGCTACCCCCGAGCTGGTCCCACTGGTCGAGGCCGGTCAGCTGGAGGGCGAGCTGGTGGAGGAGGTCGTGCGCCGGTCCCTGGCGCCGCTGCTGGAACGCGCCGCTCCGCCCGACACGTTGCTGCTGGGCTGCACTCACTATCCGTTGCTGGCGCCCGTCATCCGGCGCATCGTCGGTGGCGACGTGGCCGTGATCGATTCGGCGACAGCCACGGCCAGCGCTCTGGCAGGTCTACTCGAGATCCACACGTTGGCCGCACCGGCGGGCAACGACGCAAGCCACATCCAGCTGACGACCGGCGACGTGGCAGCCTTCCGGAGCATCGCCGAGCGCCTCTTTGGCAACCTCTTCCCCAGCGTGGAACCCGTGGCGCTGGCCGGCGTGGCATGAGCGGCCGCACGCTGGCGGGAGCGCGCCGGAACGATCGCGCACTGGGCCTGGGGCTGGCCGTGGGCGCTGCCGGGCTGGCCATCGCCACGCGTTACCTTGCCCGGCGCGCGCAACGCGCCTCCGGACATGGGCTGGTCGACTGGCGCCGCGCCGAGCAGATCGCCGTGGGCCGCCTGCGCCGTGCCCCCGGCGCGCTGGACGCGGCCGAGCTGCGTGCCGCGCAGCGCTCCTACGACGTGGCGATGCGCCAGGTGGTGCCGCTGCTCGAGGAGCACCTCGAGCTGCCGCTGCCGGGCGTGGTCGAGCGCTACGCCGTCGTCGATCGGGCGGGCTGGGCGCGCGCCAACCTGGCCACCTTCCAGCAGCTGATCGGTCGCCTGGAGGAGCACATCGTGCTGCCCGGGCCAGAGCGCGGGCTGGCCACCGGCGTCGCTCGGCTGGCCAATCGGTTCATCTCCACCCAGCAGGTCGGCCTGCTGCTGGGCTATCTGGGGCTGCGCGTGCTGGGCCAGTACGACATCGCCCTACTGTCGGCCGAGTCGAAGCCGGGCCGGCTGCTCTTCGTGGAGGAGAACATCCGCGCTACGGCCGCTTCGCTGAGCGTGCCACTGGACGACTTCCGGACCTGGATCGCGCTGCACGAGGCCACCCATGCCTTCGAGTTCGAGGCGAATGACTGGCTACGGCCCTATCTCAGCGGTCGTCTCGAGCGGCAGCTGGCGGGCATATTCGACCAGGCGCGCTCGCTGCAGAGCGAGGGCCTCGGGCCGCTGCTGCGCCGCCTGCGCAGCTCGGACGGCAACCCGCTCAACGGTTTGATGTCTGAGGAGCAGCGCCGGCTCTTCCGTGAGACGCAGCTGGTGATGAGCCTGCTGGAGGGCTTCAGCGACTGGGTGATGGACGAGGCCGGCGTCAAGCTGCTGCCCGACGTGGCATCGATCCGGCAGCGCTTCGAGGCTCGGCGTAGCCAGCGCCGGCGCGGCCTGGACAGGCTCATCGCGCGGCTGACCGGGTTGGACCTGAAGCTGGAGCAGTATCGCCGCGGCGAGCGCTTCGTCTCGGGTGTGGCAGCCGCCGGCGGGCGCGAGGCCATCCGTCAGCTGTGGGCCGGCCCGTGGGCTCTGCCCAGTGAGGCAGAGCTGGAGAATCCCGGTGCCTGGGTCCAGCGGGTCGTGCCGCAGGCCCTTACGCAGCAGGCATGACCGGGGTACTGGCGCGGCCCAGTGGACCAGGCTCCGGGCCCGACGGAGTTCCGGCGGCCATCGCCCTGACGCCCATCCTGTCGGCTCGTTACCGGCCGCAGAACCTGGCCCGCATCGCCACTGCCGCACCCGGCAGCAGGCTGGTCAGCGTGTCGCTCGAGGGGCTGGCCGACGGCGAGCTGGGTGATGTCGAGGTCCTGCTGCGCGGTCCGCTGCCGCGAGGCATCTTCGACCGGCTGCTGGCCCGCTGCCCGAGGCTGAAGTGGGTGCACTCAGCGACGGCCGGCGTGGAGCGCGTGCTGACCCCGGCCGCCCTGGAACGGGGGTTGGCCATCACCAACGCCCGGGGCGTCTTCTCCGGGCCGATCGCCGAGTACGTGCTGCTGATGATGCTGGCCGTCAGCCGCCGCCTGCCGCAACTGCTCGAGCTGCAGCGCGAGCGGACGTGGCAGCCGCTGGAGGCGACCGAATTGTCCGACGTGACCGTGGGCGTGGTCGGCCTGGGCTCCATCGGCCGGCGCGTGGCCGAGCTGGCCACAGCCTTCGGTTGCCGGGTGGTGGCCACCAGGCGGGACGCGGAAGCCGGCTCGGCCGCCGGCTTGGACGCTGCCGGCGATCCTCTGTCGTCGGGCCTGGCCGAGGTGCTGCCTGCCGACCGCCTGCCCGAGCTCCTGGCCCAGAGCGACTTCGTCGTCCTGGCCTTGCCGCTCACCCGCCAGACCGAGTCGTTGATCAACGTCGCCTCGCTGGCCCACGTCAAGCCCGGTGCCTGGCTGATCAACGTCGCCCGGGGCCGGCTCGTCGACGAGCGGGCGCTGCTGCGGGCGCTGCGCGAGGGGCCGCTGGGCGGAGCCGTGCTGGACACCTTCCGCGACGAGCCGCTGCCGCCCGACTCACCCTTCTACGACCTGCCCAACGTCATCCTCACGCCGCACACCTCCTGGTCCAGCGGTCGGGTGCTCGATCGCAGCATCGAGCTGTTCTGCGACAACCTCGATCGCTTCCGTCGTGGCGAGCCGCTGCACAACCTGGTCGACGCAGGCGCCGGTTACTAGCCTCGGCTAGCCTGCCGCAATGCAGATCGCCATCGTCGGGCTGGCCCGGGCGGGCAAATCGACCGTCTTCAACACGCTCACCCGGGGCCAGGCCGAGACCGGCGGCTTCGGCGGGCTGACCGTCAACGTCGGCGTGGTGAAGGTGCCCGACGAGCGGCTGACCCGGCTGACCGCGCTCTACAAGCCCAAGCGCGAGGTGCCGGCCGACGTGACCTACGTCGACCTGCCCGCGCCGCCGCTCAGCCCCGACGGCCGGGAGGCGGCCGAGATCCCGGCCGACGTGCTGGCCCGCCTGCGCACGGCCGACGAGCTGCTCCACGTCGTGCGGGCGTTCGACGATCCGGCGGTGGCCCATCCCGAGGGATCGGTCGACCCCTGGCGCGACGTCGAGCGACTGGACCTCGAGTTCGTGCTGGCCGATCTTGCCGTCATCGAGAAGCGCATCGAGAAGCTGAGCACGAGCGGGCGCCACGGCACCGCCGCCGAGCGGGAGGAGAACGAGCGCGAGCTGGCCGTGCTCGAGCGCCTGGCGCCGAGCCTGCGCGAGGGACTGCCCATCCGCGACGTCGAGCTGGGCGACGACGAGCAGAAGCGCATCCGCGGCTTTCGCTTCCTGACCGAGAAGCCGGTGCTGCTGCTGCTGAACATCGGCGAGGGCGACATACCGCGGGCGAAGGAGATCGTCGACGACTTCGCCGCGCGCTACGAGCACCGCCACAGCCAGCTCGAGGCGCTTTCGGCGCGCATCGAGATGGAGGTGGGCCAACTCGACGAGGAGGAGGCACAGGTCTTCCGGCACGACCTTGGCCTGGCCGAGTCGAGCCTGGAGCGGGTCATCCGGCTGAGCTACCGGCTGCTGGGGCTGATCAGCTTCTTCACCGTCGGGCCGGACGAGACGCGCGCCTGGACGATCCCCGACGGCTCGACGGCGGTCGACGCCGCGGCGGCCATCCACACCGACCTGGCGCGCGGCTTCATCCGCGCCGAGGTCGTGCGCTACGAGGACCTGATCAAGCTGGGCAGCGAGGCCGAGGCACGCAAGCACGGACTGCTGAAGTCGGAGGGCCGGACCTACGTCGTCAAGGACGGCGACTGCCTACGGGTGCTCCACAGCGGCTGAGGACGGCTGGGGCCGGTGCTCAGTTGTCGCGCCAGCGCTGCTCCTCGGGCTCCACGTCCACGAGCAGTGTCCGGAAGCCTTCCTCCTCAGCCGGCAATTCGGCCGCTCGCCGCTGCTCGACCGGCGTTATCACCGTCTCCCCCTCGTGAGCCGAGACGTTCACCGCCGCCCGCAACTGCTCGTCGTCGATGTGCACGAAGCCGTGCGTCCGGGCAAGCCTGTTGGCCACTGCCTCGATGAGCGAGTCCTCGCTGAACGTGTCGAGCACCGCCTGGCGCGCCTCCAGCACGAGCTCGAGGAACTCGTCCTCGTCATACTCGGAATCGTGGGCCAGCAGGACGTCGACGAAAAGGTCGTCGTCGGACTCGTGCAGTTCGTAGAAGTACACCGGCAACTCGGGCTGGGTAGATGGTCGGGTCGAGTATAGGCGGGACCGCCGATCGGCCCGCGCTGCTCGTGGTCGGCGCGGCCAGCCGCGACCTGACGGCCCACGACCGGCGCGGCTGGCGGCTGGGCGGCGGCGTGACCTACGGTGCCTTGACCGCCGCGCGCCTGGGGCTGCCGGTCCGTGCCCTGATCGGCGTGGACAGCGACGCCTCGACGGCGCAGGAGCTGGTGCTGCTGAAGGAAGCGGGCATAGAGCTCGAGCTGGTGGCGCTCGAACAGGGCCCGGTGATGGAGAACCGAGAGACGCCGGCCGGCCGGGTCCAACTCGTCAGCCAGGCCAGCCAGCAGCTGCCCGTGGCGGCGCTGCCTGACGACTGGCGGGAACAGGCCGGCGTGCTGCTCGCGCCGGTGGCGGACGAGCTGGCGGACGACTGGTCGAGCGCCTTCCCGGGGCGCACGCTCGTTGCCCTCGCCTGGCAGGGCCTCTTCCGGCGCCTGGTCGCCGGTCGCCTAATGGAGCACCTGCCGCTCCGCCCGCGGGCACTGGTGACGCGGGCCGATGTCGCGCTGGTCAGCGCCGACGACGCCGCCGCCGGTGGCGCGCCGCTGGTCGAGCTTCTGCGCCGCGACGGCCAGCAGCTGGTCGTCTCGCACGGTCCGCGCGGTGTCCTGCACCTGGCGCTGCACGCCGGACGGTTACACGCGCGTCGGCTGCCGGCGATCAGCGCCGAGCGGGAGGTCGACTCGACGGGCGCGGGCGATGTCTTCCTGGCCGCCTGGGTAGCTGCCGTGCTGGCCGCCCGCCGGGCAGGCCGAACGGCGGACGACTGGCGCGCTCTGGCAGTCGCCGCCGCGACGGCGGGTCTCAGCGTGCGCGCCAGCGGGCTGGAGGAGTTGCCGGACCTGGCCGATGTGTGCGCGCTGCTCAGGCGGTGGCCGGCAACACCTCCCTCCGCACCATCTCCGTCCGGGCAGCGGCCGCCGACCTGAAGCGGGCCGAGCGGGCCCGCCGCCGGAGGCGTGCAGAGCGGTGGGCCAGGTCCCGCTCCGCGGCGTGCAGTGGGCGGCCCCACAGTCTTGCCCGGGAGCAGATGTCCGCCGCGTGCTGGCAGGCGTCGAGCGCGCCATCGAAGTCGCCTTGCCGGTGCTCACGATGGGCGGCGATGCGCAGCCAGGCCAGAGCAGCGCCGGGGCCGCCGCGCTGGGCCAGCTCCTGCCAGGCATGCAACGCCTCGGTCCGCCGCCCGAGCCGGGCCAGCGTGAAAGCACGCTCCACGCAGAGCCGGCGGTGGACTGCCGCGCCGTTCGTCACGCCATCACGCCAGTGGTGGGAGCCAAGCGCTGCCTCGAGACAGGACAGCGCCTCTTCGTGCCGTCCCCTCCGGGCATAGGCACGAGCCAGGCCGGCGAGATCGCCAGGTTGAGCCGCGCGCCGGTCAGCTACCGGCGACATCTGACCCGCAAGCACCTGCAGCAGCAACCCGAGCGAGACGATGTCCTGCCGGTTGTGCTCCAAAACCTCGCGCAGCAGCGCACCACGGCGCTGGCGCAGGTAGGCGAAGTAGCGCTCCGGGATAAGCGCTCCGGGCAGGTCGTGCTCGCGTTCCACTGCACCGATGCCCCGCTCGACAGTCGCCAGTCGGGCGTTCTCGAGCCGGTGCCGCCACAGCTGGCGGGCGACCGGCAGCAGATCCAGGTGGGCACAGGGCAGGGGAGGAGCGCGGCGGTGGAGGCGGAAGCGGGTGGTCAGCAGCGGCCAGTCAAAGCTCTTGCCGTTGTAGGTGACCAGGCAGGCGTCGCTGGGCACCTCCGCGCTGACCTCGGCCAGGAAGGCGCGCTCGTCGGCGTGGTCCGGCAGCACGAACTGGCGCACCGTCAGACGCGAGCCCTGCCAGGTTCCTATGCCGACCAGAAACGGCAGCGTGCCGGTGCCCGTGCCCAGGCCGGTGGTTTCTAGGTCGAGGCAGACAAGCGGCGCACCTGCCGGCGGGGCGAAGGGCAGCCCCAGCAGGCGCCCAACCTCCAGCGGCAGCTCGACGACCGATTCGACGACCACCAGCGCGCCGTCGCTCGCCTGCCGCACCGAGCCCCCCAAGTCCGCCGCCAGCGCGGCTGCGCGGTTCGTGGGCGGCAGCGGCCTGCGCAGCTGTGCGCTTGCCGCCGGGCCATCACCGGCTGCCTGGCGCAGGCGATCCAGGCGCCGGCCGAGGAGCGAGGGCAGCGTCGCCTCCGTGTCCATGGCCGGCAGGCTGGCGGGCGAGCGTGCCAGCTCCATTGTCACGCCGCGCTGCTCAAACCCCCTACGGCGTTCAGCTGGCGCAGGAGTCGGCGAGCGGCTTCCTTGCCCGTCCCGCCGGTCTCCGCTCGCGGGCCGGTGCAGGCCGGACAGCCATCGCTGCAGGCACACGCCTCGACCAGGTCCAGCGCCGCCTCGAGCAGCTCGGCGTGGCGCTCGAACAGGCGCACGGCCAGGCCGACCCCGCCGGGCACCGCGTCGTACAGGTAGATCAGCGGCCGCTCGGCGTGGGGCGAGCGGACCTGGGCCACCATGCCCAGGTCGCGCGGGTCCGACATCAGCAGCACGCTGCCCACCGTCTGCAAGGCCCGGCCGGCGCCGGCCAGCGCGCTGTCCAGCTCGTCGCGCCGCCAGGCCGCGAACTCAGCGGGCTCCAGCGCCAGCCAATAGGCGGTGGTGTGCAGCTCGATCTCGGGCAGGTGGATCCGTCCCCAGCCCAGGTTCTCGTGTGTCTCGAGGTGAAGCTTCTTGTAGATGGTTGCCAGGCTGCTGACCATCACCTCGCCATGGGCCCGCTCGGCGGCGCCTGCCGGCGCCGCGACAAACGTCTCCAGGGGCTTGAGCGTGACGGCCAGTTCGGCCTGCGTGTAGTGATCGACGTCAATTGGCTTGACGTAGGCGCGCCGCTCCTCCCAGTCGAGCCGTTCGACGTGGTACTGGCGCGACTCGTGCAGGTAGATGGCGTTGTCGTGGACCAATGTCCGCGCCGAGAAAAGGTCCACCTCGCCGATGACCCGCGGCCGCGCGCCGCCCACGTCGATGATGACCACGTTC
Source organism: Candidatus Limnocylindria bacterium (assembly GCA_035514295.1). Lineage (GTDB taxonomy): Bacteria > Chloroflexota > Limnocylindria > Limnocylindrales > CSP1-4 > JALYGJ01. Next base: position 44,188 of record DATKBB010000129.1, on the reverse strand, counting down.
TCCGGCGCGGCCACGCGCAGCGAAATCTCGGAGGCTGGAAAGTTTTCCGACGCCCAGTACCAGCGCCCGTCGTCGGCCTGGCGGACGTGGGCCTCCTCGGCCAGGAAGGCCAGCATGTCGGACGTCGGCTGCCCGCAAAAGTTGTCATCGGCCTCGAAAGGCAGCTCGAAGGTGGCCGCCCGCAGGTGGGCCAGCAGCACGTGCAGATTGGTCGGGTCGAGGCGCGCCTCCTCCGGCGAGGCCTCGAACAGGTAGTCCGGATGGGCCGCCACGAACTGGTCGATCGGGCCGCTGCCGGCCACCAGCAGCGCCACGCTTGCCTCCTGCCGGCGCCCGGAGCGGCCCATCTGCTGCCACGTGCCGGCGATCGTGCCCGGGTAACCGGCCAGCACGGACACGTCGAGCCGGCCGATGTCGATGCCCAATTCGAGCGCGTTGGTGCTGACCACGCCCAGGATGTCGCCACTGCGAAGGCCGGCCTCGACCTCGCGCCGCTCCGAGGGCAGGTAGCCGCCGCGATAGCCGCGCACGCGCTGGAGCGGCCCGCGACCCTCGCGCAGCGCCTCGCGCAGGCCCGACAGCAGCAGCTCGACGCCGACCCGCGAGCGGCCGAAGACGATCGTCTGACGGCCCGCACGCAGGAACGCCAGGGCCGCCCGGCGGGCCAGCCCGATGGGCCCGGCGCGGACGCCCAGGCGCTGGTCGAGGACCGGCGGGTTGAGCACCACGATGTGCTTCTCGCCGGCGGGCGCGCCGTTGCGCGAGATGACCGTCATGGGCCGGCCGGTCAGCGTCTCGGCCAGGGCCTGCGGGTTGCCGATGGTCGCCGAGCAGCACACGATCTGCGGCCGGCTGCCGTAGTGCTCGCACAAGCGCAGCAGACGGCGCACGACGTTGGCCACGTGGCTGCCGAAGACGCCCCGGTAGCTGTGGGCCTCGTCCAGCACGACGTAGCGCAACTGCTCGAATAGCTGGAACCACTTGGTGTGGTGGGGCAAGATCGCCGAGTGCAGCATGTCCGGGTTGGTCACCACGACCTGGCCGGCGGAGCGGATGACCGAGCGGATGGGCGCGGGCGTGTCGCCGTCGTAGACGGCCGCCTGGAGTTCCAGCCCGGCGGCCGCAACCAGCTCCCGGAAACCGGCCAGCTGATCCTGGCTCAGCGCCTTGGTGGGAAAGAGATAGAGAGCTCGGGCGGCTGGATCGTCGGCCAGCGCCTGTAGCACCGGCAGGTCGTAGCACAGCGATTTGCCCGAGGCCGTAGGCGTGACCACGACGATGTCCTCGCCCCGGCGCACGCTGTGCAGCGCATCCGCCTGGTGCGCGTAGAGAGCGTCGATCCCGCGGCCGCGGAGGGCGGCCGAAATGCGCGGGTCGAGCCAGTCGGGCAGCGGCTCGCAGACGGCTTCGCGGGCGGGCAACGTCCGGCGAGCCACGACCGATGAGGCGACGACGGGGTCGTCCAGCAGCCGCTCGAGGGTCTCGAGCGTGCCCGCCGGCTGGTAGAGACGCATCCTGACAGCCCCTTTCGCTCATTTGTTCGGTTTGGTGGAGGCCGAGTCTAGCAGGCAGCTAACGCGGCGGGCGGCCGTCCAGGCAACGCGGTTTGACACGGGCGGAGAACGGCGACTAGGCTCAGCGAGATGCCAGGCGACGCCGTGCCCTTGGCCCTCTCCAGCGACGCTCGAACCGCCGCCTCTGCGAGCCCTGCGCAGCCGGCCGGATCGAGGGGCCGAACGGGCTCGGGGCGCTCACTCCGACCGGCGCGCTCCTCCTTGCTGCTGGTGGGCATCCTTGTCGTCGTCGGCTGGCTGTTGTGGGTCTTCGGCAGCTCGCTGACGCAGCTGAACGAGGCCACCGAGCAAGCAGATGCGCTGCGCGCCGAGAGTGCCGCGCTGGAGGCCCGCCTCGACGCCGGCCAACGCGAACTGGAGCTTGTCCAGAGCGACGCCTTCCAGGCCCACCAGGCGCGTGCCTACGGTATGGGCGGCGAGGGAGAGCGCGCGTTCGGGCTGGAGGCTGATGCGCCGCCGCCGCCCGCGATCGTGCCCTTGGGCGGCGAGTCGCCGACGACTCAGCACACGCCGCTGGAGGCCTGGCTCAACCTGCTCTTCGGCGGTCCGTAGCCGGCGCTCCGCTAGCCGTCGGGCGTCCGGTCCGGTGGGTAGGGCGGCTGACCTCCGTAGGGCGGCTGACCCCCGTACGGTGGCTGTCCCCCGTTGGGGCTCCCGTAGGGCACGGCCGGCTGCGCGCCCGCCGGCGCATTCAGCTCGCCGTTGCGCCAGCGGATGTCGTAGTAGAGCAGCGTGAAATAGATCGTCGTGAAGGGCGTCAGCGCCAGGTTGAAGCCGGCCAGCAAGACGTACTGCCCGACGATGGCGGTGGGCTCCAGCGGCCCGAAACCGCGCAGCAGCAAGGCACTCAGGACGGCCACGACGAGCGCACCCAGGAGGCCGACGGCGACGGCCATCAGCAGCACGTAGCCAAGGACGCGCCAGGTCGAGCCGGCTACCAGGCGCCAGCTGCGGCCAAGGCCGTCCAGCGCGCCCAGGCCCTCGAGCATGATTGCCTGCTGCCAGAACGCCCAGCGCAGCAGGACGAAGATCAGCGCCACGAAGGCCGACACCAGCAGCACCACGCCGGCGAAGGCGAGCAGGCCGGCGCCCTGCGCCACGAGCGCGATGCCGATGCCCATGCCCAGCACGACGATGACCAGCATGGCCAGGTAGATCATCAACTGCGCGCCGATGAGGCCGGGCGCCCGGCGCAGGGCCTGGCCGACCGACTCGCGGGCGGAGGGCTCACCGCCCTCGTAGATCCTGCCCGCGGCATGGACGACGGCGGCCATGGCCAGCGAGCTCACGACGGCGCCGATTATGCCCACGCCGATGCTGACTGCCACCGCCTCCAAGAAACCGGCCGGTAGCGGCGGCACCGGCGGCAGCTCCGGCAAGGCGGTCGGATCAGGGCCGATGCTCTCCTCCCACTCGACCAGCCAGTCGTTCCAGGCCAGCATCCAGCTGTTTATGAGCGGCGAGATGATCGTCTCCACCAGCGCCTGGAAGACGTACAGCGGCACGAGCAGCAGCGCCACGGCGCCCAGCAACGCCCGCCAGCGATAGCGGTACATGCGCAGGGCGAGGCCGAATATCTGGCCGATCGACAGCGGGTGCAGGCCCCGGCCGCCGGGCGACGGCTGCGGTTCCGGGACGGCGGGCGGGAAGGGTGACGGCCCGTAGCTCATCGGCACAGAGTCTAAGCGGTCGGACGGCGCCAGGGGCCTGCTGTAGCCTCCCGCCAGCATGCGCTGGCTGCCCTTCGACCCTCTGCCGCGTGACGTTCGGGGCATGCGCCTGCGCGCCGTGCGCGACGGGTTGATCATCTCGGGCTGGCTGACCACGGCGTTCCTGGTCGTCCTGGTGACGTACCTGGGACGCAGCCTGGGCTACGACGCGTACTCGTACTGGTCGATCGACCTGGCCGACCTCTACGAGCGGACGATGTTCAGCAACTTCACGCTGGGCGCCTTCCGTTACGCGCCGCCCATCGCCTTCATCTTCGCGCCGCTTGCGCTGCTGCCCTGGTGGCTGTTCCTCTGGCTCTGGCTGGCGCTGATGGTGGCCACCGTGCTGTGGATCGGCCGCCGCTGGGGGCTGGTCCTTCTGGCCCTGCCGGCCGTCGCCCTAGAGCTTTACCACGGCAACGTGCACCTGCTGATGGCCGCCGCCGTGGCACTCGGCTTCCGTCATCCCTGGACGTGGTCGTTCGTCGTGCTGAGCAAGATCACACCGGGTGTGGGGCTGCTCTGGTTCGCGGTGCGCCGAGAGTGGCGCTCGCTCGCCATCGCGCTCGGTGCAACGGCGGCGGTGTCGCTCGCCACCTTCGTGGTCGCGCCGCACTATTGGAGCGAGTGGATCGCGGCCACGCTCAGCAACCTCGACCAGCCGCAGCACTACAGCGTGCCGCCGGCCCTTCCCTTCCGGCTGCCGCTGGCGGCGCTGCTGGTGATCTGGGGCGCTCGCACCGACCGGCCCTGGACGGTGCCGCTGGCGGCCACCATCGGGCTGCCCATCGTCTGGGTCCACGGGCTGACCGTCGCGCTGGCGGCCGTGCCATTCCTGCTGCTGGGCGATAGGGGCGCGGCCACACCCGGCTGGCAGAGCGCCGCCCGCCTGCGCGACTACGCCGCTGCGGTCGCCCTGGTCGTGGGCCTGGCGCTGGTCGTGGCGTTGCTGCTGCCCGGGCCGGTCTCGCAGCTCGTGACGGAGGCAACGCTCAATATCGATCCGCCGGGCCGCCGCCCCTGACGCCGCCAGTCGGCGGATTGGATCTTCCCGCCCGTACGCGCCTGCCGTATGCTCAGCGCGGGCCGGTCCGTCACCCAGATCTTGACCGGCCGATCAGCCCCCGGCCCCCGGCCGGCGGCTGGTCGCGAGTGGTGGGAGTGGGCCGATGTTCACGATCGACCTGGCCAACACGATCTTCATCATCTGCGTCGCGGCGGGCGGCATCCTGCTGCTGCTGACCGTGCTGCTCGATGACGTGCTGGGCGGCGTGCTCGGCTTCCTGCACCTCGACTTCGACCTCGGTGGCGTGACGCTCATGCCCCTGCTGCTGGGCTTCGTCTCCATGTTCGGGGTCGGTGGCCTGTTCGGGACCGAGCTGTTCGGCCTGGGGGCCGGCGCCGCCTCGCTGCTCGGGGTCGGCTTCGGCGTCGTGGGCGCCGGCGTCGTGTCGGTCGTCTTCAGCTTCCTGCGCCGGGCGGAGGCACCGCCTGCCTTCAGCCTGGCCGAGCTGGTCGGCCAACGCGGTCGCGTGTCGGTGACGATCGCCGCCGGCCGCTCCGGCTCCCTGCTGCTGTCCTACGGAGGCAACACCCACGAGCTGACCGCCACCGCCGATATCGACATCCCCGCCGGCACGCTCGTCATCGTCGACGACGTGGCCGGCTCGACCCTCGTCGTCAGTCCAGCCGCCCACGCGGCCAGCCAGGGAGGGAGCTCGCATGCCTGATCTCTTGAACTTCACCGGTGTCGGCCCGTTGCTGGGGGTGGTGCTGGTCGTCGTCCTGGGCCTGCTCGTGTTCTACGTCGCCAGCCGCTACCGCGTGGCCAATGCGAACGAGGCGCTGATCGTGGCCGGCTCGCGCGGCTCCAAGGTGCGCGACGAGCGCGGGCAGGTGGCGGCTACCACGGCCACGGCCGCCGACAAGGGCATCAGGGTCGTCGTGGGCGGGGGCACGTTCGTGCTGCCGCTGATCCACAAGGTAGGCCGTCTCAAACTGACCGCCCGCCAGATCAGTGTCGCCCTGCCCGACGCCGTCACCAGCCAGGGCATCAAGGTCGCCGTGCAGGGTGTCGCCACGTTCAAGATCGGTCGCGATGTCGAGTCCATCCGCAACGCCGCTGAGCGCTTTCTAGAGGCGCGCGACGAGCAGGTCGACTCGATCGTCAAGAACGTCCTGGAGGGCTCGCTCCGCTCGATCGTGGGCACGCTGACGATCGAGGAGCTGATCATGGATCGGCAGAAGCTGCTCCAGCAGGTGCAGGACTCGGCCAAGGGCGACCTGGCCACCTCCGGCCTGCAGATCGATGCCTTCACGATCCAGTCGATCAACGACGAGTCGGGCTACGTCGACCTGCTCGGGCAGCAGAAGCTGGCCATCGTCGAGCGCGATGCGCGCGTGGCCAAGGCCGGCGCCGACCAGGAGGCCGCCGTGCGCGAGGCGGAGGCCGAACAGGTCAAGATCAATGCCCAGCGCGACGTCGAGTTGCGCCGGGCCGAGGTGCTCACGCTCACCGCTGCCGCCCAGTCAAGGGCCGGGCAGGCCGGCCCGCTGGCCCAGGCCGAGGCGCAGCAGGAGGTGACCCGTCGGCAGACGGAGCTGGCCGAGCTGGAGGCCGCGCGCAAGGAGAAGGAGCTGCTGGCGCTGACGGTCCGCCCGGCCGAGGCCGACGCGGAAGCGGTCGTGCGCCGCGCGGAGGGCGACCGGCAGGCACGTATCGCCGCGGCCCAGGCCGACGCCGAGCGCGAAAAGCTGGCCGGCCAGGCGCAGGCCGCCGTCATTCAGGCCAAGGGCGAGGCGCAGGCCAAGGTGGTCGAGGTGAACGCGCGGGCGGAGGCCACGCGAGTGACGCTGGAGGGCAACGCCGAGGCCGAGATCGTCTTCAACAAGGGCGAGGCCGAAGCCAAGGCACTGGCCCTGCGCGCAGAAGCGTTCAAGCAGTTCAACGAGGCGGCCGTCATCCAGACCGTGCTGGGCATGCTGCCCGACATCGTGCGCGCCGCCGCCGAGCCGATGGGCCGCATCGACAACCTGACCGTGCTCTCGAACGACGGCGCCTCCGAGTTGGTGCGCAACACAACGCGCACCGTCACGGAGGCCAGCGCCACGGTCAAGGGATTGACCGGCCTGGACGTGCCGGGCCTGATCAACACCGCCATGGCCGGTGCCACGGCCGGTGGACGTTCGGCGCCGGGCGGTACCGGCGGGGCCGGCGGGGCGGGCGGCTCGGGACGCCTGAGCGGCAGCGGCGGGACGTCGGCGAGCGGTACCGCGCAAGCCTCCGCCTCGAGGGCGGACGGCGGCCAGCCGGCCCGGCCGGCGCGCGGACGGCCCGCGCGTGGCGGCCAGGCAACCCAGGCGACCGCGGCGGGCGACGGCGCGACCGGCACGACGTTCGATGCGCAGGCGGCCGGAGCGCAGGTCGACGCGGCCATGCAGCGTGCCTCTCAGACGATGGATCGGGCGGCCGGCGCCCAGGCCGTGACCGGCGCGCTGGGCGGCGGCAGCCAGGTGCGCCCGACGCCGATCACGGCCGCCACGCCGCTGGCTGAGGCGGCCACCATCCTGGCCGACCAGCTGCGCGTCATTCCGGGCATCGAGCGCTACGGGGAAGTGCCGCTGGCCGAGCTCGAGCAGCGTGGCTCTCGTCCGGTGCGCGCCGTGTGGCGGCTGGCCCGCGAGCGAGTGGCCGGCCAGTACGGCGGGCTGACCGTGGGCGAGCTCTTGGGGCGCTTCGGCCGTCAGGCGGAGGGTCCGCGCAACTGAGCGACGAAGGACGGCTCTCGCCCGAGCTGATCCGCCTGCTGGACGAGGCCGATCGCTACGCAGAGCAGTTCGAGCGTTCCAGCCTGGGCCCGGCGCCGCTCGCCGGCCTGGCCATCCTGACCTGCATGGACGCGCGCATCGCGGTCGAGGAAATCTTCGGCCTGCGCGCGGGTGACGCCAACGTGATGCGCAATGCCGGGGCCGTGGCGAGCGACGACTTCATCCGCTCGCTGGTGCTCAGCCAGCGCCTGCTGGGCACGGCCGAGGTGGTCGTCGTGGGCCACACCGGTTGCGGCCTGCACGGCCTTGACGAGGGCTGGCTGGCCGAGGAGCTGGCGCGCGAGACAGGCGCGCGGTCGGAGACGCGCTTCGGTTCGTTCCGTGACCCGGGCGAGCACGTGCAGCAGCAGGTGAGGCGCATCCGGGAGCATCCATGGATCAGACGGGTGCCCGTCCACGGCTTCGTGTACGAGGTGGAGACCGGCCGCCTGCGCGACGCAGGTTGAGCCGGGCGCGGTGGCCTCTGCCGCCGGCCCGGTGTGGCCCCAAGGGCCGGTCTAGTGCGGCCCGTCGCCGCTGGGCTCGGGCAGGCTGATCCACCCCCGGCGCACCGCGTGCACCACGGCCTCCGTGCGATGCTTCAGGCACAGCTCGGCCAGAATGGCCGACATCTCGGCTTTGATGGTGTGCTCGCTGAAGCCCATCACGCGGGCGATCTGCCGGTTGGTCAGGCCCTCGGCGGCGTAACGCAGGACCGTCAGCTGTCGCTGGGTCAGGGGCAGCGGCTCGTCCGCTGCGAGCGGCGGCGGCCCGTAGACAGCCAGCCGGCGAAAGGCCTCCATAACGCGCTGGCTGACGCTGGGCCGGCCGGCCAGCACGTCGCGGATAGGCTCGCCACCCTCCGCGGCACGTCGGATGGTCATTGCCAGATGCTGTGGCTGGGCCGCGTCGAGGACATGCCCGCTGGCGCCGGCCACGACGGCCTGGTAGAGGTCCTCGTCGTCGTCCCGATGAGCGAGAATCACCACCGCGCAGTCCGAGCACTCGCGGCGCAGGCGCTGGACGCCCTGCATCAGCCCCGGAGCGGGAAGGTCCAGGTCCATCAGCACGACATGCGGCCTGCGCTGGCGGCAGTAGGCGAGCGCCTGGTCGATGGAATCGGTCTCGCCCACGACTTCCATGCCCCACTCGGTCTCGAGCATCGTTCGCACGCCCGCCCTGATCAGCGGATGCTCGTCGACCAGCACCAGTTGGATCGAGTCTCCGGCCTGCGCCGGCCTCCTGTTACGCACCATTTGCAGCGCCTCCTTACGCGTTGAAGCGACGGTAAGCGCGCGGAGGCGGGCCGCGAAGATTACCTCTGGCGTTTGGGCTGAGGGGTTCGTACTCCGCCCGGGTGCGAGGGGTGCAGTCGGCGGTGGTGAAGTGCCTTGCGGGCTGGCTTGCAGACCACTAACAGGCGGTGCATCCGAGCGCCGAGGCGAAGCCCCGAGCGCCGCCCCAGCTGCCCGCTTCGCTCGCGCGGACGTCCACGCACACAGGGAGAAGCGACGGCTGCGCTAGAATCGGAGCCCGGTGGCGGAGTAGCTCAGTGGTAGAGCAGGGGACTCATAAGCCCTTGGTCGGTGGTTCGAATCCGCCCTCCGCTACCAGAAATCCCCTGACTTAAAGGTTGCTGTCGCCTGGCCAGGCCGGGCCGTTAGCATTGGCCCCTGCGAGTGGGGGCATATAATCCAAGCCGCCTGCCTTGAGTCAGGCACCGGCCGACATGAGGTCTCGTCCCTTTTGAACAGTCGCTTCCTGCGTAACGGCATCGTCACCCTCGTCCTGGTGGTGGGAACCGCCGCCCTGCTCTACATGTTCCTCTTCAGCGACCGACAGCCCGAGCCGATCCCCTACTCGGGCGATAACTCCTTCCTACAGTTGGTCCAGGATGGGGAGGTGGCCACGGTCACCCAGCGCGGCAACCAGCTGGAGGTGACGCTGCACGAGGAGGACCCCCCGGGCACTCCAATCGTTGTCAACACCGTCGTGCCCAGCGAGTTCGTGACCGACGTGCGCGCCGACATGGCTGCCGTCTGCACGCCGCCGGCCTGTCAGCAGGTGCCCCAGGTCTTCGCCGCCGACCGCCCCGATAGCGGCGGCTGGCTGACCATCGGCATCTACATGCTGCTGCCGCTGATCATCATCGGTGCCTTCCTGTTCTTCATGTTCCGCCAGGCGCAGGGCACGAATAACCAGGCCATGAGCTTCGGCAAGAGCCGGGCGCGCATGTTCCTGGGCAACAAGACGGTGGTTACGTTCAACGACGTGGCCGGCGTGGACGAGGCCAAGATGGAGCTGCAGGAGGTCGTCGAGTTCCTGAAGTACCCCGAGAAGTTCAACCAGCTCGGCGCGCGCATCCCGCGCGGCGTGCTGCTGGTCGGGCCGCCCGGCACGGGCAAGACGCTCCTCGCCCGCGCCGTCGCCGGCGAGGCCGGCGTGCCCTTCTTCAGCATCTCCGGCTCGGAGTTCGTGGAGATGTTCGTGGGCGTGGGCGCGTCCCGCGTGCGCGACCTGTTCGACCAGGCCAAGCGCAACAGCCCGTGCATCGTCTTCGTGGACGAGATCGACGCCGTGGGCCGCCAGCGCGGCGCCGGCCTGGGCGGCTCGCACGACGAGCGCGAGCAGACGCTCAACCAGATCCTGGTCGAGATGGACGGCTTCGACACCAACACCAACGTCATCGTGGTGGCAGCCACCAACCGGCCCGACGTGCTCGACCCGGCGCTGCTGCGCCCGGGCCGCTTCGACCGGCAGGTCATCCTCGACCGGCCTGACATGAAGGGCCGTCTCGAGATCCTGAAGGTCCACGCCAAGGGCAAGCCGCTGGACAAGGCGATTGACCTGCAGACCATCGCCCGCCAGTCGCCCGGCTTCAGCGGCGCTGACCTGGCCAACCTGGTCAACGAGGCGGCCATCCTCGCCGCACGGCGCAACAAGAAGGTCATCAGCACGCCCGAGTTCGGCGAGGCGCTCGAGCGCGTCGTTGCCGGGCCCGAGCGCAAGAGCCGCGTTATCAGCGACGCCGAGAAGGCGATCATCGCCTACCACGAGGGCGGCCACGCCATCGTCCAGCGCATCCTGCCCAAGACGGACCCGGTGGCCAAGGTCAGCATCATCAGCCGTGGCATGGCCCTTGGCTACACGATGGGCCTGCCCACGGAGGACCGTTATCTCCAGTCCAAGAGCGAGTTCGAGGACAAGATCGCCGGCATGCTTGGCGGCAACGCCGCCGAGAAGCTGATCTTCGGTGACACGACCACTGGGTCGTCCAATGACATCGAGAAGGCGACTACGCTGGCGCGACGGATGGTCACCGAGTTCGGGATGAGCGAGAAGCTGGGTCCGCTGGCCTTCGGCAAGCGCGATGAGCTGGTCTTCCTGGGGCGTGAGATAGGCGAGCAGCGCAACTACTCGGACGACGTGGCCAAGCAGATCGACGAGGAAGTGCGGGCCATCATCGACCGCAGCTACGCGCGCGCAGTCGACGTCCTGACCCGCTACAAGGACCGCCTCGTGCAGCTTGCCGAGCGGCTGGTGGCGGAGGAGACGGTCGAGCAGGAAGAGTTCGAGAAGATGTTCGCCGACCTGCCCGACCCGCGCAAGGACACCCACGTCACGCCGGTGCCGCTGAGCGGCCCAATGGCGCCGCGCCCGGAGGAGGAGCCGCCCGGTCCCAGCACCGCGCCCAAGCCCTCGCCTCAGCCCGCCTGAGCCCGGGAGTGACCGACTCCACCAACGAGCTCGAGGCGTACCTCGAGCGAACCGCCCAAGAGCGGCTGGCAGACTACCTCGACTTCCTGCGTATTCCCAGCGTCGGCACGCTGAGCGAGCATGCCGCGGACATGGAGCGCGCCGCGCGCTTCGTGGCTGAACGGCTCGAGGGCATGGGCATCGGCAACGTCGAGGTGTCGCCTACCGGCGGCCACCCGGTGGTCTACGGCGAGTGGCTGGGGGCGGCCGGCGCGCCGACGGTCCTCGTCTACGGTCATTACGACGTCCAGCCGGTCGATCCGCTCGATCTCTGGAGGCGGCCCCCCTTCGAGCCGGTCGTCCAGCACGGGCGCGTTTACGCTCGCGGCGCCGCCGACGACAAGGGCCAGGTCCATCTGCACCTGTGGGCCGCCCGCGCGCTGCTCGAGACTACCGGCAGGTTGCCGGTCAACCTGCGCTTCGTCTTCGAGGGTGAGGAGGAGTCGGGCTCGACCCACTTCGATGGCTGGCTGAAGGCCAACCGCGAGCGATTGGCGGCCGATCTGGCGGTCATCAGCGATACGGGCTTCTACGAGGGCAACAAGCCCGCCATCACGGTCGGTTTGCGCGGCCTGATGTACGCCCAGATCGACGTCAAGGGATCGCAGGTGGACCTCCACTCGGGGAGCTACGGCGGCAACGTCCAGAACCCGGCCAATGCCCTGGCCGCGATCGTGGCCCGCCTCAAGAACGAGGACGGCTCGGTGGCCGTGCCCGGCTTCTACGACGAGGTTCGCGAGCTGAGCGAGCGTGAGCGCGAGGAGTTCGCCCGGATGCCCTTCGACGAGGCCGAATTCGTACGCGAGCATGGGCTCCACTCGCTCTTCGGCGAGCCCGCGTTCTCCGTGCTGGAGCGCCGCGGCGCGCGGCCCACGCTCGACGTCAACGGGCTGTGGGGCGGCTTTGCGGGCGAGGGCAGTAAGACGATCATTCCGGCCCACGCCCACGCCAAGATCAGCTGCCGGCTCGTGGCCGACATGGACCCCCGGCGGACATTCGAGCGCGTGCGCGACTTCGTCCTGGCCGATGCTCCGCCCGGCGTGGACATCGAGGTCAGGCTGATCAACCAGGGCCTGTGGAGCCTGACGCCCATCGACCATCCTGCGACGAAGGCTGCCGCGGCCGCGCTGACTGATGTCTTCGGCGGTCGTCCCTACTACCTGCGTGAGGGCGGCTCTATCCCGGCCGCGGCCTCGTTCGCCGGATTGCTGGGCCTGCCGGTGGTGCTGCTGGGCTTCACGCCGCCCGACGATCAGGCCCACGCGCCCAACGAGTGGATGAGCCTGGCCAACTACGAGGGCGGCCTGCGCACGATCGTGCGCTACTGGCAGCGACTGGCCGAGTTGCGCTTGTGACGGGACCTCTGGTGGTGCTACCGCTAGGAGGTTAGGATGGTGCCGCGGGCGAGGGGCCACAGGTAGCCTGCAAGCCTGTCACGTGCAGGAGACTCCCTTGGACACCAACCAGCCGCCCTCAGGGCCCATCAACGGCGAGGTTCCGGACCACGACGAGGCGCCGCCCGCCCAGCCTTTTGGTAGCGATGCCTGGCCGGCGAACGCGGCCGCACTGAGCGCCCAGCCCTTTGGGGCACTGGCTGCCCAGGCGCCCTACCCGGTGGCGCAGCCAGCGCCTGCAGCGCAGGCCGCGCCGCCTCCCAGCGAGGCGTATGCCGCTCCGCCGGAAGAAGCCGCCGGCGCGGCCCAGGACTCGTCCCTGTCCTGGAGCATCGAGGCGGACGGCGGTAGCGTCGTGCCGCTGTCGACGATGTCCGTCCTGACCAACCTCAGCCAGAAGGTGAGCAGCGGCGCCGTGGCCGAGTACCAGGCGCTGCCACTCGGCTTCTCGCCGCTCGACCGGACGCTGGGCGGCGGCATCCGGGCCGGCGAGATGATGCTCATCGGCGGTGCACAGGGGACAGGTAAGACGACGATCGCGCTGCAGATGGCGCGCAACATCGCCCTGGGCGGGCAGGCCAGCGTGCTGTACGTGTGCTTCGAGCACGACGAGGAGTACCTGCTCAACCGCCTGGTGGCCATGGAGTCAGTGCTGACCGGGGCCATGCCGCCGGCAGCCGGCGTGCGCATCCAGGACGTTCGCCGCGAGATCCTGGGCACGTGGATGGCCCAGGGCGCCGACGAGCCCCCCGACCTGACCGCCAACCCGCGCCTTCGTCCGGCGCTCGAGCGCATCGCCCGCTACGGCCAGTCGCTCTATCTCATGCGCGGCTCGCAGACCACCACCACCGTCGATAACCTGCGCCTCCTGGTCGAGCGCTACCGCGCGATCGACCCGGGCCGGCAGCTGGTCGTCTTCGTCGACTATCTGCAGAAGCTGCCGGTCATCCCCGACCCGTCATCGGAGACGGAGAAGGTGACCGTCGTCGTCAACGCGCTGAAGGATGTCGCCCTCTCGCAGGGCGTGCCGCTGGTCAGCATCGTGGCCGCCGACAAGGAGGGCCTGAAGGCCGCCCGGCTGCGCAATCACCACCTGCGCGGCTCGTCGGCCATCAACTACGAGGCCGACATCATCCTGATCATGAACGAGAAGTACAACATCGTGGCCAAGGCCAACATCGAGTTCAATCCTTACCAGGCCCAGCGCTTCCGTGACTGGGTGGTCCTGACGGTGGAGAAGAACCGGGCCGGCCAGCACTCGATCGACTTCGAGTTCGAGAAGCACTTCGAGTTCTCGATCTTCGATCCCAACGGTCGGCAGGTGCAGGAGAAGCTCATCGAGGAGCGTCTCTACAACGACTAGCAGAGGGCCGGGCTAGACTGGCCTCCCGTGCTCGAACACCGACCAGCGGCCCTCTTCTTCGACGTGGGCGATACGCTCACGCGCGCCCACCCGTCCTGGCCGGCTGTCTACGCGACGGTCTATCCCGAGTTCGGCATAAACGTCGATCCCGAAGACTTCGAGGCGGCCTGGCGGGAGGCTTTCGCCGAATGGGAGATCGACGACCGGTTCGAGGCGAGCGAAGAGGCCTCCTATCAGCGCTTCAAAGAGCTCGATGGCCGCATCTTTGCCAACCTCGGCTATCCGGACCTGCCCGATGAGTTCTTCCGCGCCGTCGAGGTCGCCTTCAGCCGGCGCTCGTCATGGTTCGTCTTCGACGACGTCGCGCCGGCCCTCGATGCCCTGCGTCAGGCAGGCTTCCGCCTGGGGGTGATAAGCAACTGGGGCTGGGCCGCGCCGGAGCTGCTGCACGACCTGGAACTCGCGGCGCACTTCGAGGCGCTGACGATCAGCGCGCGCGTCGGATTTCAGAAGCCTCGTGCCGAGATCTTCCGGCACGCGCTGGAGCAACTTGACGTGGGAGCGCCCGAGGCGCTGCACGTGGGCGATTCGTATGCCGCCGACGTGCTGGGCGCAAGGGCGGCGGGCATGCGCGCCGTGCTCATCGATCGCGACGAACGCGTGCGTGTCCATGGCGCGCCAGAGCAGCACCCCGGTGTGCCGGTCGTCCGCGACCTGCTCGAGCTGCTCGATCTGCTGGGTGTGCCCCGGCCGGCGGCGCGCGTCAACTGAGCGACTCGGCGCGCCCGGAGCGCTGGCGGCTGTTCGTCGCGGCGCCCCTGCCGGCCGCCGCTGCGCAGGCGCTGTGGGCGGCTCTGGACGCGCTCCGCCGGGCCCACCCGGACGCGCGCTGGACGCGGCCGGAGCAGCTTCACCTCACGCTCGTCTTCCTCGGCGCGACCGAGCCGGCGCGCGTTCCGGACATCCAGGCAGCGGTTGGGGCCACAGCAGCCAGCCAGGCGCCGTTTGCGGTCTCGACGGGTGAGCCCGACGGCCGCCTGGACGATCGGCGGGGCGGCGTGGCCTGGCTCAGGCTGTCCGAGGGCCGGCGCGAGATCGCCCGCCTGTCCCGTCGGCTCGACCGCGCCATTGGCAGCGGCGTCTACGCGAGGAGCGCGCCGCGCCCACACGTCACCGTCGCGCGCGGCGTGGACGCCCGGCTGCTGGCCGACCTGGCCGGCGCCGGCCCGGACCTGCGCTTCGGGTGGCGGGTGGAGCGTGCCGTTCTCTACCGCAGCTTCACCGGCCCTGCAGGATCCACCTATGAGGCTCTCGCCGACGCTCCGTTAGGCTTCGGGTTAGAGCGCGAGCGTTAGCGGCGCGCAACGGTCGAACCGAGCAGGAGGATCCCCGTGGCGCACGACAGGACCAAGTTCATCCTCGACGAGGACGACATTCCGCGCAGCTTCTACAACATCGCCGCCGACCTGCCGCGGCCGCCCGAGCCGCCGCTGCACCCGGGCACCCGCCAGCCCATCGGTCCGGCCGACCTGGCGCCGCTCTTCCCCATGGAGCTCATCCGCCAGGTGGTTGCGACCGAGCGCGAGATCGAGATCCCCGGGCCGGTGCGTGATGCCTACGCGCTCTACCGGCCCTCGCCGCTGCACCGGGCCAGGCGGCTGGAGAAGAAGCTCGATACGCCGGCCCACATCTACTACAAGTACGAGGGTGTCAGCCCGTCGGGCAGCCACAAGCCGAACACCGCCATCGCGCAAGCGTTCTACGCCCGCGAAGAGGGCGTCCGGCGCTTCGCCACCGAGACCGGCGCAGGGCAGTGGGGCAGCGCGCTGGCCTTCGCCGGCGCGCTGTTCGGCTTGGAGGTCAAGGTCTACATGGTCCGCGCCAGCTACGACCAGAAGCCGTACCGGCGCATCCTGATGGAAACCTACGGGGCGTCGGTCGTGCCCAGCCCCAGCCCCGACACGCAGTACGGCCGGCGGGTGCTGTCCGAAAACTCGGCCCATCCGGGCTCGCTGGGCATGGCCATCAGTGAGGCGATCGAGGACACCGTGACTCACGAGGGCACGCGCTACTCGCTCGGCTCGGTCTTCGACTTCGTGCTGCTGCACCAGACGGTCATCGGGCAGGAGGCGCTGAAGCAAATGGAGCTTGCCGGCGAGGCGCCCGACGTGGTCATCGGTTGCGCGGGCGGTGGGTCGAACTTCGCCGGGCTGTCCTTCCCGTTCATCGGCCGCCAGCTGCGCGGCGAGGGCCGCTACCGGGCCATCGCGGTCGAGCCCGCGGCCGCGCCCTCGCTGACCGAGGGCCGCTACGAGTACGACTTCGGCGACACCGGCCAGATGGCGCCGCTGGTCAAGATGCACACTCTCGGCCACGACTTCGTGCCCCCGCCCATCCACGCCGGCGGGCTGCGCTACCACGGCATGGCGCCGCTGGTCAGCCTGCTCGTCGACGAAGGGCTGATCGAAACGCGCGCCGTGCACCAGCGGGCGACCTTCGAGGCCGGCGTCCAGTTCGCGCGCAGTGAGGGCATCCTGCCCGCGCCCGAGTCGAACCACGCCGTGCGCGTGGCCATCGACGAGGCGCTCGCCGCGCGCGAGGAGGGCCGGCCGCGGGTGATCCTGTTCAACCTCTCGGGCCACGGCCACTTCGACCTGGCGGCCTACGAGTCGTTCCTCGCCGGCCGGCTCGAGGACTACGAGTACACGCCGACGGCGGGGCGCGAGAAGGAGGCCGTCCCCGCAACGTGAGCGACGATGGTGAGCTGGTGCTTGGCCTGCCTCGCGCGGACGTGCCCGGCGGCCTTGGCTGGCGAGGCGTCCAGGCGGTTGATCTGGAGCCGTACCTCGCCGCGATCGCCGGCCAGGCCACCTTCCGCCCGCGGGCGGAGGTGGAGGACGATCCCAGCTGGAAGCAGGTCATTCCCTACCTGGCCCTGCGCGACGGGCCGCGCGTCTTCCTCATGCGCCGCACGCGGGCCGGCGGCGACGCGCGCCTGCATGAGCGGCATTCCATCGGGGTGGGCGGCCACGTCAACCCCGGCGACGGCGATCCGCTGGCCGGCCTGGCGCGCGAGTGGCGCGAGGAGCTGGCCGCGGACTTCATGCCCGACTTCCAGCCGCTGGGCGTGCTCAACGACGACGACGATCCCGTGGGAGCGGTGCACCTGGGACTGGTGTTCAGCGCAGATGCGGCCGGCCGGCCGGTCCGCGTGCGCGAGACGGAGAAGCTCGAGGGCCGTTTCGCCACGCTGGCCGAGGTGGCCCAGGTGGCGCCCAGCCTGGAGACCTGGAGCAGCCTCCTGTTCGACTTTCTGACGATTCAGGGACCGCCGTCGCTAGGTGAGCGATAATCGAGCGTGCCATGACCGCCACAGGCAGGCTGATAGCGTTGCGCCGGCTGGCGCGCCTGCTCTTCGCCATGGGCCTGGCCATGCTGGTGGTGGGCACGGCCTTCGGCCAGGAGAGCGAGCGGCGCGTCTATGTGCTGCCCACCACCGGCGTCGTCGACCAGGTGATGGCGGGTTACCTGCGCGAGGCGACCCTGCGTGCGCAGCGCGAAGGCATGGCGGTCGTGATCATCGAGCTCGACACGCCCGGCGGATCTCTCGAATCGACGCGCGACATAGTCAAGACGCTGCTCGACGCGCCGCTGCCCACGATCGTCTGGGTGGGCCCGCCGGGCAGCCGGGCCGCCAGCGCCGGCACGTTCATCACCATGGCCGCGCACGTGGCCGTCATGGCACCGGGCAGCAACATCGGGGCGGCAACGCCCATCACCGGCGAGGGACAGGACATCGAGGGCGCGCTGGGCGACAAGGTCATGGAAGACACGCTGGCCCTGCTGCGCAGCATCTCGGCCGAGCGATCGCGCAACGTCGACTGGGCGCTGACCACCGTCACGGAGGCGCGCTCCTACACGGCCGACGAGGCGGTCGAGGCTGGCGGCGTGGACGGCCGGGCGGGCAACCTGGCAGCGGTGCTCGAGTTCGCCCACGGGCGGACGGTCAATGTGCAGGGCCAGCAGGTGACGCTGGACGTCGAGGGCGCGCTGACGGAACGCCTGCCCATGAACCCGCTGCAGGCCTTCCTGCACCTCCTGTCGGACCCGAACATCGCTTTCATCCTGTTCACCGTCGGCTTCTACGGGCTGATCTTCGAGCTCCAGAGCCCCAACTTCGTGACCGGCATCCTGGGCGGGATCTCGATCATCCTGGCCTTCATCGGCTTCGGCAGCCTGCCCCTCAACGTGGGCGGGCTGCTGCTCATCGCGCTGGCCGTGATCCTGTTCATACTCGAGTTTTCGGTGGTCAGTCACGGCCTTTTGACCGTGGCCGGCATCGTCTGCTTCGCGCTGGGCGCCGCCGCGCTGTACACCGAGCCGGGCACGCCGACAGCGCCGGACGTGTCGGTCGCGCTGCCCGTGGTGATCACCATGACCATCCTGACGGCTGCCTTCATGGTGCTCATCGCCTTTGCCGCGATACGCACCCGCCACGCACCCGCCACGGCGGGCACAGTCGGCCAGGAGCTGGCCAACGTCATGCTGGGCGAGGTGCGCCGACCGCTGACCCCCTTCGGCTCCGTCTATGCTGGAGGGGAGGAGTGGAGCGCTCGTGCAGTCGACGAGCGTCCGCTCCAGCGGGGTACGCCCGTACGGATCGTCAGCCGTGACGGGCTGACGCTGGTCGTGGAACCGGCCGAGCCCAGCGCCACGGCCACCTAGCAGAAAGGAAAAGCATGCCCCTCGATACCGTCGCACTGTCTGTTCTCGCCGCCATCGTCATCTTCCTCCTGATCGTGGTCTATCTGGCCATCCGGATCGTCCAGCAGTACGAGGAGATGGTCGTCTACCGGCTGGGCAAGACCAACGAGAGCCTGGTCAGGCCGCCCGGCCTGCAGTTCCTGATCCCGATCATCGATCGCGGCGTGAAGGTGGACAAGCGCGAGCAGTTCATCGAGGTGCCCAGCCAGACCACCATCACCAAGGACAACGCGCCGATCAACATCGACTTCCTGATCTACTGGAAGATCGTCGGCTCGCTCAAGAGCCAGGTCAACGTGGCCAACTTCTCGGGCGCCCTGCAGGGCATCGCCACGACCACCCTGCGCGCGGTGATCGGCGACATCCTGCTCGACGACGTGCTCTCCAAGCGTGACCAGATCAACGAGGTCCTGCGCGCCAAGCTCGATGAGCAGACGGAGCGCTGGGGCGGCAAGGTGACCACCGTCGAGATCCGCGAGATCATCCCGCCGCGCGACGTGCAGGACGCCATGAACCGGATGCTGTCGGCCGAGCGGAACCGACGCGCCGTCATCACCGAGTCGGAAGGCGCCCGGCAGGCCAACATCAACGTCGCCGAAGGCGAGAAGCAGGCCGCCATCCTGCGTTCAGAGGGCCGACGCCAGGCGCAGATCCTGGAGGCAGAAGGCTTCAGCCAGGCCCTCGAGCGAATCTTCGCCGCCGCCCGTATGGTCGACGAGAAGACGATGACGCTGCAGTACCTGGAAGCGCTCAAGGGGCTGGGCGCCGGCCCGGCCACCAAGTTCATCATCCCCGTCGAGTTCGTCGAGCTGGCCAACCGCATCACGCACTACGCCGAGCGCGGTCTCAAGGCCGAGTAGCGACGCGCGGCCGCCGGGCCGCGAAGCGCCAGACTGGTACGCGGGTACCCCTGCGCTGGGCCTTCCGGCTCGGTGTAGGGGGTACCACTGCGGTCTGGATATGGGCGGAGGGCATCCCTAGCATCGGCTCGTAAAGTCGGTCGCGCCACGCCCTGGGAGTGCCAATGCCTGCTCGTATCCTGCTGGTGGGGGATGAAACGGTCCAGAAGGCCGCCGCCGACGTGCTCGGCGCGGAAAGCCACGAGCTGTCGGTGTGCACCAACGGGCAGCAGGCCGTCGAGCGCTGGGCAGCCGAACATCCCGACCTGCTGATCATCGATTCGGCGCTGCCCGGCCTGCCCGGCGACGAGGTCGTACGGCGCATCCGCGAGAACGAGGCGCGCGGCGCCCACGTGCCCATCGTGCTGCTGGGCGAGGTGGCCGACATCGACGCCAAGGTGCGCGGCCTGCGCCTGGGTGCGGACGACTACCTGGCCAAGCCCATCCACCCGGTCGAGCTGTCGGCTCGCGTGCGCGGGCTGCTGGTGCGCTACGTGCCCGTCGCCCGGCCGCAGCAGGACACACCACAGGCGGGCAAGGTGCTGGGCTTCTACGGCGCCAAGGGTGGCGTGGGCACGACCACGCTGGCCATCAACTCGGCCATTGCCCTGCGCCGCGTGGCCAAGCGCTCCGTGGCGCTGGTCGACGGCAACCTCCAGTTCGGTGACCACCGCGTCTTCCTCGACCTGGGCACGGACCGGCGCTCGATCGTCGACGTGGTCAGCGCCCATGGCTTCGACCAGGACCTGCTGCGGCGGGTGGTCGTGCGCCATGACTCGGGAGTAGACCTGCTGCTGGCCCCCAACACGCCCGAATCGGCCGAGCACGTCAGCGCCGAGCAGCATCACCTGCTGCGCGTGGTGGAAGTGCTGCGCACGATGTACGACTACGTCCTGGTCGACCTCGACAAGCGGCTCGACGACCACACCCTTGACGTGATCTCGATCGCCGACGACCTGTTCGTGGTCATGACCGCCGACCTGTCGTGCCTGAAGAACGTGCGCCTGGTGCTCGAGACGATGGCCCAGATCGGGCTGCCCGAGGAGCGCATGCAGCTGGTCCTCAACAGGGCCAATGCCTTCACCGGCATCAGCCTGAAGGCAGTCGAGAACGTGCTGCGCCGGCCGATCGTGCACCAGGTCATGAACGACTACCGGGTGGCCATCGGCGCGCTCAACAGCGGCGCACCGTTCATGATGCGGCGCGGCGACTCGGCCATCGCCAAGGGCGTGGTGGACTTCGTCAAGGCCATCGACGACGAGCCGGCCCAGGCCCGCCGGGCACCGTCCTTCAAGCTGCAGCCCGCCCGCGGCTGACGCGCGCGGCGATCACTCGGCGAGCCGCCGCGCGGGCGGTCCGCAAAGCGGCGGATAAGCCGCTGTAGAGCCGGTGGTTAGCGCCGCCGGGTAGCGTCTCCGGCCATGCTGGCCACGGCAATTACGGCGGTCATCAACGGGCTGCGCGGCGAGCTCGTGCGCGTCGAGGTCGACGTGGCGCCGGGCCTGCCCGCCTGCCACATAGTCGGCCTGCCCGACGCGGCTCTGCTCGAGGCGCGCGAGCGCGTGCGCGGCGCGATCCGCCATAGCGGCTTCGATTACCCGGCCTCCCGTATAACGGTCAACCTTGCGCCGGCCGACCTGCGCAAACGCGGTGCCGCCTACGACCTGGCCATTGCCATTGGCATCTTGGTCGCCTCCGGCCAGATCCGCGGCTCGGGCGGCAGCTGGGCGCTGCTGGGCGAGTTGTCCCTGGCCGGCACGCTGGAGCCCGTGGCCGGCGTACTGCCCATGGTGGCGACGCTGGCTCGCGCCGGCTACCGGCGCGTTGGAGTACCTGCCCACAACCTGGCCGAGGCGGGCGTGGTGAACGGAGTGGAGGCCGTCGGCCTGGCCGGCCTGGACGACGCCGCCCGGCTCGTGGCCGGCCCACGCGGCCGCACCGCCCGCGCCGCGACACGACGCCCGGCCCACCAGCTGTCCGCGCCCCAGGCTCGTGCCGAGTCCCGCGAAGCGGCATCCGATGATCGGCCGCCGGCGCTGACCGGCGCCGGCGAGCCCGTCGACCTGGCCGAGGTGCGCGGTCAGCGCCACGCTCGCTGGGCGTTGGAGGTGGCGCTCGTGGGCGGGCACAACCTGCTGCTCGTGGGACCGCCCGGCGCCGGGAAGACGCTGCTGGCCCGCGCCATTCCCGGCCTCCTGCCGCCGCTGGACGACGAGGAGGCGCTGGAGGTGACGGTCATCGAGAGCGTGGCCGGCATCCTGGGCCCGCGCGGCCTGCGCCGCGAGCGGCCTTTCCGCGCGCCTCATCACACCAGCTCGTACGCCGCCCTCGTCGGAGGCGGTCCGGCCCTGCTGCCGGGCGAGGCAACATTAGCTCATCGGGGAGTGCTTTTTCTCGACGAGCTGGCCGAGTTCGACCGCTCCACGCTGGACGCCTTGCGCCAGCCGCTCGAGGAGGGCGTGCTGACCATCGCCCGGGCGCGCGGCCACATCCGCTATCCAGCTCGTTTTCAGCTGGTGGCGGCCATGAACCCTTGCCGCTGCGGGCACCTGGACGATCCTGCGCGCCGCTGCCGCTGCCTGCGCTCGGACGCGGAGCGCTACGTTCAGCGCATCAGCGGCCCGCTGCTCGACCGTGTCGACATGCACGTGAAGATGGCCAGGGTCGAGCCGCACGAGCTGGTCGATGGCCCCGTGCCGGAGGCCAGCGCCTCTGTCGGCGAACGGATCCTGGCGGCGCGCGCCTTCGGCCTGCGGCGCAATCCGGGCCGGCCGAATGCGCAGTTGGGCGGTGCGGCGCTGCTGGAGGCCTGTCGCCTCTCGGCGCCCACGCGAGCCGTGCTGGTCGAACTTGCCGAAGCAGATCAGCTGAGCGCGCGCGGCGTCCATCGCGTCCTGCGCGTCGCGCGCTCCATCGCAGACCTCGAGCTGCGCGAGGAGGTGCTGGAGCAGGACGTGCTGGCCGCCGGCACGCTGCGCCAGGCTCCGCGCCAGCCCAAGGCACTGGCTGCCTGAGGTGGGCCGCATGTCCGAGAGTGACGCGTGGATATGTGTCGCCTCGGTGACCGGCGTGGCGGAGGAGCTGATGGGCGTCCTGCTGGCCCGCTTCGGCTCGGCCGCCGAGGTTCTGCAGGCGGCACGCGACGGGCGCCTGCGGCGCTGGTCGGCCGGCCGCTGGACGATGGAGGGGCGACCAGCCTTGCCAACCACCCTGCTCGACGGGCTGGCCGACGTGGCGGCCGATCCGGACACGAAGCTGGCCCCAATCCGGGCGCTGGGCCTGTGGACCCTCACTCCCCTGGACCCCGACTACCCGGCCCGCCTGCGCGACCTGGACCCGCCTCCCAACCTGCTCAACGGCTGGGGCGATCCGGCTGCGCTGGCCGGCGAGCGCGCCGTGGCGCTGGTGGGCACCCGGCGGCCAACGCCGGCCGGACGGACGCTGGCCGCCCGCCTGGCCCGCCGCCTGGCCGAGTGGCGGGCGGTCGTGGTCTCCGGCCTGGCCGTGGGCATCGACGGGGCCGCTCACGCGGCGACCGTCGAGGTTGGCGGCCGGACGGTGGGCGTCATTGGTGCCGGGCATCGCACGCCGGGTCCCCGCGCTCATGCCGGCCTGCGCCGGGCGATCGTGGAGGGCGGCGGGGCGCTGGTCAGCGAGCACCACCCGGACACTCACGCCACCAGGGGCACGTATCCGCGGCGCAACCGGATCATCGCCGCCCTGGCGCAGAGCGTGCTGGTGGTCGAGGCACCGGCGCGCAGCGGTGCGCTGATCACGGCCCGTCATGCCCTCGGCCTGGGCCGGCAGGTGCTGGTCGCGCCGGGGCGCGTGGGCGACTGGTCCGTGGCGGGCTCGCTGGCCCTGCTGCGCGAGACGCCCGCCCGGCCGCTGGTCGGGCTGGACGAGCTGATCGCCGATCTGGGCTACCTCGACGCTGGGCCCGCAGCGGCAGACATCCCCGGTCCCGCCTCTCGCGCTGCCGCGCTGGCCAGTCTCGGTCCGGCGCAGCGGGTCGTGGCCGAGCGCATCTGCCGCAGCCCCGCGGGCCTGGACGTCATCGTGCAGGACACGGACCTGCCGCCGGCGGCCGTCTCGGGCGCCGTCACGCTGCTGCTCATGCGCGGCTGGGCGCAGGCCGTCGGGCCGGCCTATCTGCCGGCGGGGCCGCTGCTGGGATGAGCGGCGACCGGGACCTAGGTACCGTTGCGCGGGTATGCGCGCGGGGCGCACAGTCGGGCCGTGATCCGCAACGCCGTTCTGCACCCCGTGGGCGAGCAGCCCATGCTAGCCGACCTGTACGTCGCCCCCAAGCCGGAGGACGTCAGCCTGCTGTGCACCAATCTGCGCACGACGGATGGCAAGCGTCCCCGCTCGGTCGTTCGCGAGGACGCGGTCTTCATCATCCCGCTCTCCACCATGCGCTTCGTGGAGGTGCCCAGCCAGTCCTTTGCCGCGGCCAACCGGAACGTGCCGGCCGGCGGCGGAGCGGCGGCGGGCAACGGCCACGGCTCTGCGGAAGACTCGGCGGAGGGCGCCCTGGTATCCGTGCCCGGGAACGAGCTGTACAGCGTGCTGCCCGATCCGGAGCAGGTCCTGGAGTTGGACGCCGGCGCCCACGACGACGGGCCGGAGGCAGACGAGGAGCTTCTGCGCCGCATCCGCGCGCTCTGATTCGAGCGGCCGGCGCCCTTTGGGCGCCGCCCGGGAGCGCCGGAGGCCGGTGCTACACTCCCCGCCGATGACGAAGAACCTGGTGATCGTCGAATCGCCGGCCAAGGCGCGCACGATCGAGCGCTATCTGGGTCCCGATTTCAAGGTCCTCGCCTCCTACGGCCACGTCCGCGACCTGCCCGAGAACCCGGGCAAGAACAAGCTGGGCGTTGATGTGGATCACGACTTCGCGCCCGAGTACGTGGTCAGCGAGGATCGGCGCAAGCATGTCGCGGCCATCGAGAAGGCAGCGCGCAGCTCGGACGCCGTCTACCTGGCCACGGATCTGGACCGCGAGGGCGAGGCGATCGCCTGGCACGTTGCCGAGGCCGCCGGCGTGCCGCCCGAGAAGGCCCGCCGGGTGACCTTCAGCGAGATCACCGAGCAGGCCATCCGCGAGGCCTTCGAGCACCCGCGGGCCATCGACGGCAACCTGGTCGACGCCCAGCAGACGCGTCGGATCATGGATCGCCTGGTGGGCTACACGCTCAGCCCGCTGCTCTGGCGCAAGGTGCGCGCCGGGCTGTCGGCCGGCCGGGTGCAGTCGGTCGCCGTACGCCTGGTCGTCGAGCGGGAGCGCGAGGTGCGTGCGTTCGTGCCGCGCGAGTACTGGACGTTGGAGCTGTTGCTGGCCAGACCGGCCGGTGAGACCTTCACAGCCGTGCTGGTGGTCGTCGACGGCGAGAAGGCCGAGATAGGCGACGGCGAGACGGCCGAGCGCCATGCCGCCGCCCTGCGCGAGACGCGGCCGCTGGTGGACAAGATCGGCAGCCGTCCGCTCAAGCGCAACCCCGCCCCGCCCTTCACGACGAGCACTCTGCAGCAGGAGGCCAGCCGCAAGCTGGGCTTCAATCCCAAGCGCACGATGCGCGTGGCACAGAGCCTGTACGAAGGCGTGGACACGGCCGATGGTCGGGTCGGCCTGATCACCTACATGCGGACGGACTCGACGGCCATGGCGGGGGAGGCCATGGGCGAGGCCAGGCGGGTAATTGGCTCACGCTTCGGGCTGCGCTACACGATGCCCCGCGGGCGAACCTTCAAGACGCGCAGCAAGGGTGCCCAGGAGGCGCACGAGGCCATCCGCCCGACCAGCTTCCGGCGCGATCCGGACAGCCTCGCCTCCCAGCTGGGCGCCGACGAGCTGAAGCTCTACCGCCTGATCTGGCAGCGCGGGCTGGCCTCGCAGATGGCGCCCAAGGAGATGGAGACGACGACGGTCGACCTGTCGGCCGGCCCATACGAGTTGCGCGCCAGCGCCACCCGGACCCTGTTCGACGGCTACGCGGCGGTCTACACGGAGGGCTCTGACGACGCGGCCGAGGAGGAGGAGCGCAGCCTGCCGGCGCTGGCCCAGGGCGATCTGACCGACGTGCGCGAGGTGACCCCGACTCAGCACTTCACCCAGCCTCCGCCGCGCTTCACCGAGGCGACCCTGATCAAGGCGCTCGAGGAGCACGGCATCGGCCGCCCCTCCACCTATGCCGCCACCATCTCCACGATCATCGACCGCGGCTACGTCACGGTCGTCGAGCGCCGGCTGCGCCCGGAGCCGGTGGGCGAGGTCGTGACGGACCTGCTCGTCGACCACTTCGGCGAGTTCGTCGATGTCGAGTTCACGGCGCGCATGGAGGAGGAGCTCGATGAGATCGCCCGCGGCGAGCGCCAGTGGGTGCCCCTGCTGCGCGCCTTCTACGAGCCCTTCCGGGCGCTGGTCGACGAGAAGCGCACCGAGCTGAAGCGCAGCGACTTCACCACCGAGGCGACGGACGAGGTGTGCTCCGAAGGCCACCCGATGGTCATCCGTCTTGGGCGCAACGGCCGTTTCCTGGCCTGTTCGCTCTATCCCGAGCACCGCGAGACGCGGCCGCTGCCCACAGAGGAGCAGGAAACCGCCCCGGTGGAGGGCGTGGGCGAGGCCTGTCCCAAGTGCGGCGAGGGCGCGCTGGTGGCGCGCCGCGGGCGCTTCGGGCCTTTCGCCGGCTGTTCGCGCTACCCCGACTGCGACTACATCCGCAAGAGCGGTCCCCCGCCCCCGCCGCCGCTGCCCTTCGAGGTAGAGTGCCCCAAGTGCGGCAAAGGCACGCTGGTGGCCCGCCGCGCAAGGCGTACCGGCGCCGTCTTCTGGGGCTGCGCGCGCTATCCCAAGTGCAACTTCACCACCTCGCGCGAGCCACTTGGCGCGCTGCACGACGCGGATGCGGGCCCGGTCGCCCGCAACGGCGAGGAGGGCGGCATCTGCCTGCGCTGCGGGGCCAGCATCGAGCTGCCGGCGGAGGTCGCGCCCGGCGCGCGCCTGCCGGGCGGAGAGCCCAACCCGGCCGCCCTGGCCGCGCCTCGCCGCCCGGCGCGTGGCAGCGGCAACGGCCGGCGGCGAACGCGCTCCGCGGCGTGAGCCACAGGCGCCCGTGACCGGCGCCGAGGCGCTCGAGGCGTTCCTCGGGGGGCTGGCGGCGAGAGACGCATCCGAGCACACGCGGCGGGCCTACCGCACGGCGGTCGGGCAGTATCTCGACTGGCTGGCCCAGCGGGCCACGGACTGGCGCACGCCGCCACGCACGACCCTGCGTGCCTATCTCGCCGAGTTGGCGGACCGGCCGCTGGCCCGCCGCTCGATCAGCAGCCGGCTGGCGGCGCTGCGCTCGTTCTACCGCCACGCCCGGCGCGAGGGCCTGGTCGAGGCGGATCCCTGGGCAGTCGTGCTGACACCGCGCCTGCCGCGCCGGTTGCCGCGCGTGCTGTCGGTCGAGGAGGTGGAGGGTCTGATCGAGGCCAGCGGGCAGGTCGCGGGGGGCGGGCGAGCTGGCAATCCGGGCGATCGCCGCCGGCGGGCCGCACTCGCGCTGCGCGATGCCGCGATCGTCGAGACGGCCTACGCGGCCGGCCTGCGGGCCAGCGAGCTGGCCGGCGCCCGACTGGCCGACCTGGACCTGGCGCGCGGTGAGCTCCGCGTGCTGGGCAAGGGTCGCAGGGAGCGAGTCGGGTTGCTGGGCGGGCCTGCTCGAGAGGCGCTGGCACGCTACCTGGCCGAGGCGCGGCCGGTGCTGCTGGAGGCCGGTGGGGGCGGCAAGCCCCAAGGGCGAGACGGCGCGGGCGGGGACGCCGGGGCCCCGGACGGGGGCAGTCTCTTCCTCAACGCAACGGGCGGGCCGCTGGGCGTGCGCGGCCTGCGCTACCGGCTCGACCTGCTGGTGCGCCGCGCCGGCCTGCCGGCCGGCACCTCGCCGCACACCCTGCGCCACTCCTTCGCCAGCCACCTGCTGGAGGGCGGGGCCGACCTGCGCGTGGTGCAGGAGCTGCTGGGCCACGCCAGCCTGGGCACGACCCAGATCTACACGCATGTCTCGCCCTCGCGTCTGCGCGGCGTCTACCGCCAGGCGCACCCCCGCGCCGCGCGCCGGTCGCCGGGGAAGGCGGAGACCAGCGACAGGTGACCGCCCAGACGCTGGCCCGCGCCGGCCTGGTCGTCGCGGGGGCTTTCTTCCTGTCGCGGGTGCTGGGCTGGATCCGCCTGGTTGTCATCAGCAACCTGTTCGGTGCCGGTGCGGAGCTGGACGCGTATTTCGCTGCCTTTCGCCTGCCCGACGCGATCTTCCAGCTGGTCGCCGCCGGCGCCCTGAGCTCGGCGCTCATTCCCGTTCTGGCCGGCCTCTTCTCGCGCGAGCAAGAGGCGCGCGCCTGGCGCGTGGTCTCGACCGTGCTCAACCTGGTGCTGCTGGTGCTGGCCGGGCTGGCCAGCCTGGTAGCCATCTTCGCGCCCCAGATCGTGCCCATCATCACGCCCGGCTTCGACATGGTCCAGACCGAGCTGACCGTGCGGTTGACGCGGCTCATGCTGCTCTCGCCCATCTTCCTGGCCCTGGGCGCAGTGGCCTCGAGCGTGCTCAACGCGCGCGGCCGCTTCGCGGCCTCGGCCGTGGCGCCGCTGCTCTACAACCTGGCCATCATCGCGGCCGCCCTGTTGCTGGGGCCCTCGCTGGGCGTGGAATCGCTGGCCATCGGCGTGGTGGCCGGCTCGCTGCTGCACCTGCTGGTGCAGCTGCCGCCGCTGATGCGCGAGCGCTTCCGGCTGTCGTTCAACATCGACCTGGGCGACAGCGCGTCGCGGCAGGTGCTGCTGCTGATGGCCCCCCGCGCGATCGGCCTGGGCGCCAACCAGATCACCTTCATGATCAACACCGTGCTGGCGACGGGCGTCGGCGTGGGCGCCGTGACCGCCTACAACGTGGCCTTCACGATCCTGCAGATTCCGCTGGGCGTGATCGGCTTTCCGCTGGGTGTCGTCCTGCTGCCTTCGATGGCCAGGGCCATCGCCGCCGGCTCCGTGCGCGAGTTCGGCACCCTGGTCGTGCGCTCGCTGCGCCTGCTGCTCTACGCGATGCTGTTCATCAGCGCCGTGGGCATCGTCCTGCGCCGGCAGGTGGTCACGCTACTCTTCGACTACGGCTTCGACGAGCGCGCCATCGACCTGACGGCAAACACCCTGCTGCTGCTGCTCGTGGGCCTGGCCGCGCACTCGATGGTGGTGGTCCTGGCACGTGCCTTCTACAGCGGCCAGGACACGCGCACGCCGGTGGTGGTGGCCCTGCTGTCGGTCGCGGTCAACGTGGCCATCTCGGTCAGCACTGTGGGCACGCTGGGTCTCTCCGGCTTGGCCCTGGGCATCGCCGCGGGGGCCTGGTTCGAGGCCACCCTGCTGGGCATCATCCTGTGGCAGCGCACGCCCGGGGCCGGGCTGGAGAACATCACCCGGCCGCTCATCGTGTTCACCGGTGGCGCGCTGCTGGCCGGGCTGACTGCGCTGGTCGTCGTGCGCCTCACCGAGATGTACCTGGGCACGGACCTGGACCGACTGGCATTGCTTGGGCAGGTCGCGCTGGCCTCGCTGGCGGCCGGGGCCGTCTACGCCGCCTACAGCCGCCTGCTGAAGGTGCCCGAGCTGCCCGACACGCTGAACCTGCTGCGCTCCGTTCTGCGCCGCCGGCGAGGAACCGAGTGAGCGCCGGCGCCGAACTGACGCTCGGCGAGCTAATCAGGCTGCTCGAGTCGCGCGGCCTACTGCGCAGCGCCCTGCCCGGGGGGGACCGGCCGCCCGGCGCCATCGTCATCAGCGCCGTGGCCTTCGACTCCCGCGCCGTGGAGCCGGGTGCGCTGTTCGTGGCCGTCCCGGGCGGCCACGCCGACGGCCACGACTTCATCCCCCAGGCCGTCGCTCGGGGCGCGGCGGCGGTGATCGCCGAGCGCGCCACTCCGCTGCCTGGCGTGCCGCAGGTCCTGGTCCCGCAGGCCCGGCCTGCGTTGGCCCTCGCCGCCGCCGCGCTGAACGGCTTCCCCAGCCACCGGCTGGGCATCGTCGGCGTGACGGGGACGGACGGCAAGACCACCACGGCCTACCTCCTGCGCTCTGTGCTGGAGGCCGGCGGCCTGCCCAGCGGACTGCTCAGCACGGTCGAGACCATCGCCGGCGGCGAGGTCATCGCGCGCAGCCGCCAGACGACCCCCGAGGCGCCCCAGCTGCAGGCTGCGCTGGCCGCCATGCTGGCCGCCGGCGATCGCTTCGCGATCGTCGAGTCGACCTCGCACGGGCTGGCCCAGGAACGCGTCGGCGAAGTCGCCTACGACGTCGCCGTGCTGACCAACCTGACTCACGAGCACCTCGAGTTCCACCGCACGCCGGAGGCCTACCGCGCCGCCAAGCGCCGGCTCTTCGAACGCCTGGCGGTGAGCGACGCGAACCCGGACAAGGGCTTCGGCAAGTGGGCCGTGCTCAACCTGGACGATCCGGTGGCGCCCGAGTTCGGGGCGGCGGCGGAGGCGGCCGGAGCGCGCCGGCTGACCTACGGCACGGCGGCCGCGGCCGACGTGCGCGCCCTGCGGATCGAGGAGGACGCTGCCGGGCTGCGTGTGCTGGTCCGCACGCCGCGCTGGGAAGAGTCCCTGCGCCTGCGCCTGGCCGGCCGCTTCAATGCCCACAACGCGCTGGCCGCCGTGGCGGTGGGCGAGGCGCTGGAGCTGCCGCCCGACGCCATCCGAGCTGGCCTGGAGTCGGTCGGCGGGGTGCCCGGCCGGATGCAGCGAGTGGACGCCGGCCAGCCCTTCACGCTGGTGGTCGACTACGCCCATACGGCCGATTCGCTGGCCAAGGTGCTCGACAGCCTGGCCCCGCTGGCGGTCGCCGGCGGCGGCGGGCTGATCTGCGTCTTTGGCTCGGCCGGTGAGCGTGACACGCTCAAGCGGCCGATGATGGGCCGCGTTGCCGGCGAGCGCTGCCGGCTGGTCGTGCTGACCGACGAGGATCCGCGCGGCGAGGACCGCCAGGCAATCCTCGAGCAGATCGCGGCGGGAGCGGAAAGCGTGGGGCGCGTGCGCGGCCGGGACCTGCTGCTCGTGCCCGACCGCCGAAACGCCATCGCGGAGGCCGTCGGGCAGGCCCGTCCGGCCGACGTGGTCGTGCTCTGCGGCAAGGGCCACGAACGGACGATCGAGATGGCCGGCGGCGCGATCGAGTGGGACGAGGCGGCCGCCGCGCGCGAGGCGCTGGCCGAGCTGGGCTACGGGTCCTGAGGGGCTAGGGCGCGCTCGTCGGGCTCTGGGTTGGCAGTGGCGAGGTGTCGGGCGGCGGCGGGGTGATCGGCAGCGGCGAGGTGTCGGGCGGCGGCACGGCGTCGCCGTCGAGGGCTAGCGTGACCAGCGCGTCGGCCAGGCGGTTGCCGTCGTAGCGCCCGACATTGGTCAGGATCACGACCGTCACCTCTTCCCGCGGGAAGCGCCACATGGCGGCGATGTAGCCGCGCAGGGAGCCGGTGTGGCCGTAGGCTCGCGCACCCTGCACGACCCGCGTGCGGGTGCCCAGCCCGTAGGTGCCCCGCGGATGGGGTGAGTAGGAGTAGTCGGTGAGCTGGGCCAGCGATTCCTCGGCCAGCACGTCGCCGCTGTACAGGGCCTGGGCCCAGTCGGCGATGTCGTCGGCGGTGGAGACCATCGCACCGGCTGCCCAGGCGACGGTGGCCGCCGAGGTGCTGGGGCGCAGATCGTCCTCGTTGGTAACGTGGCGGTGGCCGCCCTGGGCGCGCAGGTATCCGTGCGCCCAGCCGGGCTGACCCCCGTCGGCGGTTTGGAGGTGCGTGTCCTCCAGCCCCATGGGCCCGAGGAAGCGCCGCCCCAGCTCCTCGTCCAGGGATGCCCCGGTGGCCTCCTCGATGACCAGCCCCAACAGGATGAAGCCCGTGTTGGAGTAGTAGAAGCCGTTGCCCGGCGCGAAATAGGGCGGGCTGCGGAACTCCTCGAGCACCTCCTCCGGCGTCCACTCGTGGGCGGGCCGGCCAAAGACGAGCGACTCGTAGAGCGGGTGCTCGAAGTAGTTGTGCACGCCGCTGGTGTGGTTGAGGAGCTGGCGCAACGTGATGCGCCGCGCGCGGGGGTAATCGGGCAGCCAGCGAGCGAGAGGCGCCTCCAGCTCCAGCACGCCCTCCTCCACGAGCTGCATGACGCAGGCGGCCACGAAGGTCTTGGTGATGCTGCCCACCACGAAACCGGTGTCCTGCGTGACCGGTTGGGCGGGGTCAATGGAGGCCAGGCCGGCAACGCCGCTCCAGCGGCTGCCGTCGGGGAAGTCGACGAGGGCCGCTGCGCCGGGAATGCGCCTCAGCACGAGCTGGGCTTCGAGCGTGGCCTGTAGTTGGACCGCATGGGCTTCGGCCTGGTCGGCCGGCGTCGGGCTGGGGCTGGGACTGGGGCTGGGTGAAGGGCTAGGGCTGGGGGTCGGTGTCGGGCTCGGGCTGGGGGTCGGCGTAGGCGCAGGTGAGGGCGTCGGAGTGGCCGTCGCCGGTGGGGGCGTGACCACGCCGACGGCGGTCGGGCTGGGCGGCGGCGGCGAGCTCATGCAGGCGGCCAGCACGAGGGCCAGCAGCACAGTCGGCAGAGGTACGCGGTTGCGCGGGAGTTTCTGGAGCATCAGCCTCATTCGCCTGAGGGCCGGAACGCCGGAATCACTGCGGGCGCGGCGCCATCCGTGTCGCGCATCGCGCGACACGGTACACGAAGCGGCCCTCCGGAGCCGCCTGCCCCTCGCGCTACACTGGCCGCAGGATGTCGATTGAACCGCCGATCACGCCGCCCGCCCGCAAGGAGCGCTCCGCAGCCCGCGAGAGCCCGGTGCGTGAGCGCGCTACGCGAACCCTGCCCACCGGCTACAGCCGGCGCGCACTCAACGCGGCCGCCAAGCGGCTGGAGGAGGAGCTCGCGCGGCACTACCCGCAAGCGGACCTGGCGCCGGTCAGGCAGGCCTGGGAGTTCGCGGTCGAGGCCCACGGTGAGCAGCGCAGGGTCAGCGGGGAGCCGTACGTCACGCATCCCATGGCCGTCGCCCAGACGCTGGCCGAGCTGGGCCTGGACCCGGTGGCCATCATGGCCGCCCTGCTGCACGACATCCCCGAGGACACGGACTTCTCGCTGGAGGACATCGAACAGCGCTTCGGGGCGGAGGTGGCCCAGCTCGTCGACGGTGTGACCAAGCTCTCCAAGTTCGGCGCTCGCACCATCGAGGAGCAGCAGGCCGAGAGCATTCGCAAGATGCTGCTGGCGATGGCGGAAGACATCCGCGTCGTGCTCATCAAGCTGGCCGATCGGCTGCACAACATGCGCACGATCAGCGCCCTGCCGCGCGCCAAGCAGCAGCGCATCGCCCGCCAGACGGCCGAGATCTACGCCCCGCTGGCCGAGCGCCTGGGCATCTGGCAGATCAAGTGGGAGCTGGAGGACCTTTCCTTCAAGATCCTCGAGCCCGAGCAGTACCGGCTGCTGGCCGACCAGCTGGAGACCCACCGCCGAGCTCGCGAGGCCTACGTCAAGCGGGCCATGGGCGTGCTGGGCGAGTCGCTCGAGAAGCAGGGCATCAAGGCCGAGCTGTCGGGCCGCCCCAAGCACATCTCCAGCATCTGGCGAAAGATGCAGCGCAAGGGTGCCAACCTGGGCGAGATCTACGACGTGCATGCCGTGCGCGTGCTGGTCGAGGACGTGCGCGAGTGCTACGCCGCGCTGGGCGTCGTCCACTCCCTCTGGCGGCCCATCCCGGGGCAGTTCGACGACTACATCGCGATGCCCAAGAACAATGCCTACCAGAGCCTGCATACGGCGGTCGTGGCGCTCGACGGCAAGCCGCTCGAAGTCCAGATCCGGACGCAGGCGATGCATCGCATCAGCGAGGTGGGCATCGCCGCCCACTGGCGCTACAAGGAAGGCTCCAAGAGCGACCGCGACTACGACGCCAAGCTGGCCTGGGTGCGCCAGTTGCTCGACTGGCAGCGCGACGTGTCGGACGCGACCGAGTTCGTGGAGGGCCTCAAGCTCGATATCTTCCAGGACCAGGTCTTCGTGTTCACGCCGCGCGGCGACGTCAAGGACCTGCCCGCCGGCGCCACGCCGCTCGACTTCGCCTACCGCATCCACACGGACGTGGGCCACTCGTGCATCGGCGCCAAGGTCAACAACCGGCTGGTGCCACTCGACTACAAACTCAAGAACGGCGACATCGTCGAGATCGTCACGACCAAGGTTGCCCACGGCCCCTCGCGCGACTGGCTGAAGATCGTCCAGACCGGCCACGCCAAGGAAAAGATCCGCCAGTGGTTCAAGCGCCAGCAGCGCGACGAGAACATCGTCCACGGCCGCGAGTCGCTGGACCGGGAGCTGCGCCGCCTGGCGCGCACGTCGCTGGAGAAGGTGGGCGCCGAGCGCGTGGCCGAGGTGGCCGAGCAGTTCCGTTACCCCGGCGTGGACGACTTCTTCGCCGCCATTGGCTACGGCGCGATCGGCGCCCAGCAGGTGGTCATGCGTTTGGGCGTGGCCGACGATGCCGACGAGGCAGTCCTGCCCCAGGTGGCGCCACCCACGCCGGCCCGCATTGGGGGCGTTCGCGTCAAGGGCGTAGGCGACCTGATGATCCGTTTCGCCAAGTGCTGCCACCCCATCCCGGGCGACCCGATCGTGGGCTACATCACCCGGGGGAGGGGAGTGACCGTCCACCTGCCCACCTGCACGACTGTCGTCAACGAGCGCGACATCGGCCGGCTCATCGAGGTCGAGTGGGAGGGCAGTGTCGAGCAGACCTACCCCATCGCCATCCGGGTCGAAGCCTACGACCGCACCGGCCTGCTGTCCGAGATCACCAACGTGATGGCCGAGAACAAGGTCAACATCGTGGCCGCCAACGTGCGCGTCAACGACGACCACACCGCCACGGTGCAGGCCACTTTGCAGGTGGCCTCCGTGGCGCAGCTGGCCAAGGTCCTGTCGCGCATAGAGCAGCTGAAGGACGTCTACAGCGTCCAGCGCGACCTGATCTAACCGCTGGGGCCGGGCCGGCGCGCCGGCGCGCACCGGGGCGGGCGGCGGGGCCGGGCCTGACTGGGACCAGGCGCAGGTGGCCTAAGGCTGGTTGCTACCCCCTCCATTGCTAACTCCTGCGGATCGTAGCCCGTAACGCGGCCGACACGCGTCTGTCCTCGTGGAGTTGTCCCGCGCCGTAGCCCGCCCGAGCGTGAAATGGCGGCAAGCGCAGACCAAGCCTGCCCCGATCAGCGCTCTCGGCGAGCTAATGCAGGCCGCTCTGCAAGAACTAGGAATGGAGGGATTAGTCCGCAGCCGATGCCCCAAAGCACGGCGCCCCGCGCCCGGCGCGGCCCTGGTCGGCGCGGGCCGCCCGCGGCCTCGGAGCCGGTCCCTATGCGATGGGCGACTCGATGACGGACTCCTCGGCTGCACGCGCGGCGACCTCGAACTCGTTGTCGCGGTAGCGATCGAGGCCCGCCGCCTGCGCCTTCTCGGACGCGCGCCAGTAGCGGAAGGGGTAGAGCAGCCCGTGTTGGCGCCACTGGAGCACGTGGGCCAGCTCGTGGGCCAGCTCGCGCGCGCCCAGCGGCCGCCAGGCAAAGATGATCGGCCCCAGCGTGATGGCCAGCCAGTTGGGCAGCACGAAGCGCTGCATCAGGCCCTTGATCCAGGGCAGCACGATGATGCGGTGACGGGGCGTCGCCGAGCCGGCCATGCAGCGATGTTAGGGCCAACGGGCAAGGGCGCGCGACCGACCGGCGCAGCCCGGGTTGATCTGTCACCCTGCGCCGCATGCCCGCCGAGCTTCAGTTCCTGGGCGCCGCCGAATGCGTCACCGGCTCCCAGTTCCTGGTCACGGTGGGCGATCGGCGCGTGCTGGTCGAGTGCGGCATGTTCCAGGGCTCGCCGGAGGAGGTGGCGCGCAACCGGCTGGGCTTCGCCTTCGACCCGCGCAGCCTCGACGCCGTGCTGCTCACCCACGCCCACCTCGACCACTGCGGCCGGCTACCTGCCCTGGTCAAGGCGGGCTTCAGCAGGCCCGTGCACGCCACCCACGCGACGATCGACCTGGCCGAGATCGTGCTGCGCGACTCCGCCCGCCTGCAGGTCGAGTTCGCTCGGCGCTGGGAGCGCCACCAACCGCCCGCCGGCGAGGACGAGGACGCGCTGGCCGTCGACGACCCGAAGCTGCCAGCCCGGCTGCGCAGCCGGCACGACGAGGGGCGGACGGCAACGCGCGAGCCGCTGTACACCGAGGCAGACGTGGACCAGGCGATACGCCAGATGCGCGGGACAAACTACGGGCAGCACACGGCCATAACCGACGGCGTCAGCGCCGTCTTTCACGACGCCGGGCACATCCTGGGCTCGGCCATCATCGAGTTGCGCGTGAGCGACGGCGACGAGCAGCTGACCATTGTCTTCTCGGGCGACCTGGGCCGCGACGGCACACCCATCGTGCGCGATCCCACGCCGCTGACCCACGCCGACTACGTGGTCGTCGAATCGACCTACGGCAACCGCGAGCACGACTCGCACGACCAGGCGGTGGAGGCGCTCGTGCAGGCCGTGGCCGAGGTGGAGGGCGACCGGGGCGTGCTACTGGTGCCGGCCTTTGCCATCGGGCGCACTCAGGAGCTGATCTGGACGCTGGACGAGCTGGTGCGCCAGGCCCGCATCGAGCGGCTGCCGCTGTACCTCGATTCGCCAATGGCCAGCCGCGCCACGCAGGTCTACCACCGGCACTCGGACATCTACGACGAGGAGACGCGGGCCCTGCTCGAGTCGGGCGACTCGCCGCTGGAGTACCCCGGCCAGCAGTTCACCGACACGGTCGAGCAGTCGAAGGCCATCCGCCACGCCAGGCGGCCGATCCTGGTCGTGGCCAGCTCGGGCATGCTGACCGGCGGGCGGGTCATGCACCACCTGAAGGACTTCCTGCCCGACCCGTCCTGCACGCTGCTGTTCATCGGCTACCAGGGCGAGGGAACCCTGGGCCGGCATCTCCAGGACGGCGGGCGCAGCGCGCGCATCGACGGCCAGCAGTACCGCGTGCGTTGCCGGGTGCGCTCCATCTCGGGCTTCTCCGCGCACGCCGACCAGCACGAGCTGGAGGCGTGGCTGGGGCGCTTTGGCGGCGGGCCCACGCCCGATCGGCGGCCCCGCAAGGTGTTCATCGTCCACGGCGACCCGGAGGCGGCCGATGCGTTCGCGGAGCGCGTCCGGCGCGAGCTGGGCATGCAGGCCCACGTGGCTCGCCACCTCGAACGGGTCACGCTGGCGGACTGACGGCCGCCCCGCGGCGTTCTCTCGCTAGACTCACCCTCGATGCCCAGATTTCAGGCGCCCCGAGGCACGCGCGACCTGCTGCCGGCCGACATGCGGGCCTGGCAGCGCCTATCCGACCTGGCCCGCGAGCTGGCCGGCCTGTACGGCTACTGGCCGATCGAGACGCCGCTGTTCGAGGACAGCGCCGTCTTCGAGCGGGCGCTCGGTTCGGCCACCGACGTCGTCGAGAAGGAGCTCTTCCGGCTGCGCTCTTTGGGCAGCGAGGATGAACGTTGGGCGCTCCGACCGGAGGCCACCGCCGGCATCGCGCGGGCTTACATCCAGCACGGCCTGCACACCCAGCCCCAGCCCGTGCGGCTGGCCACCTTTGGGCCGATGTTCCGCTACGACCGACCACAGGCGGGCCGCTTCCGCCAGTTCTGGCAGTGGAACGTCGAGGCGATCGGGGACGGCGGGCCGGCGATAGACGCCGAGATCGTCGAGCTCGGGCTGCGCTTCCTCCGCCGGGCGGGCGTGGAGGGCGTGGAGGTCGACCTCAACTCCATCGGCGACAGCGCCTGCCGGCCGGCCTACATCGCCGCCTTGACCGACTACCTGCGCGCTCACGAGGACCGACTGCCCGAGCTCGAACGGCGGCGGCTGGAGGCCAATCCGCTGCGCGTGCTCGACTCGAAGGACGGCGGCACTCAGGCGCTGCTGGCCGACGCGCCGGTGATCGGTGATTTCCTCTGCGCGGCCTGCCGCGAGCACTTCGCCGGCGTCCGGTCGCACCTGGCCGAGCTGGGCGTGGAAGCGCGCGCTGCGCCGCGGCTGGTGCGCGGGCTGGACTACTACACGCGCACCGCTTTCGAGTATTACCGCGTGGGCGAGCGCGGGCAGCAGTCGGCGCTGGGCGGCGGAGGGCGCTACGACGGGTTGCTGGAGTTGCTGGGCGCCAAGCCCACGCCGGGCATCGGGCTGGCCATTGGGGTGGACAGGGTTGTCGCGGCGCTTCCGGCGAGTGCAGCGGGTCAGGCGGCGGGCGCGGCGCCGGTGGCCGTCGTGGTGGGCGCCGATCCCGGAGCGACGGCGGCGCGACTGCGCTTGGCCACCGAACTGCGCGCTGCTGGTGTCGCGGCCAGCGCGGACCTGGCCACACGCAAGCTGGCACGCCAGCTGGACGGCGCCGCGCGCGAGGGCGCGCACTTTGCGGTCGTAGTGGGCGACGAGCTGGACGCCGGCCAGGTCCAGTTGCGCGACCTCCAGGCCGGCACGCAGCGCCTGGTCAACGTCGCGGACCTGGCGCGCGAACTCCAGCGGGCCCACTCCAGCCACCGCCATGGGTAGTGCCGGTTGCCAATCTGGCGGCGTCGCGCTTGACGCTATGGCGGCTTAGTCGAAGCGCATCGGGCAACATCCGCTTGCGTCAGACGAGAAGGCAACGCCAGTCTCTCGACCTGTCTCAGACGTGCCTGTGTAGGTCGGCTTCAGGGGACCTTTGAAGCTCGTCGTCGCCTCGTGGCGGTTGCTCCCAACCCATGGCGCCGGCGTCCCGCTTCGTAACATTGAGATGGACGACCTCGTTCTCGACGTTCGCGATGGCCGATGCGGGCACGTACAGCCGCGCAAGCTGTGGGCCTGACGCGAGGAGGTAGTTCTGACCCACCTCTACTACCTTCCCCACGGGTCGGCCGTCGTTGCCAAGCACTGCCCACCCTGGCCGTAGGTCGGTCATCCTCATGCCTTGTCTACTCCTTCTGGAAGTTTCTACCGTACACCTCGCTGCCGGCGCGGGGCGACCTGGTCCGCGATGACATAGCGCGCGCCGTTCTTGTGGTCCGGGTCGTCGAAGGCGCAATATGCCCCAGATGCCGTCCGACCTGCCAGCCGGCACAGTCACCTTCCTCTTCACGGACGTGGAGGGCTCAACGAGGCTGCTCTACGAGCTGGGCGGCGAGCGCTACGCCGAGGTCCTGAGCGAGCACCGGCGCGTCCTGCGCGACGCCTTCAGGCGGCGCGGAGGCGTCGAGGTAGACACACAAGGCGACGCCTTCTTCGTCGCCTTCCCCACCGCCGACGGTGCGGTGCTAGCTGCCGAGGAAGCGCAGCGCGCGCTCGTGTCGGGTCGCATCCGGGTCCGGATAGGAGTGCACACCGGCACACCGGTCGTCACGGAAGAAGGCTACGTCGGGCCGGACGTTAACCGGGCGGCGCGCATTGCCGCCGCCGGCCACGGCGGACAGGTGTTGGTGTCGGGGGAGACACACGAGCTCGTCGAGGGCGGGTTCCTCGATCTGGGTGAACACCGGCTGAAGGACATCGCCGGTCCGGTGCAGATTTTCCAGCTCGGCGCCGAAATCTTCCCGCCCCTCAGCACGATCTCGAACACCAACCTGCCCAGCCCGGCCGATAGCCTCGTCGGCCGCCAGTCGGCAATACGCGAGATCGCGAGTCGTCTTCGGAACCGTACCCGCCTGCTGACACTGACCGGCCCGGGCGGCGTCGGTAAGACGCGGCTAGCCATCGAGGCGGCCGCTCGTCTCGTGCCTGAGTTCAAGGCAGGCGTGTTCTGGGTCGAGTTTGCGCCGCTACGCGATCCCGCGCTCGTCGCCGAAGCGATACGAAGCGTCATCGGCGCGAAGGACGGACTGGCCGAGCACATCGGCCGACGCGAGATCCTGCTGGTGCTCGACAATCTGGAGCACGTGATCGGCGCGGCGCCGGCGTTGGCCGAACTCGCTGAGCGGTGCCCGAACCTTCGCCTACTGACGACCAGCCGTCAGCCGCTGCGCGTGCGCGGCGAGCACGAGTATCCCGTTCCGCCCTTGGAACTGACCGAGGCCGTGGAGCTCTTCTGTGAGCGAGCCGGCGTCGAAGCGGATCAGTCTGTTCGGTCTCTGTGCCAGGCGCTCGACAGCCTGCCGCTCGCGCTCGAGCTGGCTGCCGCGCGCGTCCGCATCCTCTCTCCGCGCCAGATCCTCGCACGGCTGTCGGAGCGGCTCGATCTGCTCGAGGGGTCCAGGGACGCCGAGGCGAGGCAGAAGACGCTTCGTGCGACGATCGAATGGAGCTACGACCTGCTCGTGGCCGACGAGCAGGGCCTCCTCGCGCGCCTGTCGGTATTTCCTGGTGGCATGACGCTCGATGCCGCCGAGGTGGTCGCCGACGCAGCCCTGGATAGCCTCCAGTCGCTCGTCGAGAAGAGCCTGGTTCAGCACGCCGACGAACGCTTCTCTCTACTGGAGTCGGTCCGCACCTTCGGCGCAGAACGGCTGGAAGCGTCCGGCGAGGCAGACGAGCTGCGACGTCGCCACTCGCGCTACTACTTGGCCTTCGCCGAAGAACAGGATCGCACTCTCCGCACGGGCGATCCGGAGGAGGGTCCCGTCGCTCGGCTCGAGGCGGACATCAACAACCTGCGTGCGGCGGCCGACTTTGGGCTGGCGACGGGCGACCGCGAGCTGCTGCGGAGCATCACTTCGGCTCTCCCGATGTACTGGCTGATGCGCGGGCTGTACGCAGAAGCACGCGCTTGGCTGGAACGGGCGCTCGCCGTCGATGACGCGCGCGACGAGAGCCGTCGGCGACTTCTGTCGGCGCTGGGGACGATTGCCTATGCGCAGGGTGACAGCGAGACGGCCATAGCGGCGTCCGACGAGGCAGCAGCACTGGCGACCGCGCTGAGCGGTGCGGGCGATATCGCGGCCTCACTGCGCGAGCGGGCACTGGCAGCCTGGCGGAAACGCGACTACAGCGAGGCTGAGCCGCTCTTCCGCCAGCGACTCGAATGGGCGCTGGCGGTGGGCAACGGCGTCGCCGCCTCGTCCTGCCGCCTGATGCTGGCGCAAATCGCAATCAACACCGGACGCCTGGACGAGGCGCGACCGTTGCTCGTCGAGAACCTTCGCTTTGTGCGTTCGAAGGGTCAGGCGCGCTGCGAAGCGTACACACTGGCAGCCATATCGGACGTAGGGGTGCGGCGAGATGACGATGTCGCGAGCGAAGCGTTGCTCGCGGCCGGCCTCGCGCTCGGGATACGGGACAAGCCCCTCACTCTGCACGCTCTGGAGCTATTCGCCGCCGCTGCGGCGAACGCCGGCGACCTGCATACGGCCGCGACCATCCTCGCCGCCACGGAGGCGGCACGGCAGCGAGATGAGCTGTCCCCGGACGACGACGAGGCGGCAGTCAGATCGTTCGCGCTCAACAAGCTGGAGCCACTCCGCGACGACGCCGCCGAGGCTTGGCAGCTTGGGCAGCAGTTGGACGTCGCGGCGGCTCTCATCTTCGCTCGGGAACATCTGCCGGCGCAGACGTAAGTTCTCTGATTGGCGGAAGTCACGGACTCGAGCCAATGCCGTGGCGGCGGACGGCGCGGGGTAGCTCGGCCAGACCGATGTCCAGCTTCTTCAGCGCCGAGTCCAGGTGGCGGCGAGCAACGGCCTCCTCCAGTCCCAACGTCAGGGCCGCCGCGTCGAGCGACTCTCCGCCGGCCAGCAGCCGGACCAGCTCGACCTCGCGCTGCGAGAGGCCGGCCGGGTAGGTGAAATGCAGCCTCCCTCCGGGCGTGCGCGCGGCGTCCAAGCCGCGCTCAAGCAGCTCCGCCGTACGCCGGGCCCAGCCGGCCATGCCAAGCTCCTCGAACTGGCGGGCCGCGCGCTCGAGCAGCGGTGGCGCCAGGACTCGCTCGGCGGGGCCGCCGGCGGCCAGTAGCAGGCCGTCGTCGTGGTCGGCGATGGCGCGCAGCGGGCGCAGGCCGGCTTCCTCCAGCGACGGCCGGTCTCGGTCGAGCAGTGCGCTTACCTCCGCCAGCCCGCCCATCAGCCCGACGCTTCGCGCTCGGGCCATGCGCGGGCTGCCCGCCGGCTGCGTGCCCACATCGGCGCCGACCATCCCGTCCAGCAGGACGTCGGCCGCGGCCGAGTGTTCACCCGCGCCCATCTCCCAGGCCGCCGCCAGGGCGGCCACGGTCGCCGCGTCGCGCAGATAGCTCATGGGCGGCAGCGCGGCGCAGGCTTCCAGCACGGCGGGCAGAAGCTCTCGCGCCCGCTCGGCGAGCCCCGCCCGGACGTGGGCCAGGCACAGCTCGGCGGACAGCGGCAGGGCCTGCGGTGAGGGGTCGAAGCGCGCCTCGTCCAGGCGCTCACACAGCGCCTGCCAGTCCCCGTCCAGGTAGTTGGCCACGACGAGCTTGGCCAGCAGCAAGTCGTGGACTGCCCAGCCCGGCTGCTGGATGTCGGCCAGCAGCTCGTCGGCTTCGGCCAGCGCTTCCTGCGCGGCGGGGAAATCGCCCAGTGTCGCCTGCCCGCGAACGAGCAGGAGGCTGGCGGCCAGGCGGTCGCGCGGTGAGCCATAGCGTCGTGCGGCGGCGGCATAGAGGGCCGCCCAGGAGGTGCCCTCGCGAAAGAGTCCGTGACGGGTGAGCAGGTCGGTGGCCACCGCGCGCATGGCACGCAGCACGGCAGCCGGTCGGCGCCAGGTGCGCGCGTGGCCGGCTGCGCGGGCACTCTCGTCGCGCCGGCGGGCTCGTTGAGGCAGGAGGAGCTCGGCCAGGTCCGCCTCCTGTCCCCCGTCGACCAGCTCCCGCGCCACCGAATCGGGCGCCTCGTTCCAGGCCAGCGCGGTCGCCTGCTCAACGGCCATCGGCTGCCAGCCCTCGACGAGCAATTCCAGGCGAGCACGCCCTGCGGCATCGAGACGCGATGAGTGCTCCAGGCCCTGGCGCCGCGCGGCCTCCACCTGGGCCGGCGGTGCGCCGTCGACGGCATTGCCGCGCGCCACGCGCAGCACCTCGATCAGCTGCTCCAGCGCCGCCTCGATCGGCTGGCCGGGCTCGCGCCTTCCGCCCAGCGCCCCGGCCGCCGAGGCCAAAGCCTCCTCGATCAGGCCGGCCTCCGCCTGCGCCTGGGCGATGCGGCCGCCCAGCTCGGCCGCCGTACGGACATTGCTGCCGGCGACCAGCAGGCGGCTGGCGCGCAGGCACTCGACCGCGCGCAACTGGGCATAAGCGGCGCGCGCCTGCTCGGCGGTCAGCAGGCCGTGGCGCAGGCCCCGCTCCGCTTCCTCCAGCGCGGCCGACAGGCGGTAGTGGTGGAGCAGCTCGCCGGCACGCTCACGGGTGGCGTCGCCCAGCGTTTCCTCCAGCGCCTGGGCCACGCGCCGGGCGAGCTGGCCACGCTGCGCGCCGGATGTTGCGCCCAGAAGGGCCAGCCGCAAGAGATCGTGGGCGATGGCGTAGAGATGGCCCTGCGCCGATCGCCTGCATAAACCGGCCTCCACGCCCTCCTCCAGCGAGCCGATCAGGCCACCTCGTGCCGAACCCGTCACGCGCGCGACTAGGGCAGGCTCGGCACCGTGGGGGAAGGCAGCCAGCGCGGTCAGCGCGGCCCGTGCCTCCGGCGCCAGGCGTGACATGCGCCAGCGCACCAACTCCTCGAACGTCGACGGCAGGTCCTCGGCCGTGGGCAGGGTTTCTGCGGTGGTGGTGGCGCTGCGCGATCGGCCCTCGTCGTGCAGGTGTCGGTACAGCTCGCGCGCCCACAGCGGCTCGCCGCCGCTCACCTCCCAGACCAGGCGCGCCGCCGGTGCCGGCACGCGTTGGCCGGCGAGGGCGTCGAGCAGCGCACCGGTCGAGCGCTCGTCGAGCCCGCCCAGCTCGATCACCTCGGCTGCCACCTCCGCCGCCAGCTCGTCGCGCAGACCTACCTCCCGGTCGGACTCGGCCGGCTGCTCGGGCAGGGGCGGCAGGCGCAGCTCGTTGACCAGCAGCAGCAGGGGCAGGTCGGTGGCCCTGTGGCCCAGGTAGTCGAGCAGGCGCAACTCGTCGCCGTCGGCCCACTGGGCGTCGTCCAGCACGAGGAGTAGGGGTTGCTCGGCCGAGGCTCGTTTCAGCCAGCCCAGGACCGCTGCCTGCAGGCGGAGTCGCTCGTCGGCGGCTGGCAGGGGTGCAGCCGGGGTCAACTCCTTCAGCGCCATGCGCAGCCGCGGGGCCAGGCGAGTGATGTACGGCGCGCCGCTGCCCAGTTGAGCAGCCAATTGCTCCGGCTCCAGGCCGCTGCCGTACTCCTCCAGCGCCTCGGCCAGGCCGCCGTACGGTCTGCCGGTCAGACCCTCGCGCGAGGTGCCCCAGAGCACGAGCATGCCCAGCCGGTCCCCCCGGGCGGCGACCTCGTGGGCCGTGCGTGTCAGGCCCATGCCGCCCGCGCCGCGGAGCAGAACGAGCCTGCCATGGCCGGCCATCGCGGCGGACAGGTGCTCGCCCAGCCGCTCGATCTCCGCTTCGCGGCCAAGGTAGGGAGTGTGCGTACCGAAGGTGCGGCCGGTGACGGACATGCTTTCGACTACGATAGCCCGCCATGACCCACGAACGAGCCCCGCTGGCCACCACCTACCGCACGCACACCTGCGGCGAGCTGCGCCTGGGCGACGTGGGGGCGGGCGTGGCGCTGGCCGGCTGGGTGCATCGCCGGCGCGACATGGGCAGCCTGATATTTCTCGACCTGCGCGACCGTCACGGCATCACCCAGGTGGTCATCGACGAGGCCGAGGCGCCGGCGGCCCACGCCGCGGCGGCAGACGTGCGCAACGAGTTCGTGGTGCGTGTCGAAGGCAGCGT
>DATKBB010000128.1:0-2380 GCA_035514295.1 Candidatus Limnocylindria bacterium | reverse complement strand
TCGAGCACCACCGCGATGTCGGAGCCGAGCGCCTCCTGGACCGCGATCGAGTGCTCGGGCGTGAACCGGTGCAGCGATCCATCGAGATGTGAGCGGAACGTGACGCCCTCGTCGTCGACCGCGCGGAAGGCTCCCAGGCTGACGACCTGGTAGCCGCCAGAATCGGTCAGGATCGGCCGCCGCCAGGCCATGAACTCATGCAGGCCGCCCAGGTGCTCGATCCGCTCGTGGCCGGGGCGCAGGTAGAGGTGGTAGGTGTTGCACAGGATGATCTGCGCGCCCACCTCGTCCAAATCGTCGGGGTCAAGGGCCTTGACCGTGGCGTTCGTCCCGACCGGCATGAAGACCGGTGTCTGGACGTCACCGTGTGGCGTGCGCAGGTGGCCAAGTCGGGCGCGCGTCGAACCGTCGGCCGGCGCCGGGAGGAGAACGTCGAAGGACATCGGCCGGGCGGGTGGGTCGGCCTGGGGCTGGATCTGGTCCTCCGGTGCTCCCACGCCGATCACGCGATCTCCTGGCGGCGCAGCGCCAAGATGGCGAGGCCGATCAGGCAGACGATGTAGATGAGCACGGCCGGCAGCGCCACCTCCGTGGGAACCGGACGCAGCAACAGGTTCTGGATGCCGCCGCCCGCAGCCGCGGCCCCTCCCCCACCCGGCAGCAGGACCAGGATGTTGCCGCCGATGCTTATCGGCAGGAACTGGAACCA
This sequence comes from Candidatus Limnocylindria bacterium, assembly GCA_035514295.1. Classification (GTDB taxonomy): domain Bacteria; phylum Chloroflexota; class Limnocylindria; order Limnocylindrales; family CSP1-4; genus JALYGJ01. The sequence goes on along the minus strand of DATKBB010000128.1, from coordinate 1,671 downwards.
CTCGGGACCGATAGGCTCGAAATTCCCGAACCCGCCGCCGCCCTGCGTCACGCGACCGAATAGCGCGACCGCGGTGAGGATCTGGGTGAGGATCGACTCACCGATGAACAGGACGATGCCGATAACGGCGCCGGCAAGCTGGCTGCGCAACACGACCGCCACCGCGACGCCGAGCGCCGCGCGCTGGATGAGGACCGGGTAGCCCAGAACGAGCCAATCGATGAGGTCCTGCAGGCCGCGCCCGCGCAACGGGCTCGCTACAGGAATGCCGTAGATCCAGCCCTGCAGGAAGGTCAGCACCAGTCCCAGCGCGAAGATGATCAGCATCGCCAGGCCAAGCGCGATTGCCAGGGCGGCGCACTTGGCCACCAAATACCGTGTTCGGCTCTCGCCGCGCGCGACGACGTTGCGCACGACGCCCCAATTCCAGTCGGCGCCGACGAATGCAGCCGAGTACACGATGGCCAGGAGGCCGCCCAGCGCGAAGGCGAACTGGCCGATGACGCCGTAGGCACCCGGAAACTCGATGATGCCCAGGAACTGGTACACGGACCCGGTCAGCAGGTAGGTCAGGGCCATCAGCACGACGAGGACTATCAGCACAACCCACGTCGCCTGGCGCCGACGCATCTTGAGCAGCTCGGCGCGGACCAGCCTCATGCCTGCGGCTCGGCCGTGCCGCGCGGTCCGGTCACCTCGAGGAACACCGTTTCGAGATCGCTGCCCGGCTCCAGCCCGGATGCGTAGATCCCGGCGTCGGTCAGCGCCTGGTTGACCTCGCTCGCCCGCTGCGGCTCGATGTGGACGGTGAACCAGCCGGCCTGGTCGCCTGAGTCGAGACCGTACAGCGGCCGTTCAGGTGACAGGCGGCGCAGGATCTCGGCTGCGCGGGCCATCTCCTCGAGCGCTACGCGCACCCGCACCCGCCCGGCGTCCGCGAGCAACTGCGCTAGCGGGCCTTCGCGGATCAATCGCCCGCGGTCGATGATGCCAACGACGTCTGCCAGCTGCTCGATCTCGTGCAGCAGATGGCTGGAAATGACGACCGTCTTGCCCAGATCGTGAGTGAAGTAACGCAGCGTCTCGCGCATCGCCACCATGCCGCCGGGGTCGAGGCCGTTGGCCGGCTCGTCGAGCAGCAGCAGGTCGGGATCGGAAAGCATGGCTGCCGCGATACCAAGCCGCTGCTTCATGCCCAGCGAGTAGGTCTGGACGGGGTCACGGGCGCGACTGCCCATGCCGACATAGTCGAGGACCTGCGGGATGCGGGCGGGGTCGGTGAGCGGCCCGGCCGCGCTCAGCACGAGCAGGTTTTCGTGTCCCGACATGTAGGGATAGAACGACGGGGTCTCTATCAGCGAGCCGACTCGGAACAGACGCTCGCGTTCCTGCCACGTGAAGGGCGCGCCGAAGAGGCTGACGCTGCCGGCGTCGGGCCGCAGCAGCCCGGTCATGAGCCGCAGCGCCGTCGTCTTGCCTGAGCCGTTGGGCCCCAGGAAGCCGTAGACGCGCCCGTAAGGCACGGACATGTCCAGTCCCGTCAGCGCCGGGTGGCGGCCGTAGCTCTTGACCAGGCCGCGCGTCGCGACGGCCAGATCCGACGCCGGCGCCGCTGGCGGCACCTCGGCCGTTGGTATAGGGCCGGTCGTCACGCGACCGTTTCCGACTCGG
>DATKBB010000127.1:0-15977 GCA_035514295.1 Candidatus Limnocylindria bacterium | reverse complement strand
AACGCGATCGAGCTGGACTTCAACTACGCCTACAACCCGACCTGTGTCTACAGCCCGGCCTACGACTGCCCCTTCCCGCCCCCGGGCAACCGGCTGGACGTGCCGGTCCGCGCGGGGGAGGCGCTGCCCTACTGAATCGGGCGGCGCGCCCCGGTTATTGCTGCTATTGGTCGGATCCCGCTTGGCGTGCCTTGGAGGCCCGCTTCCGGGTTGGACCTGACCGTTCCCAGGGCCTGGCTGCCGCCGTTGTCGGTGGTCTGACCGCTGCTATTGCTGGGAAGGCCCGTAGCTGGCTTGCATAGAGGCGACCTCCATAGGCGACGTCGGATCGTGGGCGTCCGCCACCGATAGTGGCAATGACGGGGCCGGTAACCGATCCCGGCAGGCCCCATTACGGCCGAAACCTGCCCGCAGGGCCACCGCCTGAGCCGGGATGTCGACCCTTCAACAATAGTGGGCGTGAGGCGCGGGGTCGCGGCCAAGCGACGGGCAGATGTCGGCTGGCGCGGTCCGCCCCGAAGCGCGCGCTCTGGCCGACGTCAGCGGAGTAAGCGGCTCAGCCAGCGCCAACGGCGGGGTGTGTGCGGGGGATCCTCGCTCCAAGCGAGCAGCGCCGGCAGCTCCGGATCTATGCGCTCGGCCAGGCGCCGGGTGATGCGGTGGGCGAGGCGCAACTCGTCACGCGTGCCGGGCGGCGGCGGCACCGGCGGCCACTCCTCGCCGAGCAGCTCGGCCAGCGTCACCGCCGGCAGGATACGCACCCCGATGCGCTTGCCGCGGTACAGTTCGCGTGTGCCCGCCAGCGCGAAGGGCACGATCGGCGCGCCTGTGCGCAGCGCCAGCAGGCCAGCGCCGGCGCGACTGGCCGGTGCGACTCGGTCGGGCGGTCCACTCACCGCGCCCTCGAAGAAGAGCACCAGAACCGCCTCCTCTTCGATCACCGCGGAGGCCGCCGCGATGTGAACGCCGACGTCCGCACCGCCGCGCCAGACCGGCAGGAAGCCACCGAGCCGGTGCAGCAGCCGCTCCTTCCAGCGCCGATCGAAGACTGTGGGCGCGCCGCCCATGAACCAGGGTCTCGGCTCACGCGGCAGCGCGCGCAGCACGACGAGGGGATCGATCCAGTTGCGGTGGATCGCGGCAGCGAGAATGTACCCGCCCTGGGGCAGGTTCTCGCGACCGACCACGCGCAGCCGGATGGCGCACAGCCGGTACAGGACGAGCTCGCTCACTGTTACGAGCAGCCGATAGAGCAGGGGTGCGCGCCGGCTGGGCCGGCGGCCGAGCCACTCCAGGCCCTCCAGCGCCGGCCGACCGAGGCTCGCCGCCAGCTCCTGGGGCCTCCGGGCACGGGCGATCGTCTCCTCGCCGCCACCCAGGATCCGATTGAGCAAACCCATTCCAGCCGGTGATGGTACGGGAGCGGGCGCTAAGATCTGCCATCCAGGCCACTTCCCGTGGAGCGCGGGCAGTGGCCCGTCGGCGTGCCCGCCGAAGCGGCCGCCCTGGAGGTTTCGTGAAGATCGTCGTGGGCCTGGGCAATCCGGGCCATCAGTACGAAGAGACGCGCCACAACGTCGGCTGGATGGTGCTCGACCGCCTCGCCGAGCGTGCCGGCCTGTCCGGTCGTGCCAAGGCGCGCGAGGCAGCCGCCGTCATGCGCGGCCGGCACGACGGCCTGGACCTGGTGCTGGTCAAGCCGACGACCTACATGAACCTGTCCGGCGTGGCGGTGCGCAAGGTGCTCGCCCGCGAGCGCGCGCCGCTCGACGACATGCTCGTCGTGCTGGACGACTTCGCCCTGCCGCTCGGTCGGCTGCGGCTGCGCGAGCAGGGCAGCGCGGGCAGCCACAACGGCCTGCGCTCAATCATCGGTGAGCTGGGCAACCAGAAGTTCGCCCGGCTGCGCGTGGGCATCGGCGAGCCGGACCGGAACGCGCGTGACCATGTGCTCAGCCGGTTTCGCCCCGACGAGCGGGCGCTCGTCGACGAGGTCGTCGATGCGGCGGCCGAGGCCGTGTTGGACTGGGGGCGCGAGGGCACGTCCCGCGCGGCCAATCGCTGGAACTCCTGGACGCCCACGACTGGCGGACCGGCGACCGACGGGCAGGAGGTAGCGGACGAAAAGGACGGAGCCGACGACCGGGCACCGCTGCCCGAGGCTGCGACTGCCGGCGGCCAAACGATCATCCGGCGCCTGACCGGCTGGCGCAAGCTCCTGCCCCGCTCGGAGCGGGACGAATGACAACGGCGACCAGGGCACGAGGCCGGCGCGGGCGGGACCGCCACATCGCCGAACAGACGACCGCCGCCTCCGGCACAGTGGGCGCCGCCAGGACGCGCCTGCCGGACCTGTCGCCGCTGGCGCGCCTGCTGGCACAGTCCGGCGAGCTCCAAGCCCTGGCCGAGCGCTACCGCACCGTCAGCGAGGGCCGCGTGGGCCAGGGGCTACGTCACGTGACCTACGCTGCCATGCCCCACGGCGCCAAAAGCTTCCTGGCTGCGGCACTTGCCCAGGCCGGCGGGGAGCGGCTGGTCTGGCTGGCCCGCGACGCGGAGATCGCCGACCGCGTGGCCGAGGAGTTGGTGGCCTGGCTCGGCGACCCCAGCGCAGTGATTACGCTCGAGCCGCGCACCTCGCTGGCCTACGAACGCTCGGAGCTGGTCCGCGACGAGAGCGCGGCGCGTGTCGCGACTCTCGCCTCGTGGCGGTCGGGGCAGCCGCGCGTCCTGGTGGCCAGCGTGCAGGCGCTCTTCCAGCGCACCGTGCGTGTCGACTTGCTGCCCAGCGAGCCGCTCGAACTCCGCCGCGGCCGGCGGATCAGCCAGGAACGCGTGCTACGCGAGCTGATCGACCTGGGTTACGAGGCACTCCCCGAGGTCGCGGGCCGCGGTGAGTTCGCGCGCCGGGGCGGCATCGTCGACGTCTTCCCCGCCGGCCAGCCGCTGCCCGTTCGCCTGGAATGGTTCGGCGACGAGGTCGAGTCGCTGCGCAGCTTCGATCCTGCCGATCAGCGCGGCACCGGTCCGGCCGACAGCGTCCGGCTGCTGCCCGCCAGCGAGTTCCTGCTGCCCGCCGATGCCGGCGCGCAGGTTCGTGCCCGGCTGGGCCGCGCCGCGGATCGCCTGCCCGAAACGCTGGCCGCCGACCTGGCGCGCCTCGACACCGGCCAGTTGGCCGATGCGGCCGAGGTCTGGGCCGGCCACATCGCAACGGCCACCGCGCTCGACCACCTGGGCGACGACATCTGGCTGGTCGACGAACCGGCCGAGATCGCCGCCGCGGCGGACTTCCTATGGGAGCAGGCCGACGAGCGCCGCGCCGAGCTCGAGCGGGCGGGCGAGCTGCCCAAGGGCTGGCCCGGCGCTTATCCAGAGCGGCGCGACTGGAAGCGCCGCCTGCTGGCCGCGCGCACCCTGGAGCTGACCTGGGAGAGCGAGCACCCCGACGCACCGCCCGGTGGCAACCCCTTTGGCTGGCACGAGCCTGTGCTACCGCCGGCGCCCATCGGCGACCTTGCCCAGACCGTCGCCCGCTGGCGGCGTGAGGGAGCGCGAGTGGTGTTGGCCTCGGATCAGTCGGCTCGGTTGTCGGAGATCCTGGCCGAGGGAGACATCGTGGCCGGGCCTGTCGCCCGCCTGACCGAGGCGCCTCCGCCGGGCAGCGTGGCACTGGTCGAGCACAGCCTCAACGGTGGCTTCGCCGGCGGGCCGGAGGGCGTCATCCTGGTCACGGACCGCGAGCTGTTCGGCACCGTCCGCGTGCGCCGCCCGCGGGCCCTGCGCCGGGTCGTGCCACGCGACCTGCTCGAGCGGCTTAATCCCGGCGAGCCGGTGGTCCATATCGACCATGGCATCGCGCGCTACGCCGGGCTGGTGCGCCGCGCGGCGGGCGGCGACGGGGCGGAGGAGCGCGACTTCCTCGAGCTGCACTTCGCCGAGGGCGGCCGCATCTGGGTCCCCGTCGAGCAGATCGAGCGCGTGTCGCGCTACGCCGGCGGGGAGAACCCGTCGCTCTCGCGGCTGGGCGGCGGCGAGTGGCAGCGCACCAAGACGCGCGTGCGCAAGGCCGTCACCGACCTGGCCCGCGAGTTGCTGGCCCTCTACTCCGAGCGCGAGAAGGCGCAGGGCCGGCCCATTGGGCCCGACAGTCCCTGGCAGGCCGAGATGGAGGCCGCCTTTCCTTACGAGGAGACCGTCGATCAGCTGCGCTCGGCTGTCGACGTGAAGTCCGACCTGGAGCGCGGGCGGCCGATGGACCGGCTGGTCGTTGGCGACGTTGGCTACGGCAAGACAGAGGTCGCGCTGCGGGCTGCCTTCAAGGCCATCCAGGAAGGCCTGCAGGTGGCCGTGCTCGTGCCCACCACGGTGCTCGCCGCGCAGCATCTCGAGACGTTCCGCCAGCGCTTCGCTGCCTACCCCATCACGATCCGCATGCTCAGCCGGTTCGTTCCCCCGGCCGAGCAGAAGGAGACGCTGGCCGGTCTGGCCGCCGGCTCGGTGGACCTGGTCATTGGGACGCACCGGCTGCTGTCCCGCGACGTCAAGTTCCGCGACCTTGGCCTGGTGGTGGTCGACGAGGAGCAGCGCTTCGGCGTGGCCCACAAGGAGCGCCTGAAGCAGATGCGCACGGAGGTCCACGTGCTGACGCTGTCGGCTACGCCCATCCCGCGAACTCTGAACCTGGCCTTGGCCGGCGTGCGCGACATGAGCGTGATCGAGACGCCGCCGGAGGATCGGCTGCCCATCCAGACGCGCGTGGCAGAGGCCTCGGCCGGCCTCGTGCGCGACGCGGTCCTGCGAGAGCTCGACCGCGGCGGGCAGGTCTTCTATGTGCACAACCGCGTCGAGACGATCGAGGCACAGGCCGAGCAGCTGCGCCGGCTGCTGCCCCACGCCCGGATCAGCGTCGCCCACGGGCAGATGGCGGAAGGCGCGCTGGAGCGGGTGATGATGGCCTTCGCGCGGGGCGAGTTCGACGTGCTCGTTTGCACGACGATCATCGAATCTGGGCTGGACATCCCCAACGCCAACACGATCATCATCGACCGCGCCGACGCCCTGGGCCTCGCCCAGCTCTACCAGCTGCGTGGGCGCGTGGGCCGTAGCAGTCGCCGGGCGTATGCCTACCTGCTCTATCGGCGTCGAGGGCAGCTGTCGGACATCGCGCGCAAGCGGCTGCAGGCTATCTTTAACGCGTCGGAGCTGGGGGCCGGCTTCCAGATCGCGCTGTCCGACCTGGAGATCCGCGGCGCGGGAAACATCCTGGGCGCGCAACAGCACGGCCACATGGCGGCGGTGGGCTTCGACCTATACACGCAGCTGCTTTCACAGGCCGTCGAGGAGCAGAAGGCCGTGCTCGAGTCGCGTGAACCGGTCGCCGCTCGGGTGGCGACGGTCATCGACCTGCCCGTGGACGCCCACTTGCCTGACGACTACGTGGCCGAGGAGCCGCAGAAGCTGGAGCTCTATCGGCGGCTGGGTCGGACGGCGACGGTGAGCGAGGTGGACAGCATGCGGGCCGAGCTTGTCGACCGCTACGGGCCGCCGCCGCCGCCGGTGGGTCGGCTGTTCGAGGTGGCTCGGCTGCGCATCACCGCCGAGGCAGCAGGGATCGCGTCGTTGGCGCGGGAGGGCCACGAGCTTGTCGTGCGCTTCGGGCCGGGCTGGTCGCGCGCGGCCACGATGCGGGCGATGGCGCCGACCGCACCCGGCGATCGGCTGCCGGGCGTGCCGGCGGGCGGCATCACCTACGCTTCAAACCAGATGCGGGTGCGTCTGCCGCGCGAGGGCGCGGCGGCCTGGGAGACGACGCGGGCTCTGGTGGAACGGCTGGCGACGCGGCTGGAGGCATCGGCCGCCTGACGCCGCGGCATAGTGTGCTACATTGTGACACTGCGCTGCACATTCGAGGTGGTACACCGTGGCACTTGCCAGAACGAACGTCACCCTGCCCGAGGAGCTATTGCGAGAGGTCGACGAGTTGGCCGGGCCACGCGGTCGCAGCCAGTTCGTGGCCGACGCGGTCGCTGCCAGGGTTAAGCGTGAGCGTCTGCGTCGGGCGCTCGACGCGGCACGCGGAGCGTGGGTGGGAACGGCCTCCTACATGACCCCCGATGAGGCATACCGGTGGGTGCGCTCGTTGCGCGACGAGGATGTAGACGAGTGAGCTACGTCCTCGACTCCACCGTGATCATCGACTACGTGATCGGCTACGGGCCAGGCGAGGCAATAGTTGACCGTCTGTTCGCCCAGGTCGAGGAGCTGTACGTGTGTGATGTCGTGACCTGCGAGTCCCTGTCCAAGGGCAGCCCGGACGATCTCGCGGTCGCTCAATCGCTGCTCGACGCGCTCGAGTACGTCGCACTTTCACCGGCTGGCGCGCGCTGGGCCGGGGAACGGCGTCGGGAGCAGATTGAGTCCGGCCGGCGCAAGCCGAGTACCGCCGACGCACTCATCGCGGCGCTTGCGAACAGCCTCGGTGCGACCGTGGTCACGCGCAACCCGAAGGACTTCGCCTCGTTCGACGTGCCGGTGATGGGCTACGGCCAACCGCCTTCGTAGCGAAGGGAGTGCTCAGGCCGCGTGCCAGGGCCGCGGATCGTCGCGCAGCAGGCCGTAGAGAAGCACGTCCTGGTTGCGGCCGTCGTTGAAGAAGGCGCCGCGGACGGTACCCTCGAGGCTGAAGCCGCACTTCTCGGCGATCCGTCGCGACGGTTCGTTGCCGGGGACGATGACCAGCTGGATGCGGCCCTGCTTCTTGGTCGCGAAGAGGTAGTCGACCAGCAGCTGGACCGCCTCGGTCGTGTAGCCCTTGCCGGCGAAGCGGTCGCCGTACAACTGGTACGACAGCTCGAAAGCATCCCAGTAGCCGACCGGCTTGAAGAACTCGATGTGGCCGGCCAGCTCGTCGTCCGGCGTGCGGATGAGCAGCGTGCCCTCCTCGCGCTGCCAGAAGCCCTTCTCCGCGAACTCGCGCCGGAAGGCCGACTCGGACAGCACGCCGAGCGGGAAGAAGCCTCCGCGGCTGGTGATGTCCGTATGTGCCCAGTACATCGCGTCCAGGTCCGCCTCGCGCACCGGCCGCAGCGTGATCAGGCGTCCCTTGAGCATGCGGGCACCTCCCTGCCGCCGATTATGCCCGCAGATAAGCAGCGGATAAGCGGCAGTCGTCACGCTGTCACGGTGTGGACCGCGGAGGACGAGCGGATGGGGCTGCTGCTACGGGCGATCCGGCGGCGAGTCGGGTATAGCCAGGCGCAGCTTTCGGCCGAGGCGGGCGTGCCGCGGGAGGACATCATCAGGATCGAGAACGGCCGTGTCGGTGAGGTCCGGCTGGAGCGGACGCGACGTGTCCTCGCAGCCGTCGGTGGTCGCGCACGCCTGACGGCCTGGTGGAACGGAGCGGCCGCAGATCGCTTGCTCGACGAGCGTCACGCGGCACTGGTGGAGCGAGCGCTGCGCGTCTACGTCAGCCGTGGCTGGCAGGCCGCTGTGGAGGTGACCTACTCGGAATGGGGCGAGCGCGGTTCGATCGATCTGCTCTGTGGCCACCCAGGCACCCGGTCCGCGGTGGTGAACGAGATCAAGACATCGTTCGGCTCGTTGGAGGAGACGAATCGGCTCCTCGACGTGAAGGTCCGGCTCGCGTCCAAGCTCATCGAAAAGCGCTTCGGGTGGCAGCCGCTGGTCGTCTCGCGCGTCCTGGTGCTGCCCGCAGACGACGCGCTCCGCCGAGTAGTGTCTCGGCACGGGCACACCATGGACAGCGCATACCCGGCCCGAAGCCGGGAGGTCCGGGCGTGGATCCGGCGGCCGTCCGGCACCCTTCGGGGCATCTGGTTTCTCTCAGAAGTCGCGAATGCCGACACCGTTTCGCCGTGAGCGGGCGATCTTGTCTCAGCTGTCCTCGATTCGCTACATCTGCGACGAAACGGGCTCCCCGTCGCGGGCCATGGCGGCCACGCTGTCGCTATGTGCGACATCTGATGCAAACGTGGCCGGGGCCAGGGTCGGTGACAGCCAAGCTGGCGCCGAAGCGCGGAACGGCTGCGGTAGACTGACTCGGCCCAAGAACGCCGCTGCACGCGAGGACGACCAGAGCTGTGTCCGCAGACGACCTGCGCGCGAAGATCCGTGAGATCCCCGACTTCCCCAAGCCGGGCATCCTCTTCTACGACATCACGACCCTGCTGAAGGACCCGCAGGCCTTCGAGGAGGCGATCGAGCTGCTCATCGAGCCCTACCGCGAGACCAAGGTGGACGCGGTGGTGGGCATGGAGTCGCGCGGTTTCATCTTCAGCGCGCCTATGGCCATCCAGCTAGACGCGGGCTTCGTGCCGGTGCGCAAGCTGGGCAAGCTGCCGGCCGAGACCGTCAGCGTCGAGTACGCCCTCGAGTACGGAACGAACACGCTCGAGATCCACAAGGACGCGCTCCAGCCCGGCCAGCGCGTGCTGATCGTGGACGACCTGCTGGCGACCGGCGGCACGGTGCTGGGCACGATCGAGCTGGTCCGGACGCTGAAGGCAGAGGTCGTGGGCCTGGCTTTCCTCGTCGAGCTTCTCTTCCTGAAGGGCCGGGAACGGCTGCGTGACCAGCAGGTCCACAGCGTCATCCAGTACTGACTTGGCCGGGAACGGCGAACCGCCAGGCGATCCAGCGGCCGATCCCAGCCGGCGCCAGTTCTTCCGCATCTTCGGGCGCCAGACGGTGCAAGGCGCGGGCAACGTCCTGCGCGCGGCCGACCAGTTGCGCCGCGGCAGCGCCAGCGCAGCCACAGAGCTGCTCGGGCTGGGCTTGCGCGACCCGCAGGCCAGCGCCGCGCGCCTCGACGAGGCGGTGGGCGCCGGGCGGTTCACGACGGACACGGCCTCGGCCGGCTTTCGCAGCCCGTACCTCTTCGACGGCACCTCACTCGTCATGCTCGACCAGCGCGAGCCACTGGGCAGCGGCGCAACCGTCGAGTGCCGCGCTCCCAGCGAGGTAGCCACGGCCATCGCGGCGGGCGTGGCCGGCGGCGGGCCGGTCCTGGCCCAGATCGCGGCCTATGGACTCGTGCTGGCCCTCGCCCAGGCTACGGACCGGCTTCGGCCGGCCCGCAGGGCCGCCCTCGCGGCTGCCGCGAACACGCTGCGCCAGGCACGTCCGCACGCTCGAGCCGTGGGCTGGGCCGTGGAGCGCATGACCCAGCGCTGGCAATTGGCGATCGACCTGGACGCGCCGGCTGCGCTGGCCGAACTACGCGCGGAGGCCGACCAGATAGCGATGCAGTCGGCCACCGATCACGCGCGCCTGGGACGTCACGGCGCCGACGAGCTCACGCGCACCGGGCAGGAATCCCTGGACGTGTTGATGCACGGGGACATGGGCCCGCTGGCCGGTGGACTGGTGGGCACCGGCTTCGCGGTCGTGCAGTCGGTCGTGTCGGTCGGTCGAGAGGTGCATGTCTGGCTGACCGAGGCCGCGCCGACAGGCGAGGGGACCCGGCTGGCCGCCCCACAGCTAGCCCAGGCCGACATCCCGCACACCGTCGTCCCGGACTCGGCGGTTGCCTGGCTGCTGGACGGCCGGCCGCTCGACGCAGTCCTGCTGCGAGCCGACCTCGTGTGCGCGAACGGCGACACCGCCGCGCCCCTGGGCGCACTCAACGTGGCCCGCCTGGCCCAGGCGGCCGGCGTGCCGGTCTACGCCTGCGCGCCGACGCTGGTGGTCGATGCCGGCCTGGCGGATGGCGCCGCCATCCAGCGCTCGGACCGCCTGCCGAAGTTCGACGTCGTGCCGGCCGGGCTCTTCGGCGGCTTCATGACGGAGCACGGCGTGGTCAAGCCGCCCTTTTCGAACGCCTGATGGCGACGACGGCGCGGCGGGGAGCGGCGCAGCGGGTGTCCGGCGCCTACCGGGTGGAGCAGACGCGCGACCGCGAGCTGCTGCGCGAGTTCCTGGAGCGCGACCGCCTCGGCGCGGCCTATGCCATCTGCGACCTGGAGGAGCGTGAGTTCGCCAAGACGCGCTGGGGCCTGGCGCGTGCCGCTGGAGAGCCGGTGGCCGTCGTGCTGGAGTACCGCGGGCTGTCGCCGCAGCCGCTGTTCGTGATGGGCGAGCCGGCCGGTATCGCCGCCGTGCTGGCCGACGTCATCACCCCACGCCTGGTGTATCTCGCCGCGGACGCCTCACACCTGCCGGCGATCGAGCAGCTCTACCGCGTCGATCCCGGCCCGCCGATGCTGCGCATGTGGGTCAACCGCGAGACGTTCCGGCCCGCCTCGGGCGTTGCCCTGCGCCTGTCGCCCGTCGAGATCGCGGACCTGAACCGGCTCTACGGCCTGGGCTTCACCTCCTGGCTGGCGGCGGAGGCCGTCGCGCACGGGGTCTACTACGGCGTGCGGGTCGGTGGCCGGCTGATCGCCGCGGCGGGCACGCACGTGATCAGCCCCACGGCCCGGCTGGGCGTGGCGGGCAACGTCATGACGCATCCGGATCACCGCAGCCGCGGCTACGCCAAATTGACCACCAGCGCGGTTACGCAGGAGCTGTTGCGTACGTGCGAGGACGTCGTGCTCAATGTCCGCTCGGACAATCCGCCGGCCATCGCCGCCTATCAGGCGCTGGGCTATCGGGAGTACGGCCGCTTCGAGGAGCGCCTATCACGTCGTCGCGGCGCGCCGTGGGATAGCATCCTCCGGCAACTTCGCCAGCTTCTGTCCCGCAGAGAGGAGACCGAGTGACCCAATCGCTCTCAGCCACCGACCAGCAGCAGACCACCTCCGGTGACGCCGCCAACGGCCAGACCGCTACCGCTTCCCTTCCGCCGCACGACGTCACCGATCTCGGCCTGGCCGCCGAGGGGGTCCGCCGCATCGAGTGGGCCGAGCGCGAGATGCCCGTCCTGCGCCTGATCCGCGAGCGCTTCGAGAAGGAGCGGCCGCTGGAGGGCGTGCGCATCGGCGCCTGCCTGCACGTGACGACTGAAACGGCCAACCTCATGCGTACCCTGGCCGCCGGCGGGGCGCACGTGGCACTGTGCGCCTCCAATCCGCTCTCAACGCAGGATGTGACGGCAGCCGCCCTCGTGGTCGAGTACGGCATCAGCACCTTCGCGCGCCGCGGCGCGGACCGCGACACCTATTACGCCCACCTGAACTCAGTGGCCGACACCCACCCTCAGATCACGATGGACGACGGCTGCGACCTCGTGTCGCTGCTGCACACCTCCCGCCGCTCCGAGCTGGAGGGAGTGCTGGCCGGCACCGAGGAGACGACGACCGGCGTCATCCGACTGCGCGCGATGGCCGCCGACGGCGCGCTGGCCTACCCGGTGGTGGCCGTCAACGAGGCACGCACCAAGCACCTCTTCGACAACCGCTACGGCACCGGCCAGTCGACCGTCGACGGCGTGCTGCGCGCGACGAACATCCTGCTCGCCGGGCGGCGCGTCGTCGTCGCCGGCTACGGCTGGGTGGGCAAGGGCATCACCTCGCGCTTCCGGGGCATGGGCGCCCAGGTGGCCGTGGTGGAGGTCGAGCCGATCGCCGCCCTGGAGGCGCTGATGGACGGCTTCCTCGTCAAGTCGGCCGCCGAGGCAGCCGAGTGGGGCGAGCTGTTCATCACCGCCACGGGCAACCTCAACGTCTTCCGCGGCGAGCACTTCCGACAGATGCGCGACGGCGCGATCCTGGCCAACAGCGGCCACTTCGACGCGGAGATCGACCTGCGCCGGCTGCTCGATCTGTGCGGCGGCAAGGTGCGCGAGGTTCGCCGCGACGTGCAGGAGTACGACCTGGGCGATCGTCGCGTGTACGTGCTGGGCGAGGGCCGGCTGGTAAACCTGGCCGCCGCCGAGGGCCATCCCGCGGCGGTGATGGATATGAGCTTTGCCAATCAGGCACTGGCCGCCGAGTACGTCGTGCGCAACCACGAGTCGCTGGATGCACGAGTGCACACCGTGCCGGGTGAGATCGACCGCCAGGTCGCCTCGCTCAAGCTGGAGGCACTTGGCGTCCACATCGACCAGATGACCTCCGAGCAGGAGCGCTACGTCAGCTCCTGGCAGGAGGGCACCTGAGCGCCGGCCGCCGGGCAGGAGACCATCGATGAGCAGCATCATCCGCTCCGAGCACTACCTCTTCACGTCCGAATCGGTGACCGAGGGTCATCCGGACAAGATGTGCGACCAGATCTCCGACGCGATCCTGGATGCCATCCTGCGCGACGACCCGCAGGCCCGCGTGGCCTGCGAGACGGCGACGACCACGGGCACCGTTATGGTGCTCGGTGAGATCACCACCAGCACCTACGTCGAGTTCCAGAACATCGTCCGCGAGACAGTGCGCGAGATCGGCTACACGGATGCGCGCTCCGGCTTCGACTTCCGCACCTGCGGCACACTCGTTTCCGTCCACGAGCAGTCGCCCGATATCAGTCGCGGCGTGGACGAGGCACTCGAGACGCGCGGCAAGGGCGACCGCCACGATCAGGGCGCCGGCGACCAGGGAATGATGTTCGGCTTCGCCTGCCGCGAGACGCCCGAGCTCATGCCGCTGCCCATCGCCCTCGCTCACCGGCTGGCCCAGCAGCTGGCGCTGGTGCGCAAGGATGAAACGCTGCCCTACCTGCGGCCCGACGGCAAGACGCAGGTCACCGTCGAGTACCGCCGCAGCCAGCCGGCGGCCGTGCGCACGGTGGTCATCGCCGCCCAGCACGACGAGGAGGTCGCCAGCGAGCGGCTGCGCGACGACGTCATCGAGTCCGTCGTCAAGAAGGTCATTCCTGCCGAGTTGCGGAGGGTGGATCCCGTCGTCCACGTCAATCCCACCGGCCGCTTCGTGATCGGTGGGCCAATGGGCGACGCCGGCCTGACCGGCCGCAAGATCATCGTCGACACCTACGGCGGCATGGCTCGTCACGGCGGCGGCGCCTTCTCGGGCAAGGACCCCTCCAAGGTGGACCGCTCGGCCGCCTACGCCGCGCGCTGGGTGGCCAAGAACGTGGTCGCCGCCGGCCTGGCCGACCGCTTCGAGATCGAGGTCGCCTACGCCATCGGCGTGGCCCGGCCGCTGTCGATCTCGATCGAGACCTTCGACACAGGCAAGGTGCCCGACGAGCGGATCATGGGCCTGATCGACCGCCACTTCGACCTGCGCCCGGCGGCGATCATCGAGGCACTCGGGCTGCGCAGGCCGATCTTCCGCCAGACGGCCTCCTACGGGCACTTCGGCCGGCCGGAGCTCGACCTGCCCTGGGAGCGCACGGACAAGGCCGAAGCGCTGGCCGACGACGGCGGCGTGAAGCCACCCCAAGTCGAGGTGGCCGCCAGCGATAGTGTTGCCGGATAGGCACCGCCCTGCAACCCGGTTCATCTCAAATCCCATATAGGGTCGCCCGGGTCCGTCCAAAGGCTCGTGCACCAAAAGCGCGGCCCAGGTGCCGGCGTCCATGGACCGGGTGCCTCCGCCCATAGAATGACCCGATGTACGCCGTGATCCTCGCCGGTGGTGGCGGCACGCGCCTGTGGCCGCTCAGCCGCCGGGCGCGACCCAAGCCTTTTCTGCCGCTGACCGGCGAGGAGTCGCTCTTCCAGCGGACTGTGACCCGCGTGGCGCCGCTCGTCGGGGAGGCCGGCATCTACGTCGTCACCGACGAGGCTCAACTCGAGGCAGTCCGTAAGCAGGCTCCGCCGCTGCCCGACGACCAGCTGCTGGGCGAGCCGTTCGGCCGCAACACCGCCGCCGCGGTGGCCCTCGCCGCACTGGCCGTCGAGCGACCCGGCGACGAGGTGATGGCCGTCCTGCCGGCCGACCACATGGTCACCGACGAGGACGGCTTCAGGCGGGCCCTCGGCACGGCAGCCGAGGCGGCCGCCGACGGCTCCTTCGTGACGCTGGGCATCACCGCCAGCGGACCAGAGACCGGCTACGGCTATATCGTGGGCGCCGCGGAGGACGGACAGTCGGCCGCGCGCAGGGTGGCTCGTTTCGTCGAGAAGCCTCAGCGCGAGCAGGCCGAGGCCCTGCTGGCGGATCCGGCCGGCGCCTGGTGGAACGCGGGCATCTTCGTCTGGCGCCGCGACGCATTGCTCGACGGCCTTCAGCGTCACGCTCCGGACATCCTCGAGCCGTTGCGCCAGGGCCTGACCGCCGGAACGCCGCTGGCCGAGATCTATGGCGACCTGCGCGCCACCTCGATCGATTACGCCCTGCTCGAGCCGGCCTCACTAGAGGGCCGCGTGAAAGTCCTGCCCGTGGACGTAGGCTGGAGCGACCTGGGCAGCTGGAGCGCCCTCCATGCCCAGCTGGCTGAGCAGGCGCCCACAGAGCGCAGGGTGGTGGCCATCGGTCGGCTGGAAGACCTGGAGTCGGAGGACGTGCTGGTGCACTCCACCAGCGGCCGGCTCGTAGTCACCGTTGGCCTGCGCGGTACGATCATCGTCGACACGCCGGACGTGCTGCTCGTGTGTGACGTCGATCGAGCGCAGGACGTGCGACGCATCGTCGACCAGCTTGCTGCGGCCAAGGAGACCGACCACCTGTGACCAATTCGAACGCCCCGCTGCCGCCCATCGTCTTTGGCACGGACGGCTGGCGGGCGCGCATCGCCGACGAGTTCACCTATGACAACGTGCGGCGCTGCGCGGAGGGCGTCGCGCGTTACGTGGCCGACGCCGGCACGACGGCACGCGGCGTCGTGGTGGGCTACGACCGGCGTTTCGGCAGCGAGGCCTTCGCGCAGGCAGCCTCCGAGGTGCTGCTGGCGCACGACATCCCGGTCTTCTTCGGCGCCCAGGCGATCCCCACCCAGATGGTTTCGTACGAAGTTGTCGAGCGGCGGGCAGCCTGCGGCATCGTCATCACGGCCTCGCACAACCCGTGGCTGGACAATGGCTTCAAGGTCAAGTCGGAGACGGGGGCGGCGGGCGGCCCGCAGATGCTCAAGACGCTGGAGGCGACGATCCGCGAGCGGGCCGGCGAAACTCCTGAGCGGCGCCCCTTCGCCGATGGGGAGGCAGCCGGCCTGGTGGAGGAGTTCGACCCCTTCGACGGCTACGAGCGCTTCGTGGAGCGGACGCTGGATCTCGAGCTCCTGCGGGCCGAGCGCATGCGCGTGCTGGTCGAGCCGATGTGGGGCTCGGGCGCGGGCTGGACTTCGCGGCTGCTGGCCGGCGGCCGGCTTGAGGTCCACGAGATCCACCAGGAGCGCAACCCGTACTTCGGCGGCGTCAACCCGGAGCCCATCCGGCCCAACATCGACGAGGCGCTGGGCCTCCTGGCCGCCGGCGGCTATGACCTGGGGCTGCTGCTCGACGGCGACGCGGATCGCGCGGGCGCGGCCGACGAGCAGGGCACGTTCATCCACCAGCTGCAGGTGATGGGCCTGCTGATGTACTACCTGCTCGAGCACCGCGGCCTGCGCCAGCCGGTGGTCTCGACGGTCAACGAGACGAGCATGGTCGGCCGGCTGGGCGAGCGCTACGGCGTGGAGGTGCACGAGACGCCGGTCGGCTTCAAGTACGTCGGGCCCAAGATGATCGAGACCGGCGCGATGATGGGTGGCGAGGAATCGGGCGGCTATGGCTTTGGCATGCATCTGCCCGAGCGCGACGGTATCTACGCAAACCTTCTGCTGCTCGACCTCTTCGTGAAGGAACGGGAGCAGGGCCGCTGGCCGGTGTCGAAGGCGGTCGAGCACCTCCACTCGGTCGCCGGGCCGTCGTTCTACCTGCGCACGGACGTGCACGTAGAGCGCAGCGCCTACCCGGCGCTCAAAGACCGGCTGCTGGTCGAGCTGCTCGAGCAGTCACCGCAGGCGGTGGCCGGTCGGCCGGTCGTGCGCACGGACGCCCTGACGACGAACGACGGCTTCAAGTTCTGGCTCGACGACGGCTCGTGGCTGCTCGTCCGCTTCAGTGGGACCGAGCCGCTGGTACGCGTCTACGCCGAGGCCACCAGCGCGGAGCTGCGTGACGCCATCCTCGTCGAGGG
>DATKBB010000126.1:0-3794 GCA_035514295.1 Candidatus Limnocylindria bacterium | reverse complement strand
TTTGCCGCTACGCTACGCGGCGTGAAGGTCCCCGGTTTCCTGGCCCGCCAGTTCTACGTGGCCGGCAGTCTGCGCAACACGCCCACCGGCTTCCAACTGGAGGCGCAGAACCCCATGGGCAACGGCGTGCTGGTTGGTATCGGGCGGCTCAGCGTCGACGGCCGCGAGATCTCGCGCGATGCAGTCACGGCCCAGCGCGTGGGCGATGGCGCCGACGGGCAGGCCGAAAGCGAGCTGCGCGCAGCCGACCTCACACGCTTCAACCCCATCCGCGTATCCAAGGGCGACCGAGTCACCCTGCGCGTTGCCGGCGACCAGTTGAAGCCCGGCGACCACATCCTGGAGGTCGAGCTGGACGAGATCAACCTCGGCCGCCTGAGCTTCGCCCTGAGCGACCGGCTGACGGAGGACTGAGCCCGCCGGTCGCGTCGTGTGCACCCCGTGCACCTAACGGCTAGACACCGGCCGATTGTTCGCCTGGCTGCACGCACCGGCCAAGCTGGGCCGGCTCAGCCTGGCTGTTCGTCGCACCACCTGCACATGGGGCCAATGCGTGGCCGTTAGGTGCACCCGGCGCACATCCGGCGGCCCGGCTCGGCCTAGTGACGGTGAGTGGGCGGCACTGCTAGCATCCGTCCGTGATCGCCACCCGCCTGGCACGGGTGCCCCCCTTCGAGCGAGGGCTGACGCTCGGGGATTTCCTCGTGCCGATCCGTCTGGGGGAGCGTGCCGCGTCCTGGCAGAGGCACCTGCTGATGATCGGCGTCGGCACGCTGCTGATCATCCTTGGCGCGCGCATCAGCGTGTACCTGCCCTGGAACCCGTTCGTGCCCATCACGCTGCAGACCTTCAGCGTGCTGTTCGTGGGCGCGCTGCTCGGTTTCCGGCGCTCGCTGATCGCGGTCGGCCTATACCTGCTCATCGGCATCGTGGGCGTGCCTGTCTTCGCCTACGACGCCGTGACCGATAGCTACCGCTCCGGCCTGGCGACCCTAGGTGCCCTTCGCGACGGCGTGCTGGTGCTGGGCGCCACGGGCGGCTACCTGCTCGGCTTCCTGCTCGCGGCGGGTGTTGTCGGCCGGCTGGCTGAGCTGGGCTGGGACCGCCGGCTGGGTGGCTCGCTGGCGGCCATGCTCATCGGTAACGCGGTCGTCTACCTGGTGGGCGTGCCCTGGCTGATGGCCGCGCGAGGGGAGGACCTGGCCTTTGGGCTCCGGTTCGGGCTGTATCCGTTCCTGATCGGAGATGCGCTCAAACTGGCGATCGCCGCAGGACTGTTACCGGTGGGCTGGTGGCTGGTGCGCCACCGCTCGAACAACCTCTAGACGGTTAACGCCCTCTAGACGGTCAGCGACTCGAGCATGATCCGGTTGGCCGCGTCGAGGAGGTCGCGCGCCTCGTAGTCGGCGCGATGGACGCTGGATAGGTGGTCCTCGCCGACGGGCCCGATGCGAATGGTCTTCAGCCCAGCCGACCGGCCGGCCTGCACACCCGCCTGGTCGGCGCCGATGTGCCAGCCGCCGCGCCGTCGCGCGCCATGCTGCTCGATCGCCAGGTCGATGAGGCCGGCCCCCGGCTTGCCACAGTGACAAGTCCACTTCTCGCCGTGCGGGCAACTCACGAGCGTCAGGCGCTCAAGCACAGGCCCCAGGCCCTCACGCAGCGTTTCCAGCCGGCGGGCCGTCTCGCGACCGTTGTACCCCTCGAGCGGCGGGGGATCGACGAGCACGATCACGTGATCGGCGATCTGCTCCAGCCGCTCGATGCCCTCGGGCAGGTCCGCCTGGAGCCCCAGCTCCAGGCCACGCCGGCCCTGGTGCATGGCCAGCAGCACCGTATCGAGGTCGAGGAAGACGCTGCTGACCGCTTCCTCGGCATCGCTGTCGAGGTTGGCTAGTGAATAGTCGGTTGCAGTCACATAAGCAGCATGGGGGCGGGCCGGTGCCCGACGCTACGGTGACGTCCGCGTTGCCGTTGCACCCCTGTTGCACTTGTACGCACGTGGGCTGGATGTCGTAGCCTGCCCGCTGATGGCCGTCATCGAGATCACCGGACTGACCAAGCACTACGCCGCCGGGCGCCTCCCGCGCCCGCGCGCGCAGGCCGGCGTGCGCGCGCTGTCCGACTTGTCGGTGGAGGTTGAGGAAGGTGAGATCTTCGGCTTCCTGGGCCCGAACGGCGCCGGCAAGACGACCACCATCCGGCTGCTGCTGGGCTTCCTGCACCCGACTGCCGGCCGAGCCACGGTGCTGGGCCACGACATCCGGCGCGACAGCCTGGCAATCCGGCGGGATGTGGGCTACCTGCCCGGCGGCATCGCGCTGTATGACACGCTGACCGGCGAGCAGGTGCTCGACTACCTGGCCCGCCTTTACCGGCGGCCGGCGCCGCTGCGCACGGAGCTGGCCGACCGGTTGGAGATGCCCCAGGCGACCCTGCGCCGGCCGGTGCGCGACTACTCGCGCGGCATGCGCCAGAAGATCGGCATCATCCAGGCCTTCCAGCACGACCCCGCGCTGGCCATCCTCGACGAGCCCACCGAGGGCCTCGACCCGTTGATGCAGCGCGTCTTCTACGACTTCCTCCACGAGCGCCGCGCCGCCGGACGGACGATCTTCTTTTCCTCGCACGTGCTCTCCGAGGTAGAGCGCGTGTGCAGCCGCGTGGCCATCGTCCGGCAGGGAGTGCTGGTCGCGTTGGAGGACGTGGCCGCCCTGCTCGCTCGGCGGCGACGCTATGTCGAGATCCGCCTCGAGGGAGAGGCACCGGCGCTTGAGGGGGTGAGCGGCGTTTCCGCCGTGGCACAGCGCGACGGTCTGCTGACCTGCCAGCTGGAAGGCGACGTGGGACCGTTCCTGGCGGCCATCGCCGGTGCCCCGATCCGCGACCTGACCATCGAACCGGCCCGCCTCGAGGAAGCCTTCCTGGAGTACTACGAGCAGGCATGAACAGCGCGGTCTTCCGGCACGCCCTTCGCCAGAACCGGCTGCGCCTGCTGGCCGTGCTCGTCGCGCTGGTGGGCTGGGGCGCGCTGATGCCGGTCATCTACGCCACCTTCGGCGTCGAGATGCAGGAGATCGTGCGCCAGTTTCCGATGATGGACCAGTTCACGCGCTTCGGCGGGGGCAACATGTTCACGCTGCCGGGTTCGGTGGGGCTGGGCTTCATCCACCCGATTGCCATCGCCCTGCTGGCCGTCTTCGCGATCGCGTATCCCGTCATGGCGGTGGCCGGCGAGCGCCAGCGCGGGACGCTCGAGAACGTCCTGGCGCGGCCGGTTTCGCGCCGTTCCTTGTACGTCACGCTACTGGTCACGGCGACACTCTTCATCGCGCTGTGCATGGCGGCCGCGCTGATCGGGGCGCTGCTCGCCTCGGCGGCGGTGGGTCGGCTGGACGAGCTGCAGATGCAGAACCTGCCACTGCTCTGGCTAAATGGCACGCTGCTATACCTGGCCTTCGCCTCCATAGGACTGGCCGCCTCGGTCAGCTTCGATCGTGCCGCGCCGGCGGCTGCGATCACGCTGGCGATCGTGCTGGTGGCCTACTTCCTGCAAGTGCTGGGCTCGCTGTGGCCGGACGCCGAGTGGCTCCAGCCCTATTCGCTCTTCTACTACCTGAAGGCGGAGGAGGTGCTGGTCAACGGCCTGCCTTTGGTCGACGTCGCGCTGCTGGCGGCGGTGGCTGCCCTGGGCGTGGTCTACGCACTGGTCGTCTTCCCGCGGCGCGACGTGGCCGCGCCCGCCTGAGGCTGTCTCGCTGCGCGCCCCGCGGCCGGGGAAGGCCTTTCGCGCG
>DATKBB010000125.1:0-7138 GCA_035514295.1 Candidatus Limnocylindria bacterium | reverse complement strand
GTCGGCTGGCCGGTGGGCAGGCGGACGATCTCGATCTCGCGCCAGCCCACGCCTCGCACTCCCAGGCCGAGCACCTTGCTCACGGCCTCCTTGGCCGCCCAGCGCCCGGCCATGTTCTCCGGTCGCCCCCGCACGTAGGCGTTCTCGGCGACGGTGAGGATGCGACGTGGGAAGCGCTCCCCATGTCGCTCCAGGGCCCGTCGGATGCGCTCCACGTTGATGATGTCGATGCCCAGCTCGGTGGTGCCCGCGGGCGCGTGGGGCAACAGCGACCCCGATACCTCGCCCTGGGGCGCCTGCGGCGGCTCAGGCTGGCCGGTCACTCGACGGTCACCGATTTGGCCAGGTTGCGCGGCTGGTCGACGTCGGTGCCCCGCTCCACGGCTGTGTGGTAGGCAAAGAGCTGGAGCGGGATGATGGCCAGGACCGGGCTGAGGGCCTCGGGACTGGCGGGCACCCACAGGATGTCATCGGCGACCTCGCGCATGCGCTCATCCCCCTCGGTGGCCACGGCCAGGACCCGCGCGTCCCGGGCACGCCCCTCCATGAGGTTGCTGATGAGCGTCTCGCGCACCGGGGAGCGCGTGGCCACCGCGACCAGGGGCACCTCGGCGTCGAGCAGGGAGATGGGCCCATGCTTGAGCTCCCCGGCAGCGTAGCCCTCGGCATGCACGTAGCTGACCTCCTTGAGCTTGAGCGCCCCCTCCAGCGCAACCGGGTAGCCGTAGCCACGCCCGACGAACATGAAGCCGCGCGAGTTGACGTAGCGCCGGGCCAGCTCGGCGGCCGGCTCGGCCAGCGTCAGCGCCCGCTCCGCCTTGTCGGGCAGGGCGCGGAGCTCGTCCACCAGCTTGGCTTCGGCCTCGGCCGACAGCAAGCCGCGCTGCCTGGCCATCGCAGCCGCCAGCAGCACCAGCGTGGTGACCTGCGTGACGAAGGTCTTGGTGGCCACCACGGCGATCTCGGGCCCGGCCTGCAGGAACATCACCGCGTCGGCCTCGCGGGTGATGGCCGAGCCGACGGTGTTGGTGACGGCCACGATGGGGCAGCCCTGCTGGCGGGCGTAACGCGTGGGCGCGATCGTGTCGGCCGTCTCGCCGGACTGGGTGACGGCCACGACCAGCGTGCGCTCGTCGAGCGGCGGCGGGCTGTAGCGGAACTCCGAGCCGGCGTTGAAGCGGGCCGGGATGCCCAGCCATTCCTGCATGACGTAGGAGCCCACGGCGGCGGCGTAGTTGGCCGTGCCGCAGGCCACGAGCTCGACACGCTCCACCTGGGCCAGCCGTTCGGCGACGGGCGCCAGCTCCTCGACCTCGATGGTGTGATCGTGCACGCGGCCGGTGATCGCCGCCCGAATGGCGCCCGGCTGTTCGTGCATCTCCTTGAGCATGAAGTGGGGATAGCCGCCCTTCTCGGCCGCCTCGATCGACCAGTCGATGTCGGTCACCAGCCGCTCGACCGGTCGGCCGTCGACGTCGGTCAGGCGCACGCGGCCGGCGTTGAGGTCGGCCACGTCGCCCTCCTCCAGGAAGATGACCCGGCGCGTGTGCGCCAGCACCGCCGCAACGTCGGAGGCAAGGAAGCTCTCGTCCTCGCCCAGGCCCACGATCAGCGGCACGTTCATGCGCGCCCCAACCAGCCGGTGCGGCTCGCCGGCGTGGAGCACCGCCACGGCGTAGGCACCGTGGGCCTGGCGCAATGCCGCGCGCGTCGCCTCGGCGATGTCGCCGTCGTAGGCTTCCTCGACCAGGTGGGCGATGGCCTCCGTGTCGGTCTCGGAGCGCAGCTGGTGGCCGCGGTCGCGCAACCCGTCGCGCAGCGCCTTGAAGTTCTCGATGATGCCGTTGTGGATGACGGTGATCTCGCCGCTGCAGTCCGAGTGCGGATGGGCGTTGAGGTCGTTTGGCCGGCCGTGCGTGGCCCAGCGCGTATGGGCCAAGCCTATCGTCGCCGAGGGCGTGCCGTTGCTCGAGAGCGCGTCGCGCAGGTTGGCCAGCTTGCCGGCGCGCTTTTCGACGAACATGTCGCCAGCGCTGGTGACCAGCGCTATCCCGGCCGAGTCGTAGCCGCGGTACTCCAGCCGGGCCAGCCCCTCGAGCAGGATGGGCGCGGCCTCACGCGGCCCGATGTATCCGACGATTCCACACATCTCGAGCGAACTTCCTCCGGGCGGCTGGCTAGTTTAGTCGCTGGCCGGCGAGCTCAGCGAGCTGGTCGGCCCATTGGGCCACCTGCTGCTCGTCCTCGCCCTCGACCATGATGCGCAGGGCGGCCTCAGTGCCGGACGGCCGGACGAGGACCCGGCCTCGCCCATTCAAGGCCCGCTGGGCCTCACCGACCGCGTCGGCGAACGTAGGATCCGCCTCCCACTGCTCCTTATGACGTGCCGGAACAGTACGTTGCTGCTGCGGGTAGAGCGGAATCTGGGCCGCCAGCTGGGACAGCGGCTTGCCGCTGCGCGCAACGATGCTCAGCACCTCGAGCGCCGTGACGATGCCGTCGCCAGAGGTGGTGTGCTCGCGCACGATGACGTGCCCGCTCTTCTCGCCACCCAGCCCGGCGCCCGACACCAGCATGCCCTCGAGAATGTACTTGTCGCCCACCGGCGTACGGGCCACGCGACCGCCGGCGGCGCGGATGGCCGCTTCGAGGCCGCCGTTGGAGAGCACGCTGACCACGCAGATGCCTTTCGGCAGGGCACCCCGCGCCAGTCGGTCGAGGGCGATGAGCCCGATCAGCTGATCGCCGTCGACGATCGAGCCGTGCTCGTCGACGGCCACGCAGCGGTCGGCGTCGCCGTCCAGCGCGAAGCCGATGTCGGCGCCGCCCTCGCGCACGGCTGCGGCCAGCGCCTCCGGCGACGTTGCGCCACAGCCGTCGTTGATGTTGATCCCGTCCGGCTCGTTGAAGCGCACTTCGACGTCCGCCCCGCTGGCGGCCAGGATCCCCGGCGCGACGACGCCGCCAGAGCCGTTGGCGCAATCGAGCACCACCCGCGCGTCGGTCTGCACGGCGCTGGCCAGCAGCCGGCGGTGCTCGACGTAAACGGCCAACTCCGCGCGAGCATCGATCTCCCGGCCCAGGCCCGCGTTGCCAGGGCCGCCCAGCTCGTCGGCGCGCCAGATGAGCGCCTCCAGCTCATCCTCCAGCGGCTCATCCAGCTTGAAGCCCTGCTCGTCGAGCACCTTCAGGCCGTTGTCAGTCGCCGGATTGTGGGAGGCCGAGACCATGATCCCGGCCCGGTACGGACCGTGCTGCGTCAGATGGGCCAGCGCCGGCGTGGGGCAGACGCCCAGCCGGTGAACGTCCGCGCCCAGCGAGCAGGCGCCGGCAACGATCGCTGCCACGAACATGTCGCCCGAGCGGCGGGTGTCCTGGCCCACGAGCAGGCTCTCGCCGGCCGACAGCAGGCGTGCCGCCGTGGCCCGGCCCAGGCCGTAGGCCAGCGTAGGGCGCAACTCGAGATTGGCCACGCCGCGAATGCCGTCCGTACCGAAGAGTCGGGGCATCGCCCGCCTAGAGCCTTGCCTGGGCCAGCGCAGCCAGGGGCAGTCGGCCACCCTCCTCGACGGGTGCCTCGACAATGACGGTCACGTCAGCCGGGCTGACACTCAGCAGTTCGAGGCCGGCCGGCGGGACGAGCACGACCGGCACGAGGTGCGTGCCGGGCTCCAGGTCCTGCACCTCCAGTTGGCCCACCAGCTGGCCCGCGCTGACCGCTTCCAGCTCGGCCACGGGGCCGCTCAGCGTAATGGTCACCTGAGTAACGGCCGGCCGATAGGTGAGCTCCGGGCTGGCCCCTGCCAGGGTCAGGCCGGACAGATAGCTGCGTGAGCCGCTGAGAGCGCCGATGGTCAGGCTCACGCGCACCTGTTGAGGCCCGATGACGGTGACCTCCGCCGGCAGGTCCAAGCCCATCACCGACTCGAAGTCGCGCGTGCGTCCGCTCACGTCCAGCGGCTCGGTGGGCGCCGTCTCGAGGCGGGTGATGACGTCCTGCGCTCCGCTGACGGTGATGGTCAGCGGCGCGACCACGACCGAGCTCAGCTCGTAGCCGGGGCCCAGCTCGCCCACGATCTGGGGCACGACGGGCAGGGTGCGGTTAGCCAGCTCCACAGCGACTGCTATGCGCACGTTCGCGCGGGAGGGCTCGAGCTCGACGCCGGCGATTTGGTTGCCCTGGTCGTCGAGGGCGAGCAGCTCGACGTCGCGATCGACGTTCAGCGCGCTGGCGTCGATGGTCACGCGCGCCACCACCGAGCGGACCGCCGACAGGCGCGAGCTGGCGCCACGCAGGGTCACCTCCGAAGGATCGGTCTGGGGGGTGCCGATGCTGATTCCTTCGGGCACGCTGCCGAAGTCGACGCGCACCGGCATCTCGCGCTCTTCCACGCTGTCCAGGCGCACCTGCACGATGCGTGGCGCGAAGTCGACGATCTGGACGCGCGGATCGATCGCCACGAGGCTGACCGACACCTCCTGTGGCTCGCCGCTGGCGCGCGGCTCCACCCGCGCCAGGTCGATCGACGCACGGAACCAGGCCGGCGCCAGCGCGCCCACGTCGAGCGGCGCGCGGAAGCGGATCTCACGCACCGGCTCGAGCTCGTTGAGCAGTTGCGCGCCCGCAGGCGGACGATCGATCTCGATGGGCACGATGCCAGTGAAGACTCGTTCGTTCTGCGACAGGACCAGGCCGCTGTACAGCAGCGTCGCCAGCAGGACGGCGGCCAGCTTGAGCGGCCAGTTGCGCCACAGGAAGCGGAGGATGCGCTTCATTCGGACCCGCTACCTGGCGTGGTGGCCGCGTGCGTCGCGGCCGCTGCGCCGGCGGTACCCTGCGTGCCGCTGGCGCCGGCCGGCTCGGGAGCCGGTGCCGGCTCCGCGTGGCGACGCGAGCTGGCCCGTCCGCGCAGCGGCATACCCCGGCGCAGCGCCTGGGCCTGGGCCGGCAACCGGCGCCCGCCGCGCCTGTTGCCCAGCAGCGCGCTCAGCGCCGAGCGCAGCCGGTCCTCGTCAAGGTTGCGCACGATCCGCCCGCGCTCGACCAGCCCGATCGAGCCCGTCTCCTCGCTGACCACCACGGCCAACGCGTCGGTCTGCTCGGTGATGCCCAGCGCGGCCCGATGGCGAGTACCGAAGCGCTCACGGTAGAGGCTCGTCTCCGACAGCGGCAGGACGACGGCGGCGGCGACGATGCGCTCGCCGCGCACGAGGACCGCGCCGTCGTGCAGCGGGGAGTGGGGCGTGAAGATGGTCGCCAGCAGCTCGGGCGTCAGCTCAGAGTCGATGATCACGCCGGCTTCGGCAGCGTCCTGCAGCCCTGTCTCTCGCTCGAGCACGATCAGCGCCCCCACGCGCTGCGCGCTCAGCGCCGCCGCACCACGCGCCACCACGCTCGCCACGCGTTCGACGGAGCGCCCCGCGCTTGGCGCCACCAGCCAGCCCAGTGAACCAACCCTTCCGATCCGTTCCAGAGCGCGGCGCAGCTCGGGCTGGAAGACGATGACCAGCGCCAGCAGGCCGACCACGGCACCGGCCTGCATGATCTGGGTAAGCAGCTGCAGCCCCAGAGCCTGGGCCAGCACGTAGATGGCGTACAGCACGCTCACGCCGATGATCAGCCGGACCGCACGCGTCCCCCGTACCAGGCTGAAGAGCCCGTATATCAGGAGGGCGGTCAGCAGGATGTCGAGGATAGCGACCGGCTGGACCTCGAAGCCGTTGACCAGGTCGAGCAGCTGGCCCATCAGGACGATTGTAGCGTGGCCCGCCGGTTGATCGAGAAGGCCGGCCGCTCAGGTGGTGCGCCGCCGCGACGCTGCGCGGCTCAGACCGGCGGCCGGGCAACGATGTCGGCCAGGCGCTGGTCCACTCGCGCGTGCTGGCGAGCCAGCTTGAGCACCTCCGCGCCGACGTCAGGCTCGGGAGCCAGGTCGAGCAGGCGGTCCAGCAACAGCAGCCGCTCGACGGCCAAGCCCCTCCAGCCGCGTCGAAAGTACAGCCGGGCCATCTCCAGGTGCACGCGCGCCGAGCCGGAGGCGACGGTCAGCGCCGTTTGGCAGGCGTCGAGAGCGGCGTCGAGGTGACCCTCCTCGGCGTACGTGCGTGCCTCGTCAAGCCAGGCCTCGATGGCCGCGTCGAGGCGGCCACCCGTGCGTGCCTGGTACCCGGCGAGGTGGAGCATCTCCCCGCGAGGCAGGGCGCCGGACTGGACGGCCTCCTCCAGTCGCTGCTCGTCAGCCTGGCTGGCGAGCTGGGCCATCTGCTCGCGCAGCCTGTCCGCATCGGCCCGCCGGCCGGCGGCGGCCAGGGCGTCGGCCAGGCCGGCCAGCACCTCGGGCTGCTCCGGCGCGCGCTGCCGCGCGCGCTCGTAGGCGGCGACGGCATCCTTGGCCTTGCCCATGCGCAGCAGCACGGCGCCGCTGCTGACGTGGGGCTGGGCGCGATCGTCGGCCAGCTTGGCCGCCTCCGCGTAGTGGCGCAGCGCGTCCTTGTACTTGCCCCGCAGGGCGCAGGAGTGGCCTTCCTTCAGGGCGTTGCGGTAGGGCTCGAAGCGGTCGTCCATCGCCTTGCCCAGCCCGAGAGACTCAGCGCTTGGTGTACTGCGGTGCCTTGCGCGCCCGCTTGAGGCCGTACTTCTTGCGCTCCTTCATGCGCGAGTCTCGCGTCATGAGGCCGTGTCGTCGAAGCTGGGGCTTCAATGTTTCATCGAAGGCGACAAGGGCGCGAGCGATGCCGTGCGAGATTGCGCCCGCCCAGCCGGTTACACCGCCACCCTCGACCTTCGCCTGCACGCCAAACTTGCCCAGCTGGCCCAGGGTGGTTAGCGGCCGGAGCGCCATCTCCTGCAGGAGGATGCGCGGCAGAGCGTCCTCGAGCGTGCGGCCATTGATCACGACCTCCTGGGCGCCGGGGTAAAGACGCACGCGCGCGACGGCAGTCTTGCGACGCCCCGTCCCCGCGAAGTATTGCTGACTGGTCAACTTGGGTTGGCCTCCTCGTTACGGCGGTTCTTGCGGAGGCCGGCGTTTACCTGCGCCTCGTGCGGGTGATCTGGTCCGGCGTAGACCTTCAGATGACGGATCTGCGCTCGGCCCAGGCGGCCCTTCGGCATCATGCCCCACACGGCGGCGCGAAT
>DATKBB010000124.1:0-18121 GCA_035514295.1 Candidatus Limnocylindria bacterium | reverse complement strand
CGAGTCGCACGCGTCGCTGCGCGACCTCTACGAGGTCAGCTCGCCGGAGCTCGACGCACTGGTCGCGATCGCGGTTTCTGTCCCCGGCGTGGTGGGCGCGCGCATGACGGGGGCCGGCTTCGGCGGCTGCACGGTCAACCTTGTACGCGACGACGCGGTCGAGGAACTGCGCACAGCGGTGACCGGCGAGTATCCGGCCAGGACGGGCCGACAGGCCCGCTTCCACGTCGTCGAGCCTGTCGGCGGCGCGAGCCTGGTCGAGGGAGCAGCGTACAAAGGCTGAGCCCCGCCACAGCGCGGCCGAAGGCCCGTGGGCCCACGCGCGGTACGATTCCGCGCATGTCGCCGGCCACCCAGCAGCGCCACACCAACCGCCTAGCGCAGGAGACCAGTCCCTACCTGCGACAGCATGCCCACAACCCCGTCGACTGGTATCCCTGGAGCGAGGAGGCGCTGGGCCGTGCACGGGCGGAGGACAAGCCGATCTTCCTGTCCATCGGCTACGCCGCCTGCCACTGGTGCCATGTCATGGAGCGCGAGTCGTTCGAGGACGAGGAGACGGCGCGACTGCTCAACAACGGCTTCGTGTCGGTCAAGGTGGACCGTGAGGAGCGCCCCGACCTGGATGCGATCTACATGGACGCCGTACAGGCCATGACCGGCCATGGCGGCTGGCCCATGAGCGTCTTCCTGACGCCCCAGGGCAACCCCTTCTATGGCGGTACGTACTTCCCGGACCAGCCGCGCCACGGCATGCCCTCATTCCGGCAGGTGCTGGAAGGCGTGCTGGCCGCCTGGCGCGAGCGCCGCGCCGAGGTGGAGCAGTCGGGCAGCGCGCTGGTGCAGGCGATCAGCCGCGAGGCGCAGGCCGCTGCCAGCGAAGATCCACAGGCCTGGATGCTCGACACGGCGGTGCTGAGCCTGGAGCGTACGTTCGACGCGCGTCACGGCGGCTGGGGCAGCGCCCCCAAATTCCCCCAGCCCATGGCCGTCGAGTTCCTGCTGCGCGAACACCTGCGCGCGGGCGACGGACGGCCGCTGGCCATGGCACTGCACAGTCTCGACGCGATGGCCGCCGGCGGCATCTACGACCAGCTGGGTGGCGGCTTCGCGCGCTACGCCACCGACGCGGCGTGGCTGGTGCCCCACTTCGAGAAGATGCTCTACGACAACGCCCAGCTGGCGCGCGTGTACGTGCACGCCTGGCAGCTGACCGGTGCGGAGCGTTACCGGCAGGTGGTCGAGCAGACGCTGGACTTCGTGCTGCGCGAGATGACCAGCCCTGAGGGCGGCTTCATTTCCAGCCTCGACGCCGATACGAAGGGCGAGGAGGGCGCCACCTACGTCTGGACCAGGGCGGAGGTCGACCGCCTGCTGGGCGAGCAGTCGGTCCTCTTCGACGACGCCTACGACGTGACCGCGGAGGGCAACTGGGAGGGTCACACGATCCTCGCGAGGGTGCGCGACGACGGCGCTTTGGCGCGCGACCATGGAATGGACGAGGAGGAGGTTGGCCGGCGGCTGGCCGCCGCCCGCGAAGCGCTGCTTGCCGCGCGCAACGAGCGGCCACAGCCCGGCCGCGACGACAAGGTCCTGGCCGCCTGGAACGGGCTGATGATCGCCGCATTCGCCGAGGCCGCGAGCGTCTTCGAGCGCGCCGATTGGCGGGCGGCGGCCGAGCGGGCGGCAGACGTCATCCTGACCCGCCTGCGCGACTCGGAGGGCCGCCTGCGCCGTTCGTACAAGGACGGTGACGCCCGCCAGTCGGGCGTGCTGGAGGATTACAGCCATGCCGCCGACGCGTTGCTCGCGCTCTACGAAACGACCTTCGACGAGCGCTGGTTCGTGGCCGCGCGTGAGCTGGCCGAAGCCATGCTCGAGCACTTCGCCGACCCGGCCGGCGGCTTCTTCGACACGGCCGACGACCACGAGGCGCTGATCACCCGGCCCAAGGGATTGCAGGACAACGCCACGCCCTCGGGCAACGCCATGGCGGCGCTGGTCCTGCTGCGCCTGGCCGCGCTGACCGGCGACGGCCGTTACCGCTCGGCGGCCGAGGCCGCGCTGCGCCTGGTCACGCCCGTCGCCCACCGCTATCCAACCGCCTTCGGCCAGTGGCTGCTGGGCTTCCAGCTGGCGCTGGGCCGGATCGACGAGCTGGCCATCGTGGGCGATCCGGCCGATGAGGGGACGCGCCGACTGCTGGCTGTGGCCCGGCAGGGCTATCGCCCATCCCTGGTAGCGGCCGTCAGCGCGACGCCGGCGGACAACGCGGTGCCGCTGCTGCACGGTCGCCAGCAGTTGGAGAGTCGGGCCACGGCCTACCTCTGTCACGGCTTGGCCTGCCGCCAGCCGGTCACCGAGCCGGCTCTACTGGCGGAGCAGTTATCCTCGGGAGCATGACCTCCCGCTCACCGCGTGCCCTTGTTCTCGCCTGCCTTCTGTCGGTCGCCCTGGCCGGCGCCGTCTCCGGCCATGCCGAGCTGATCGAGTCGGATCCGGCCGACGGCGAGACCATCGAGACGCCGGCCACGCTCACGGCGACGTTCAGCACGGAGCTCGATGCGGATCCGCAGCGCAGCCGGATCATCGTGCGCGACGCAGCCGGCGCTGAGGTGGCTCGCGGCTTCGTGACCACCGGCGACCCGACCACCATGGCCGTCGAGCTGCCGGCCCTGCCCGCCGGCCAGTACGCGGCGCTCTGGCAGGCCTACGACCCCAGCGACGACCACATCGAGCGCGGCACGATCACCTTCAGCGTGGCGGAGCCCGCGCCGAGTCACACGCCCAGCCCCACGCCCGCGCCTACCCAGCCAGCCACCGGCGCGCCGCCCACCTCGGCACCGACCGACGAGCCGACGGCCGAGACCACGTCCAGCCCCAGTCCGGCCCCCAGCCCCAACCCGCAACCGAGCGAGGGCGAGCCGACCGCCGGTACGACCGACATTCTGCTGGCCCTCGGGCTGGCCGGCGTGGTCGTCGGCGGGCTGGCCGTCTACCTGCTGCGCCGCAGGTGAGCCTGGCCGACCTCTCGCCGCCGCGGGCGCTGATCTTCGATCTCGACGGCACTCTCGTAGACACCGTGCCCACGCGCATCGAGGCGTGGCTGCGGACGTTCACGGAAACAGGCATCGCGGCCGAGCGCGACCACGTTGGCGGCCTGATGGGCGCCGATGGCCGGCGCGTGGCCCACAAGGTCGCGCAGCACGCCGGCCGGCAGCTCTCCGAGCAGGAGGCGGAACGGATCGACCGTCGCTCGGGTGAGATCTACAGCGAGCTCAATCGTGATCCGCAGCCCTTACCCGGCGCCCGCCAGCTGCTGCTGGCGCTGGACGAGGCCGGCTTCACTTGGGCCATTGCCACCTCCAGCCGGCCCGAGCAGGTGATGGCCTCGGTCGACGCGCTGCGCCTGCCGCGCCGCCCGCACATCACCGACGGCAGCCACGTCCAGCACGCCAAGCCGGCGCCCGACCTGCTGCTGCACGCTGCCAGAGAGCTGGGCCTGCGTCCGGCCGAATGCTGGTACGTGGGTGATTCGGTGTGGGACGTGCTGGCCGCGCGGGCGGCCGGCTTGCCGGCCGTCGCCGTGACCAGCGGCAGCACGAGCGCCGAAGAGCTGCGCGGGGCGGGCGCCGACGCCGTCAGCGGGCCGGCAGAGATCGCCGCCGAGCTGGCTCGGCGTGGCCTGCTGGCCGCCGAGCCCGCCCGACGGTTCGGCTAGGGGCGAACCCGCAGGTTGCCCCGCACCACGGGCCACGTCGAGACGTCGCCATCAACCCACGGCTGCTGGTCGCAGTACTCGGCCGAGGTGGGGATGTCGCGGTCGCCGGCGAAGCCGACGAAGGTCGTCCTATCGTCCGGGTCCTTGCTGCCCTCGCCATAATCGACCACTCGGAACCAGATGTCCTCGCCCACCTGCGTGCGCGCGGTGGTGTAGGACGGATGCTCGGAGTTGTTGGCGGTCACCACGCCCCCGACCCAGGCCCGCTGGTTCTGGGCGTCGAACGTTACACAAGTCACCGCTCCGTCGAATTCAACGTGCAAGCCCTGGAGCAGCAGCTCGAAATGAAAGTTGCCCTTGGCTCCGCCTTCATCGTCGGCCAGCGCGACGTAGTTGAAACTGCCCAGCATCGTGCCCAGCACCAGCATCTTGCCGCCCCCGGTCGTGCTGCCCACGATGCGCGCTCCCACGGGCGCGGCCGCCAGGGCGATGGCCAGCGCGGCGACGAGGCCGCTCCACAGCAGGCGAACTCGCATGTCTCTCCTCCATCTGCTACTACCTGGATGGTATCGTTGGATGATGCTAGATCATGTTCGACAAATGTCAAACGCATTCGAAAAGCGGTGAACTCATGCTGAACCAGGGCGCCGTCGCGACGCCGACCCTGCTGGTGACCGCTCGGCCGGCCTACGAGTTCATCCTGAGCCTGGTGGCGCTGGCCACGCCCGGGCGCGTGGACTCATACGACGTGGGCAGCGACTGGTTCGAGCGCGTTCGAGCCTTGGGCGGCCCGCAGTTGATCAGCCAGCTGGAGGCGCTGACGCGCGGCTGCGAGCACGTGCTCTGCCGCCTTTATGGCATGGCCCACGACCTCGAGCCGCCGGCGAGTGCAGAGGCCCTGGTGGCCGCTGTCGAGAAGCTGGACCCCGCCACGCTGCGGCTGACCCTCCTCGGGTACTACGCCAAGCGCACGCGGCGGCGCGTCCCCCCCGACGTCATTCTGGCCGCCGCCCGCGGCGACCCGGCTGCCCAGCGCCAGCTGCTGGCCGACGCGCCGGACGGGCCGGAGTGCGAGCGCGCGCTGGCCGCCACGCTGGCCTGCGAGCCGGTTCAGTTGCAGCGCCTGGCGCAGGAGGTGCTGGGCGGCTGGCGGGAGGCGGCTTGGGAGCAGGTCAGCAGCCAGGCCTGGCCGGCCATCGAGCGCGAGGTCGACCGGCTGCGCTCCGTCGCGACGGAAACTCCGGTCGAGCGCCTGCTGCAGTCCGTGACCGGCGGTGCCGAGGTCCTGCCCGGGCCGGGCATCGAGCTGATCGAGCTGTTTCCCACCTGGGTGCTGCGGCCGTGGACGATCCAGTGGGAGCACGGCCCTACCCTGCTGCTGGGCGTGCCCGTGCCAGCCGAGCAACTGGGCGCGGATCCGGACGAGCCACCGGAGCGGCTGGTGGGCCTGGCCCGTGCGCTGGGCGACGAGCGGCGACTGCGCATCCTGCGCCGCCTGACCGCGGGTGACTACTCGCTACAGGATCTGTCCGAGTACTTCGCCATCCCGAAGACGACGCTCCTACACCACCTGGTCATGCTGCGCTCGGTGGGCATCGTGCGCGTGGGCGCCAGCGGTCGCTACAGCCTGAACGCGGCGATGCCGCTGGAGTTGCTGCGCCTGCTCGACCGCTACCTGCCGGCCGTCGCCACGAACGGCGGGAGGCACCGGCCGCGGCTGGACTGACTCAGTCTGGCGGGCAGCGCTCGCCGGCCGGGGCCGGCGAAGGCGGCGGCGGCTCGGGCTCGTCGAAGATGCCTCGCACCTTGGCCCGGATTGCATCCACGGTTCGTGGCGGCAGGGTACGCGGGTACTCGGGCGGGATGAACAGCACACGCTGGATCCGGTCGGCGTCGACCTTGGCCGCCAACTGCGCCATGGGCACCACGTCGGCCGGCTGGAGCGACCAGAACAGGTTGTCGCCGGCCACGTCGAAGAGGTGGGGCAGGTCGGGCAGCACGGCCAGCGGGTCGAATTGGCGGCGCATGGCTGCCAGCGTGTGCTCCTGGCGGGCCATGCGCGCGTAATCGCTGTCCTGGTGGCGCGTCCGGGCGTAGGCCAGCGCGTCGCGCCCGTCCAGCAACTGGCAGCCGGGACGGAAGTCCAGCCGGATACGCCTGGCATCATTCTCCAGCACGTAGCTGTGATCGCGCACGCGCTCGGGAATGTCGATCCACAGTCCGCCCATGGCTTCGACCACGTCGACGAAGCCGTTGAGGTTGACGTAGACGTAGTGGTCCACGCGCACGCCAGCCAGCTCCTGCACTGCCCCCGCCACCGAGCGCAGGCCGCGGGCGTCGTTGCCCGGGAAGCGGCGCGGGCGGTCGGCCGCCTCGCGGTAGACGGCGTTGAGATAGCCCGGGAAACGCCCGTTCTCGTAGAAGCCGGCCGACTCGGGGGGCAGCGGGATGTTGGACATGTAGCGCGGGAAGCCGAACAGCGCCGCACGGGCGCTCTCGACGTCGACGCTCAGCAGGAAGACGGCGTCCGTCCGGAGGCTCCAGCGGCCGGGGCCCTCGTCGGAACCCAGCAGCACGATGTTCAGCCGGCCGTCACGCGCCCATTCGGGG
Organism: Candidatus Limnocylindria bacterium; assembly: GCA_035514295.1. Classification (GTDB taxonomy): domain Bacteria; phylum Chloroflexota; class Limnocylindria; order Limnocylindrales; family CSP1-4; genus JALYGJ01. The sequence continues at coordinate 11,790 of DATKBB010000124.1, read as the reverse complement.
CCGTCGAAGGGCGTCGGGCTGGGGGAGGCCGTGGGCTGAGCCGTTGGTGTGGCCGGCACGGCGGCTGGCCCGGCCGGCGTGAGCTGCGCCGGGGTGGGTGCTTCGGCTGCCGGCGGCGGGGATTCCCAGCCTGGCTCGGGAATGGTCCAGTCCTGCAGGTCCTGACCATCGTGGAAGAGAGTGGCCAGCCCGCTCGCCGTCGAGCCGCGATACAACTCGGCCAGGCCGTGCATGCCGGCCGTAACCAGCAGCAGCACGGCGAGAGCCGCCGCCGCGCCGCGCAGCCACCGTCTGTCGGAGGCCGGTCGAGCGAGCAGGTAAGCGTCGAGGATGGCCGACACGCGGTAGAGCAGCAGGCCCAGGTTGACGGCCGCCAAGGCCAGTAGGACGTCCTGGCGCAGGAGCAAGCCGAGCAGGTTCGCAGGACCACTGACCAGGCCCAGGAGCAGCAGCGCGATCAGGCCCAGTACTGGCAGAGCCACCACGAGGCCGCGGCCCGGGTGCCCGGCATAGGCCTGGCCCAGGCCCGGAAACACGAACGACAGCAACGCCGCCAGGGCTGGGGAGCGGCGCTTGGTCATCGGCTCAGTTTGGCGGGCAGCCGGGTCTGGGGCTGCCCGTCGGGCGGGGCGTCGGGGCCGGGTCAGGATTGTTGAACACGTTGCGCACGCTGCTACGGATGCTGCGCAGATCGGCGTCGTCGAGCGGCGACGTGTAGCGCGGCGGTGTGAACGACATCCGCTGCATGCGGTCGGGGTCGACGGCAGCCGCCACGCGGGCGAAATCCGGGATGTCGTTGCGATCGACGTACAGCCACAGGTTCTCCGAGGCGATGTCGAACAGCTCGTTGATGTGCGGCAGCAGGGCCAGTGGATCGGCCTGCCGGCGCACGGAGGTTAGCACGAGCTGCTGGCGGCCCATGCGCTGGTAATCCGAGTCCTGCTGCCGGGAGCGAGCGTAGGCCAGCGCCTCCCAGCCCTCCAGCAACTGGCAGCCCCGCCGGAAGTCGATGCTGATCCTGCCCGAGCCGTCCTCGCGCGGGTAATTGTCGTCGCGCAGCCGGCGCGGGATGTCGATCCACAGCCCGCCGATGGCATCGACCAGCTGTACGAAGCCGTTCAGGTTGACGGCCACCATGCCGTCGATGGGTACGCCGGCCATCTGCTGCACCGCGCCCACCACCGCCCGCCAGCCGCGGTCCTCGTCGCTGCCGGGGAAATGCTCGGGCTGCTCCATCGCCCGCCGCCACAGGGCGAAGAGGAACTCCGGAAAGCGCCCGCCCGGGTAGGCCGCCGCGCTCTCGCCGGGGAGCGGCACCATGGTCATGTTGCGCGGGAAGCCGAACAGCGCCGCCCGGCACGTTTCGAGCTCGACGCTCAGCAGGATGATCGTGTCGGTGCGCACGCTGAAGCGGCCGGGACCCTCGTCCGTGCCCAGCAGCAGCAGGTTGAGCCGTCCGTCGGCGGCCCAGGCGCTGTTGATCGTGGGACACTCGCGTACGCGCGGCGTGGGCGTGGGCCGCGGTGGGGTGACGCCCGGACGCAGCGTGGGCGTTGGCGCGGGCGTAGGCGTCAGGACCGGGGTGGGTGTGGGAGCAGCCGTGGGCGTGGGATCGTCGGTCGGCTCCGGCTCGAAGCTGGGCGAGGGGATGACCGAGATGGGTGGGCGCGTCTCAACCAGGGCAGCGCGCAAGCCCAGGTACTCGGGCACCCCATGGAGCACGAGGCTGACCGCCACCAGGACGGCCAACAGGACCGGCGAGCCGCGCCTGGATCGTGGGCCTGCCTCGGCCTGGGCCAGCTTGTAGGCGTCGAAGATGGCCGCCAGCCGGTAGGCGAAGAAGGCCAGGTTGAGCAACAGCAGCGCGACCAGCGACTCGATCCGGATGAGCAGGTCGAGCAGGCGACCCGTGCCGCCGGCCAGCAGTACGGGCACGAGGACGATCAGGGCGAGCATGGGCAGGGCCAATAGCAGCGCCCGCCGGCGGTGGCCGGCGTAGGCCTGGCCCAGGCCGGGGAAGATGAACGAGAGCAGCGCGGCCAGATTGGGTGAGCGGGTGGACAAGGCGGCTCCTGCGCGAATGGACGCCCACGCGGCGTCGACTGAGGCGGTGGAGGCCGCCTAGTTTACGAAAGGACGTTTCCGCCCGTCCCCGGTTCCGCGTCTAGCGCGGCGGGCAGCGCTCGCCGCGGGCCGGTGTGGGCGTGGGCTCGGGTGCCGGCTCGGAGAAGATGTTGCGCACCCGCGTGCGCATGCGCTGGACCGCCTCCGGCGTGACGTTGCGCAGCGAGGGCTGCTGGAAACGGATCTGGTGCAGGCGGTCGGCGTCGACGCGCTGGGCCACCTGGGCCATCAGCGGGATGTCGTCACGGTCGATGGTCGTGAACAGGTTGTCGCGCGCGATGTTCAGCAGTTCCGGAACGCGCGGGAGCAGCGACAGCGGATCGAACTGGCGGCGGATGGCCTGCAGCACGATCTGCTGGCGGCGCATGCGCTGGTAGTCCGAATCCTGGTGGCGCGAGCGGGCATAGGCGAGCGCCAGCGTGCCGTCCATGCGCTGGCAGCCGGGCTGGATGTCGATCTCAATGCGTGTGCCGTCCTCGGTCGGGTAGTTGTCGTCGACGACGGCCGCCGGCACGTTGATCCACACGCCGCCGACCGCGTCGACCAGCCGCGCGAAGCCGTTGAGATCCACGGCAATGATGCCGTCGAGCGGCACGCCGGCCATATTCTGGATGGCGCCCGAAAGGGCCCGCCAACCGCGCTCGCAGGCGAAGTCGAACTGGCAATCGCTGTTGACGCCCTCCGAGCCGGGGAAGTGGCCGGGTTGCTCCGCGGCGCGGCGCCACAGCGCGTTCAGCAGCTCATTGGAGGGAAAGGTAGTGCCCGGGTAGGCGGTCTGCGGCTCGCCGAAGGGCACGTTGACCATGTTGCGCGGGAAGCCGAACATGGCCGCCTTGCCCGTCTGGATCTCGACGCTGAGCAAGATCATGGTGTCGGTGCGCACGCTGGAGCGGCCCTGGCCGGCGTCTGCGCCCACGAGCAGCAGGTCCAGCCGCCCGTTCTCAGCCCAGGCGGCGTCGATGGGCCCGAAGTCGGGCGGGACGGGCGTGGGCGGGGCGGGCGTGCTGCCCGGTGAGGTCGGCGACGGGCTGGCACCGGGAGTAGCGGGCGCCGGGGTGGTCGGACTGCTACCTGGCTCCGGGGTGGGATCGTCCGTGAAGCCGGGAATGAAGGGGTTGTCCCGCGTGTTGTCGCCGCGGGCAATGGCATCCAGCGCGCTGTTGGCCTGCACGCCGTAAACCTCCACGACGCCATAGGGCACGATCAACACGACGATAAGGGCGGCAACGACAGCCAGGCCCGAGCGCGGCGTAGGAGCACCGGCATACTCGCGCTCGCGGCTGGCGACGACGTATGCGTCCAGGATCGCCGCCACGTGATAAAAGAAGACCGCCACCAAGAAGACCAGCACGGCCAGCATCGTCTCGCTGTGCGACACGAGGTCGATGAGGCGTCCGCCCAGGATCACCGCCGCGATGGCCAGCAGTAGCGCCAGCCAGGGCAGCGCTAGCAGCAGGCCGCGCTGGCGCGCGCCGGCGTAGACCTGGCCCAGGCCGGGGAACAGGAACGAAAGGAACGCCGCGACGGCGGGCGATGGCATTGAGGTCATCCGAGTTGTCCAGCCCCTATCTGCGCGAAAGTCCCGGGCTCCCCACCCTCAGCCAGTCAGGCTCCGCATCCCTGGGCACGATCGTCGCGGGCCGCTGAGCAGTTTACGTCAGGCAGACGAACAGAACGTTTGCCGTGCGACGCTGGCCGACTTCGACGGCTACTCCTCGACCGTCAGCGTGCCGGTCATGTCGGGGTGCACGTCGCACACGAAGAAGTAATCACCGGGCTCCTCGGGCGTGGTGAAGCTGAGCTGCTCCTCCGCTCCCGGGCCGGTGACCAGCTCCGTAGCCCCCAGGCTCTCTGCGCTCCGGTCCGGCCCCGCGTAGAAGTGAATGTTGTGAAGGACGTTGCTGTCGTTGAGGTAGACCACGGTCACCTCCGTGCCCGCCGGGGCGGAGAGCTGGTTGGGCTCAAAGGCGAGCGGATCCTCCTGCGTGGTGGTCACCTGCAGGACCTCGCCGTTACCCGGTGAGGCGCCGGGGGATCCGCCCGGCGACTGGCCGGGAGAGGCGCCCGGCGAGCCCGGTTGCGGCGTGGGGCCGAGCGGCGCGAAGGTCCAGCTAGGGCCGCCGCCAGACGCACAGGCGGCGAGGGCCAGCGCGGCAAGAAGCGCGCAGGGAACGAGGGCGAGGTGCCTGAAGGGGAAGCTCATGTCCTCGATTGTTGCCCATTCCGGCCGGACATGCGGACTGCGCCATGGCGGCCGCGCATGTCAGTGGCGCAACATACCCCCGGGATAGGCGCTGGGCAGCGGCTCATCCGGCACGAGCCCCAGGCGAATGGCCAGCCCGGCCGCTTCCACGCGGCCCGAGACGCCCAGCTTGGCCAGGATGCGCCGCACGTGGACGGCTACCGTCCGCTCGCTGATGAACAGGCGCTCGGCGATCTCGCGGTTGGTGCGGCCCTCGGCCAGCACGTTCAGTACGGCACTCTCGCGTGGGCTGAGGCCGAAGCGGTCGACCGCGGGCGGCTCCGCCACATCGAGCAGGCGCTCGGCGATGGCGTGCCCGCTGCCGGCCCGGGAGGAGACGCTGACCACCGAACGCTCGCGCCCGCTCACCGGAATGGCCACCGGGCCGTCGTCGGGCAGCGGGATTCGGCCCCGGCCGGCCAGCTCCAGCAGCGCCCGCCGAAGCGGGCGGGCGGGCAGCTCGCCGGCGATGCGCCAGGCCTCGCGCAGGGCGTCACGTGCCTCGGCTCGCCGGTCGCGGGCCTCGAGCGCAACGGCCGCCTGCCACCAGCGTGCCTTGGCCTCCTGGTAGGGAATGGGCAGGGCGTTCCAGGCTTCGGCCAGCTCCGCCCATGTCTCGGGCTGTGCCCGGCCGCGGAGCCGGGCGGCATGCGCGCGGGCCGTGGCCAGATGCAGTTCCGCTTCACGCCGCGCGCCAAGGCTGGGCGGCATGTCGCTGGCGGCCACGCGCTCGATGGCCAGCGGCAGGACGCGCTGGGCCAGGTCACCGGCGTCAGCGATGGTTGCCCAATCCCGCTTCTCGCGCCCGGCGTCGGCCGAGGCGGCACAGGCCTCGAGCACCGTCGAGGCGGAGGCCGCGATCTGGCCTGCGTCGCCGGTCTCGAGGACGCGCTCCCAGCCGTGGGCGGCGGCCTGCCGCGCATCGGCCACGTCCCCGCGCCAGAGCGCCAGGCTCACCGCGGCTCGTTGGACCAGCGCCGACCACTGCCCGGCCGGGACGGCTTCCAGCTGGAGCAGCGTACGGCCCACCAGTCGGGCCGCCTCCTCGTCGGCGCGCGACTCGACCAGCACCAGGCTGAGATAGAGGATGGGACTGAACCAGGCCACGCCGGCCGGCGGAAACTCCATCGCCGCCCGGCACTCCAGCTCGGACTCCTGCCAGCGCCCGAGCTGGAACAGGATGTCCGCCGCGTTGCCGCGCAGGAAGGCTCCGTAGGTCAGGCCCAGGCCTCCCCGATCGGCCTCGGCGATGCCCTCCTTGACGACGGCCAAAGCCGCCTCGCGGCGTGAATCGAGGTCTAGCAGCGTGGTCCGGTTCGCGTAGCTGCGCACGACGTCGTCCAGCCGGCCGGCGCGGCGCGAGATCAGCGTCGCCTCCTCGAGCAGCTCCAGGCCGCGCTCCAGCTCGCCCAGGTAGGCGACGTCCACGCCCAGCGTGCAGGTGGCATGGCCAAGCTCGGTCAGGGCAGCGTCGCCCACGGCGCTGGCTGCGGCGATGGCCGCCTGGGCCTGCTCCGCGCTGGCGTCGAAACGGCCCTCGAGCATCAGGTCCTGGGCCAGCGAGGCAAGCGCCCGGGAGCGGGCCACGCTCGGCTCAGGCGGTATCACCTTGAGGGCCGTCTCTAGGGCCCGCCGCCCGGCGGCCGAGTCGCCGCCCGCGCGCTGGTAGCGGCCCAGCCGCTCGCACAGCTCGCCCACCTCGGTGCGCAGTTCGGCCGAGGCCGCCGTGCCCGCGGCGCCGGTGCCCAGCCGCTCCACGCGGCCGCCCGCGCGCCGGTGGATGGCCTGCTCGATGAGCGTCGCTGCGCGCCGGAAGGAGCCGGCCGCGTCGGCTGCCGCGGCCGCCGCGGCCAGGATTGCCGCTTCCGCATCGCGCTCCGGCCCGCGGCTGCCGGCCAGCCGGGCGGCGAGGGGGCCGCCGGCCTCACTGTCGTGCAACTCGAGCACGCGCTGGTAGTGCGCCAAAGCGGTATAGCCGGGCTCGATGAGCAGTGCCGCCTGGGCAGCCTCCAGGTGGGCGGCGCGTGCCTCGGCTGGGCGCATGGCCGCGTCCCAGTGCCAGGCCGCCTCGGCCGGCTCGGCGGCCGGCAGGCGGGCCAGCGCGGCGTGCATCGCCTGCCGCTCGGCGGGCAGGGCCAGCGATTCGATGGCTTCGGCGAGCAGCTCGTGGATCACCTCCAGCCCGCCCTCGGCCTCGCGCACGAAGTTGGACTCCGGCACGCGCGAGACGGCCAGCCTGGTCAGATGCCCGTCGGCCAGGTCGGCCTCCAGCAGCTGCTTGTCGGTCAGCGGGCGATGGGCGGCAGCCAGCAGGCGCAGCACGCGCAGGGTGCCCGCCTCCAGCCGGTCCAGGCGAGCGTGCAGGATCTCTTCCAGCGGATCGGACAGGCGCACGCCCTCCAGCTCGCGCCGGGCGGCGACCAGCTGGCCGGCCAGCAGCGGGTTGCCGCGCGAGCCCTCCATGATGGCGGCCATGAAACTGAGCGATGGCCGCTCACCGAGCAGGCCCTCGACCAGCCGCAGCAGCTCTTCCCGGCTGAGCGGCGCAAGCTCCAGCTTTTCGACCGCCCGGCTGTCCTCCAGGCCGCGCACGAAGCGCCAGGCGGAGTGGCTGCGTTGCAGCTCGTCGGGGTGGTAGCTGAGGACCAGCGCGAGGGGCAGCCGGCGGCTCACCCGCAACAGCGCCTCCACGAACTCGCGTGTGCCCGGGTCGGCCTCCTCGAGGTCCTCCAGCATGAGGCACACCACTCCATCTCCGGCAAGGCGCTCGAGCACGCCCAGCAGGCTCTCCTGGACGCGGGCACCGCGCTGGTCGGGCGCCTCGAGCGGAGGCGGCTCGAGGCCAACGTCCAGCTCGGCCAGGCGCGGGGCAAGGGCGGGCATGAGGCTGGCCAGGTCGTGCCCGGTCTGGCCGGCGATCTGGGCCAGGCGTTCGTCGGGCAGCGCGGCCAGCGGTCCCGCCAGTGCGTGGGCGATGGAGCTGTAGGCGAGCCCGCTGCGCGGCGCGGCGGCTCGTCCGCGGCAGAGCACCACGCTCTCGACGTCGGCCAGGCGGGTACACAGCTCGTCCAGCAGGCGACTCACGCCCATGCCCATCGGGCCGGCCATCACCAGCCGGCTGGGCTGGCCATCGGAGGCCCGCTGCAAGGCGGCGGCCAGGGCGGCCAGCTCGCGCTCGCGACCGATGAGCTCCATCGGCCAAAGGATAGCGGCCGTGCTGGGCGATACTGAGCCCGTGCGGCAAGGAACGGTGCACCCCGACAACGGCCTGAACGAGCTGTCAGGCGATGAGTGGCTGTACTTCACCAAATCGCTCTGGACGACCGCCTACCCGTCGGAGCTGGGACATGGGCTGCGCAAGAGCCACGGCGCAAACAAGCCGCCACGCCTGATGGCGCGCCTCATCGAGTTCTTCACGCGCCCCGGCGAGCTCGTGCTCGATCCCTTCGCCGGCGTGGGCGGGACGCTGCTCGGCGCGGCCATCTGCCGCGGACCGCGGCGAGCGATCGGCTTCGAGCTCGACCCGCGCTGGGCCGAGATCTACGAGCAGGTCGCGCGCGAGGCTGCCGGTGACGGCAACGGGATCGGCGCTGCCACGCTGGCCGATCTTGGCCCGGCCGACCCGGGCGGTGCGCGCAACTTTCGGCCGTCCGACTCACGCCTGCTGGTGGGCGACGCGCTGCGCCTGTTTACGGAGCTGGACGACGCCTCGGTCGACTTCGTGGCGACCGATCCCCCATACAACCCCCAGCTTCGCCAGACGATGGCCGGTGGCAAGCTGGCCGAGCGCTTCGCCAATCGGCGCACCGACTACGCGATGATCAGCGACGACCCGGCCGACCTGGCCAACAGCGCCTCCTACGCCGACTACCTGGCGCGCATGGCGGACGTGCTGGCCGAGCTGCGGCGCGTCCTGCGCCCGCGCCGTTACGCGGCGATCATCGTGCGCGACGCCTACCAGGACGGCCGCTACCGCTTCACGGCGGCGGACCTCGCCGCGCGCGCTGAGAGCGTGGGCTTCGCCACCAAGGGTGACCTGATCTGGTACCAGGCCGGTGCGCGGCTGCGGCCCTACGGCTACCCGCGCGGCTTCGTGCCCAACATCGTCCACCAGCACATCCTGGTCTTGCGCGCCGGCTGAGGGATCCGGGCCGGGTTGGCTGTCGATAGCTCACGTCAAGTGTCCATCAGTCCGGACTCGCCACCGGCGCGACCCGCCAGTTGCGCGCCAAAGTGGACCTCTGGTGCCGTGGGCCCGCCATACGTCCTGGTTGGCAGCCATCTGACGTATCGGCTTCAGACTGGGTCCACTCCATGCCGGCGAACGCTTGACGGGAACGGCGGCGGGTCTCGTGGTACGACCGGATATGCCGATTGCCAAGGCTGACGTGCCCCCAAAACCGGCTTCAGGCGCCTGTCGTCGGTCAGTTCTCTCGTGACGCGGACGGGAACCAACGAATCAGGCCCGAAGTGCACCAGTCGACAGGCGGATTCCGGTGCATTCAACCGTGGGACGAGCGTCGTCACACGGGACGGCGTTCGAGGAGGCGTGACCGGAGTGCCTCGTCGGTCGCGGCGTCGATCGCCGTCCACGCGAGCGCGACCGCGCCGTCAAAGATCGCGCTGTCGGCCGCCGGCGTGACCGTCGCGGCGGCGAACTCGGGCTGGTGGTTGACCGCGCCGCCCGAGTCGATGCCCAGGATCGGGTGGATTGCTGGCACCGCATACGAGACGTTGCCCTGGTCGGTCGAGAAGCGATTGAACTCGCCCGGACCGCCGAACGTGCGGCCAAGCGCCTGCGCGTTCGCGGCGTACAGCCGGACAAGGTCGGGATCGTGGCGCATGTCGGCGTAGATGGTGCGTTCGCTTATCTCGAGCGAAGCGCCACTGGCCAGTGCGCCTGCCTCGAAGCAGCGGCGGACCTTCTCGCGCAGCTCGTCCAGCCTCGCAACGGTTGAGGCACGGATCATCCAGATCGCCTCGGCCCGGGCTGGGATGACGTTCATCGCCTCGCCGCCGACGGTGACGATGCCGTGAACGCGGTCCGTGGGCAGCAGCGACTGGCGCAGCAGCCCGATGGCAACCTGGGCGATCACAAGGCCGTCGGCGGCGTTGATGCCGCGCTCGGGCGCCGCGCCCGCGTGCGAGGTACGCCCGCTGTAGGTGATCTCCAGCGACTGGGCCGCGAGCACCTCAGGCTCGATGACGTCGCCAGGGCCGGGATGGATCATCAACGCGCAATGAACCGCGTCGAAGATGCCGGCGTTGAGCAGCTCGACCTTGCCCGCGCCACCCTCCTCGGCGGGCGTGCCGATCACCGTCACGCGCAGGCCGAGCCCGTCGGCCACACCTGCCAGCGCGAGGGCGGCGCCCACGGCGGTCGCCGAGATGATGTTGTGGCCGCAGGCATGGCCGATCTCGGGCAATGCGTCGTATTCGGCGATCAGTGCGATATTGAGTGGCCCCGGGCCGAAACCACCGACGAAGGCGGTCTCCAGGCCGGCCGCGCCTCCCTCCACCTCGAAGCCCTCGCCCTCCAGCCATTCGGCCAGCCAGCCGGAGGCGAGCTTCTCCTGGTAGCCAAGCTCGGGGTTGGCGTGGATCCGGTGGCTCAGCCCGATGAGAGCCTCGTGGGCGCGCTCGATACGTTCGCGGGCGACCTGCTTGGGATCCGTCGGCGTCATGCGCTGATGGTAGGGGAGCCAGGATTCGAACCTGGGACCGGACGGATATAAGCCGTCTGCTCTAACCGCTGAGCTACTCCCCCGCAACGTTGATGCTACAGCAGGGCCCGAACCACCTGGAACACAACCACCAGCACCAGATAGGCGATCGGGATGGCGGCGAACAGGCCAAGCATGGCCGCCCAGGCCGAGCGGCGGCGAACGCCCGATGCACCGGATGGCAGCTCAACCCACACGTACGTCAGCGCGCTACCGGCGACTATGACCACCGCGATGAACAGAGCCACCGGTGGCGCCATGTCTGCTCCGGGGTTGGCCCGGTCGTAGACGAGCAGAGCGATGCCGGCGACGATGGCCACGACGAGATCGGCCAGCACGGCCCTGAGAACCGGCGGCGGCGGGTTGCGCAGCTGCCGCAAGCGCACCTCGAGCCACGACCGTTGCGCCGGACCCCGCTGATTCACCGGACGACCAGAGGCGGCCGGCGCGGCAGCGTATCTGGAGTGTGGCTGGCGACTTCCGCCACCACGCCGGCGAAGCGGTCGATCTCCTCGTCGGTGTTGAACCACGCTACGCTGGCGCGGATGGATTCGCCATCGTCCGTTGGACCAACTACCGCGAAAACGCGCCGCCGAAGTTCGGCCAAGGCCTCGTCCACCGGCCAGGCTGGCAATTGGAAACACACGATGGTGGCCATCGACTCGGGAGCAGTCGTGACGTCGACGCCCGGGGTCGCCGAGAGTGCCGCGTGAAGCCGTTGGGCCAGGTTCAGTCCGCGGTCATAGGCCCACTCGAGTCCGACGTACATCTCGAGCCACCCGACGCTGCGGGCGAGGCCGAGCAGCGCGGTGCGGCCGACCTCGGGCTGTTCTACCGGCCCAAAGCGCGGGCCGACCCACAGGGCGCCGGTCATTTCCGGGCCAAGCAGCCAGCGATCGGCGCTTAGGGCGACGGCATCGACGCCGAGCGTGGCCACGTCGAGCGGGATCGCGCCCGCCGACAGGGTCGCGTCGAGCACGAGGAGAGTGTCGCCGTCGCCGGCTGACTGCTTTGGATCGGCCAGGGCACCGGTGTTCGGATCAACGTGCTGCACGAGTACGAGACGGCGCTCGTCTGTCACCCTCGCCAGGCGGGACAGGGCGTCACCGCCACCGTGAGTGACCGTGATCTCGACCGGATCGGCGACGAGCAGCGCCGCGAGCACGGCGCGTGCCTCCTCTAGGCGCTGGGCAACGTCTTCGGCACGCCCTTCGGTGGCGCGGCCAACCCGCAGCTCCCAGTCGTCCGCGTCGCCCATGGCGGCAGCCGTTTCGGCCGGAAGTGGCCCGCGTGTCGCGGTGTCGAGGTAGATGCCGGCACCCGTCGCCGGCAGAAGTTCGCGCAGCGCGCGGAGCTTGGCGTCGCCGTCGTTCATGCCGGCGGCGCCGCCCCGGTCGTGGTTTGGACGCTGAAGCGACGGCCGGACTCGAGCCGCCGGTAAAGGGTTTCGACCGTCGAGAGCGTGTCGATCTCGCGGACGTCCTTGTCCGGGCGCAGACGGAAGATGCGCGGGAAACGCAGCGCGAAGCCCGAATCGTGACGATTCGAGCGATGGATCACGTCGAAGGCGATCTCGACCACCACCGTCGGCTCGACGACGTGGAAACGGCCGACCTGGCGGATGGTGTGCTCGCGGAACCAGTCGGTCATCTCGGCGATCTCGGCGTCGGTCAGCCCACTGTAAGCCTTGCCGATGGTCAC
>DATKBB010000123.1:0-5053 GCA_035514295.1 Candidatus Limnocylindria bacterium | reverse complement strand
CCCGATTCAGTAGGGCAGCGCCTCCCCCGCGCGGACCGGCACGTCCAGCCGGTTGCCCGGGGGCGGGAAGGGGCAGTCGTAGGCCGGGCTGTAGACACAGGTCGGGTTGTAGGCGTAGTTGAAGTCCAGCTCGATCGCGTTGTATTCGTCGTCGTCCGTGTCGGCGTAGGGCGCCTCGACGTAGCGACCGGCGCCGTACGTATCGCTCCCCGAGGTCGCGTCGCGGAAGGGCACGAACAGCGAGTGACCGCCCTCATGTCCGTGGGACACGTAGGCCGTCAGCCGCTGCTCGCGGCCGTCGGCCTTGAAGACGAGCTGGCCGGCGATGGCCATTTCGCGCTGCTGACCGGTGGAGGTGGTCAGCGTCACGCGATCACCGGTGCCGGGCGCCTCGCGGTCGAGCCGGGCGTCCACGCGCCACTCGGGGTCCGGCGGGAACCACTTGGGACCCTCGAAGCCTGGGGGCGGCTCGTGCCCGCGCCAGTCGAAGCCGTGCTGGTAGAAGTGGCGCGCCTCGTGGCGAAACGCCTCCAGCTCGCCGGCCCAGTCGTAGGCACCCTCCGGCTCGTGGTCGTGCCCGCTCATCTCGTCTCCTTCAGTATTCGTCGCTCGAGTGAGCGCATGGCCACTTCCTCCTCGGGCCGAGCGTGGTCCCAGCCGCAGACGTGCAGCGTGCCATGAACCACCAGCAGTCGCACTTCGTCGGCCAACGACCAGGACACGTCGCCCGTCTGCCCGCCCCGGCCTTCGGTCGCCTGCGCGCGCGCCCGCTCGACCGACACGACGACGTCACCCAGGTGCGGCCGACTCCCAGGCGGCAAAGGGAAAGCCACCGATGCGCCGCCCACTTCCGCCCGGACGTCGGCCGCCTGCCCCTCGTGCGCCGGGAACTCCGACGGCGGAGGGAGGGGAAAGGAGAGCACGTCGGTCGGACCCTGCTGGCCCATGTGCTCGGCGTTGAGCGCGGCCAACTCGGCATCGTCGGAGAGGATCAACCCCAGGCTGGCGGGCGCCGGTGCCTCGGCTGCGGAGAGGGCGGCGGAGGCGCAACGCACAAGAACTGCCTTGGCCAGGGGAAGGTCCACCCCCGGCCGGACCGTCACGTCGACCCGCCACGGCCGGGCGTAGTGAGAGCGGAAGCTCAGGCGCCGGTCCCCGTGTTGGCCGGCCGGCGCGACTCGATCTCGACGATCTTGTTCTGCGGGTACTCGATGCGCCGGTGGTACATGCCCAGCAACTGCTGCACGAATGCCTCGCGGATCAGCTCCAGGTCGCGCAAGGTCAGGTCGCACTCGTCGAACTGGCCGTCCTCCAGCCGTTCGCGGATGATGCGCTGGACCATCGCTCGGATGGCCGGCTCGTCCTGCGAGGTCAGCGAGCGGACGGACGCCTCGACGCTGTCGGCCAGCATCAGGATGGCCGCTTCCTTCGTCTGGGGCTTGGGGCCGGCGTGGCGGTAGGCGGCGGGATCGACCGTCGCCCCCGCCGCCCTGGCCTGGGGCGTGCCCGGCCGCGCCCCGGCTGCTTCTACCGCGCGCTCCTTGGCGCGTGCGAAGAAGTAGCTCATCAGCGCCGTGCCGTGGTGCTGCGGAATGTACGGGATGATGGCCTTCGGCAGCTTGAAGTGGTAGGCCAGGTCGATGCCGTTGGCCACGTGGGCCTTGAGCAGCGAGACCGACTGCTCGGGCGTCAGCTCATCGTGAATATTCTCGTTGCCGGCCTGGTTCTCGATGAAGGCCAGCGGATTGGACAGCTTGCCAATGTCGTGGTAGTAGGCAGCCACGCGGGCCAGCAGCGGGTCAGCGTCGATGGCCTCCGCCGCGCGCTCGGCCAGGTTGCCCACCATCAGCGAGTGGTGGTAGGTGCCGGGCGTCTCTAGCAGCAGTCGGCGCAGCAGCGGCTGTGAGGGGTTGGCCAGCTCGAGCAGCTGGAAGGAGGTGGTGATGCCGAAAAGGTTGCCCAGCACGACGAACGAGCCCGCCGCGGCCACAGCCGAGCCCAGCGCGGCCAGCACGCCCGCCCCCCACAGCTCGACAAGGCCGGTCGTGTCGCGGTCGCCGACCAGCGTGAACATCGTGACCACGGCCACGTTGACGACCGACATGGCCGCCGCGGCCTGCACGAAGTTGCCCAGCCGCTCGCCGCGCCGGATGGCGATGATGCCCACCAGGTTGCCGGCCAGCACGTACGTGCCGAACTCGACAGTGCCCACGATCGCGCCGGCGATCACCGCGATGAGCGCCGAGACGATGGTCGCGACAGTGCTGTCGAGCAGCACGGCAATGATCAGACCGGCCGCGGCGGCAGGCACGATGAATGGCACCAGCGATCGGTCGCCGGTGGCTTTCAGGGCAAGCGCGGCCGCGACGATGACCAGCCCCACGAGCAGCAGCGCGTTGCTGCGGTGCCAGAACTGGGGCCGGAAGCGCCAGAACCAGCCCAGCAGGACGGCGCCCACCACGGCGGCCAGCAGCAGCCAACCGGCGGCGCGGGCCGGATTTGCGCGCGGCTCGAGGAGACCGTAGAAATCGAGCTTTTCGCGCACCTGCTCGTCGATCCGCTCTCCGGCACGGACGATGATCTCGCCGCGCTGGACGCTGAAACGCACCTGGTCCACGCGCGCCGCGGCCTCCTCGCGAGCACGCTCCGTTTCAGCTGCGTCGTAGGTGGAGTTGGCCACGAGCAGCGGCGCGAGGATCTCGGCGGCCAGGGCACGCTGGTCGGCCGGGAAGCGCGTGGCCACGCGCGTGGAGAGTCCGCCGCGTGCCTCGGCCAGCAGCGAGTCGCGCACCTGGGCGCGTTGCGCCTGGTCCAGCACGCGCACCATCTCCCCGCGCAGGGCCGTCCACTCGGGGCGCTCCATGGCGGCCAGCGTCAGCCGGGCCTGGGTCGAGATGTCGGGCAGCGCGCCGCGCAGCGCCATCGCCCGCGAGTCCGGCGTCAGGATGGCGTTGAAGGCGGCGTCGACCGGCTCAACCGTCTCCTCGAACTGTGCCAGCTGTGCCTCGGCGATGGCCTGGGCGCGCTCGAAGGTGTAGTCGTACTGCGGTGGGACGGCCAGCCGCGCCTCTTCACGCCGCTGTTCCGTGGCGGCGTCGCTGGGAATCGTGGCCGTGCGCGGCGCCTCCACGTCGACCAGCGCCACGTCGCCGGCGACGATGCCGGGTCCGGCCAGCGGTCCGGGGAGCGCGTCGACGCCCATGATCAGGCCCAGGGTCGCAATCAGCAGCGTGGCGGCGATCAGCGCCCGGATGGCGTCGCGCCGCGTGAAGGCGCCTTGGCGCTGGACGGCGGAACGGGCCAGCATCAGTGACCGTGCCCCGCCAGGTCGCGCCGGGCCAACTCACGCGCGACGATCGAGCTGACCAGCTTGCCATCCGCTCGCCCCTGCACGCTGGGCATGACCGCACCCATGACCTTGCCCATCTCGCGCGGCGAGCTGGCGCCGGTCTGCTCGATCGCCTGGCGCACCAGCGCCTCGACCTCGCCCTCAGGCAACTGCTGAGGCATGTAGGCCGAGATGACCTCCAGCTTGGCCTGCTCGCGCGCCGCCAGCTCCCCCCGACCCGCGCCTTCGTAGGCCTCGACCGACTCGCGGCGGGCTTTGAGCTCGCGCTTGAGGGTGGGCAGCAGCTCATCGTCGGACAGCTGGCGGCCGGCCGACTTCTCCGCGTTGTAGACAGCGGCGACGGCCATGCGCAGCGCTTCCAGGCGCAGCTCGTCACGCTCGCGCATGGCGCGAGTCAGGTCAGCCTGGAGCCTGTTGGAGAGAGTCACCGGTATTGCGTTCCTCGGGCGGGTCTGCCCGGGAGCAGGGGTGCCGGCCGACGCTGGCCGGGCAGCCGCTACTCGGAACGGGCAGCCTTCTTGCGCTTGGCTTCCTTGCGCTTGCGCTTGACGCTGGGCTTCTCGTAGTGCTCGCGCCGGCGAGCCTCCGCGAGGATGCCGCTCTGCTGGATCTTCTTGTTGAAGCGCCGCAGAGCGCTCTCGAAGGTCTCGTTTTCCCCTACGCGGACTTCAGCCAATCCGGGATCACCTCCTGCCGGCGGACGTGTGGCCTTCGCTCGCTCCGGGGCCGGACACCGGAGAGAGCGTGCGCGGCTTGTTTCGTGGGCGTGCTGATGCTCATTCGAGCGTGCGAGCCCAACCGCGCAAGGGCTGGCGCAGTGTAGCCGTCAGGGCTGAGGTGGTCAAACTCGGCGCGGGCGGCGTCAACTCGGCGCGGGCGGCGCCTCGGCAGTCTGACGGATGGCAGTCATTCCGCCTGATGACCTGAGTCAGTCTGGGTGGATCATGAGTCGGCACGGTGAGTTGGGCGTCCGAAGTAGGCGAGCTTGGTCCGGGTGGGGCCGGCGTCTGCTTCGGGCCGACAGGTCGCTGGCGCGCCGGTAAACTCGGAGGCCGGACGCGAACGACCGGCCCTGAGCACCGCCACGAGGCCCGCAACCGCCCAATGTGGGAACTCCCCGATCCACGCACCTTCGACTCTCTGCTCGACCTGCTCGAGGACGCCGACAGGCGCTACGCGGGCAAGCCCCAGTTGGCCCTGCGCACGGACGAAGGACGGTCCCTCGAATGGAGCGCCCGGGAGTTGAACCACCGCTCCAAGCTGGTGGCCTGGCGCCTGCGCGCCCTGGGCCTCCAGCCGGGCGACCGACTGCTCACGTGGAGCCCTTCCACGCCCGCACTGCCGGCCGTCTACTTCGGGGCGATGCGTGCCGGCATCACCGTCGTGCCGCTCGACCTGCGCATGGCGCCCGACGTGCTGCGCCGCATAGCGGACAGCTCGGGTGCGCAGTGGCTGGTCATTGGCACGGGCTTCGATGCGCCCGACGCTGAGGTCGGCGGCCTGACCCACCTCGACATCCGCACCGTCGAGTCGCTCAGCGCCGACCCGCCTCACCAGAGCGCGACGGGCAGGGACGAGGGCGGCATAGACGAGCCCTTCCCGGCCGACTGGCAGGCCCAGGTCGAGGCTTGGCCGCGGCCTACACGCGACACGCTCTTCGAGGTGATCTACACCTCCGGCACGACGGGCATGCCCAAGGGCGTG
>DATKBB010000122.1:0-7263 GCA_035514295.1 Candidatus Limnocylindria bacterium | reverse complement strand
CCGCCGGCCTGCCGGCCAAGCGCACGCGCCGTCGGCCGCGCCATCGCAGCCGGCGCCAGCGGATGGCCGCCGAGGGCCGCCTGCTGCAGCTCGACGGCAGCCGCCATCGCTGGCTCGAGGAGCGGGGTCCGTGGCTGACTCTGCTGGCCGCCGTCGATGACGCCACCGGCAAGGTCGTGGCGGCCGTCTTCCGCGAGCAGGAGGACGCCGCCGGCTATCTGGAGCTGTTGCGCGAGATCATCACCCGCCACGGTCTGCCGGCAGCCGTCTACCGCGACCGTCACGGCATCTTCGAGACGCCGGCTGAGCGCATCGACGATGGTCGCGATACGGGCCTGCCCAGCCAGGTCGGGCGGGCGCTGGTTGAGCTGGGCATCAGCTCGATCGCCGCTCGTTCACCACAGGCCAAGGGCCGCGTCGAGCGCCTGTTCGGCACTTTCCAGGACCGCCTGGTGGCCGAACTCAGGCTGGCCGGCATCAGCGAGCGGGCAACGGCCAACGCCTTCCTGGCTGCCTATCTGACACGTCACAACGAGCGCTTCGCAGTGGCGGCGGCTGAGCCCGCCGGCGACTGGCTGCCCGTGCCCCGCCACCTCAACCTCGAGCGCGTGCTGGTGCTCAAGTACCGGCGCAAGGTGGGCAAGGACCACACCATCCGCCTCGACGGCCGCGTCCTCCAGCTTCCGCGGGCGCGCTACGCCTACTCTGCCGGACGGTCGAGGTCCATCTGCGCCTCGACGGCAGCCTGGTCGCCTTCGACGGCCGGCGCCAGCTGGCCGTCACGCCGGCGCCTGCCGAGCCACGCCAGCTGCGGGCGCTGGGCAAGGTCGACCGCGTCGGACCCTCACTCGAGCCGGCGGCCGCGGCGCTGCCCTGGACGCCGCCACCCGATCATCCCTGGAAACGACGGGCCATACCAGCCAGACTTAGCCAACCACGACTGACAGATTCACCGAGCAGATGAACTGTCAGATTCACTGAGCGTCGTCACCTTGTCAGTCGGGCGTTAGGACAGGTAGTGGGTCAGTTCGATTAAGAGCACTGCTCAAAGTTAGGCGCGTCAAGCGGCGCTCCGTCGACGTTCGTTCCAGCAGGGTCGGCTCCCGAAAGTGGCGGAAATGCACCCTCAGCGAACAGGGAAGGGGCCGATCTGGGCCAGTGGCCCGGTCCGCCGGCAGCGCTGACGGTGGGTACGACTCTGAACGTTCGTGGCCGCCGGCCGCGGGACGTCCGGCGGGGCGTCAGCGGTTGGGCAGGAGTTCGCAACCTGCCGGCGCGGGCCACGCTTGTTCCGTGATGGTGCAGACCTGCCGGTGCGCCGCCGCGAACTGCCGGTGCGCCGCTCAGGATCAGTCGTGGACGTCTGGCGCGGTCGTGGGATCCAAGCTCTCGCCGCGCGTGGCCCACAGCGAGGCGGCGATGGCCACCATCAGCACCGCCAGGATGACGCCCAGCGAAACCAGCGCCGGCACGTGATAGATGTCCGACAGCAGCATCTTGGCGCCGGCGAAGATCAGGATCGCCCCCAGGCCAAGCTTGAGGTAGCGGAAGCGATCGATCAGGCCGGCCAGCAGGAAGTAGAGCGAGCGCAGGCCCAGGATGGCGAAGGCATTGGAGGTGAAGACGATGAACGTGTCGGTGGTGATGGCGAAGACGGCCGGCACCGAATCGATGGCGAACATGATGTCCGAGGTCTCCACGACGGCCAGCGCAACCAACATGGGCGTGGCCATCAGCCGGCCGTCCACGCGGGTCAGGAACTTGTCGCCGTGGTAGCCCTCCGTGACCGGGATGAGCCTGCGCACGACGGCTACCACGCGGCTCTTGCTCGGGTCGCCGAACTCGCCCTTGGCCGTGGCCATCTTCACGCCGGTAAAGACGAGCACCGCGCCGAGCACGTAGATCAGCACGTGGAAAGTGTCCAGCAGCAGCGTCCCGCCGACGATGAAGATGGCCCGGAAGACGATGGCCCCCAGGACACCCCAGTAGAGCAGCCTGTGGCGGTACTCGGGCGGTACGCCGAAGTAGGCGAACAGCATGGCGAAGACAAAGACGTTGTCCATCGACAGGCTGTACTCGAGCAAATAGCCGGTGAGGTACTCGGTGCCCGAGACGGTTCCGCGGGTCAGAAACACGAGGGCACCAAAGCCCAGCCCGAGCGAGACCCAGACGGCCACCCAGGCGCTGGCCTCGCGCATCGAGAGCACATGCGGGCGCCGGTTGAAGACGAGCAGGTCGAGGGCCAGCATCGTGGGCACGACGGTGGCGAACACGACCCAGCCGATGAGTTCGGGATCCAAGTGCGGGCAGCCTCCGGTAGGGCGTCCGAAGGTCTCTCCCGACCGCGCGCGCCTGGCAGTCGGCCGGCGACACCGAGCGAGCCACGGGCCCGCTGTCCTGACGATGCCGCCTCAGGTGGGGTACTCCCCCTCGGCCCGCAGATGGTAACACCGGGCCGTCCTATACTCGCCCTCCCATGCCCGACAGACCGATTGACCTGCGCTCGGACACGGTCAGCCAGCCCTCACCCGAGATGCGCCTCGCGATGGCCCAGGCGGAGCTGGGTGACGACGTATTCGGTGACGATCCAACAGTCATCGCTTTGGAGGAGCGCGCCGCCGAGCTGACCGGCAAGGAGGCCGCCCTCTTCGTAGCGAGCGGCACGATGGGCAATCTGGTCTGTGAGATGGTCCACGTGCCGCGCGGGGGCGAGATCATCGTGGGCCGCGGCTCGCACACCATCCACCACGAGGCGGCCAACTACGCCGTGGTGGTGGGCGCCTCCATGAGCACAGTCGACTGGGGCCAGGACGGGCGCATGGATCTTGCCGACATCCGGGCCGCCTTTCGCAACCCGGCTGACGAGCACGAGCCGCTCACCGCGCTGGTCATCGTCGAGAACACCCACTCCGACTCGATGGCCCAGCCGCTGCCGGCCGATTACGTGGACGCGGTCGCCCGAGTCGCTCACGAAGGCGGCGTGCCGCTCCACGTCGACGGAGCGCGCATCTTCAACGCGGCCGTTGCCCTGGGCACGCCCGTCAGCCGGCTGCTGCAGTCCGCCGACTCGGCAAGCTTCTGCCTGAGCAAGGGCCTGGCCTGCCCGGTCGGCTCGGTGGTGGTTGGCAGCCGGCAGTTCATCGGTCGCGCTCGCCGTGCGCGCAAGCTGCTGGGCGGCGGCATGCGCCAGGTCGGCGTGCTGGCTGCCCCCGGCCTCATCGCCCTGCGCAACGGCCCGCAGGGCATGATCGAGCGCCTGGCCGAGGATCATGCCAATGCCTCTCGCCTGGCCGCCGGCCTGGCCGAGATGAACGGTATCCGCGACCTGGAACCGGCCCGGGTGAGGACCAACTTCGTGCTGTTCCGCCTCGCCCGCGAGGGTCAGGTGGGCGCCTTCCTCGAGGCACTCAGCGCGCGCGGCGTGCTGATGATCGACTACGTGGACGACCAGATACGCGCAGTCACCCACTACGGGATCGAGGCACGTGACATCGATCTGACGCTGCAGGCTGTGCGCGCGGCGCTGGCCGACGTGGGCCTGGCGCCGGCCGCCAGCGCCGTCCCCGCCTGAGCGCGTGACCGGGGAGCAGCCGGGCGCGCTGGACGAGCGATTCGAGGCTCTCGTGCGCGAGCGCTTCGACTCGGTGATGGCCCGCTTTCCGGTCTTCGCCACATACCTGGGCATCGCCGAGCACGATCATCGCCTGGCCGACGGCTCGCGCGAGGCCGCCGAGCAGGACCTTCTCGACTCGCGCCGCTTCCTGGTCCAGCTCGAGGCGCTCGAGCCGGAGCGGCTCTCGCCGCTGAACCTGGTAGAGCGGGAGCTGGCCCTGCTGGCCACGCGCCAGCAGATCTTCGATGACGACGTCCACCGCCTGTGGGAGAGGCGCGTGTCGGCGGCCGACGAGCTGGGCGACGGTGTCTTTCTGCTCTTCAGCCGTGGCTCACGACCCATGGCCCAGCGATTGGAGGCCATCGGCTCGCGGCTGGAGGCAGCCCCGCGGCTGATCGCCGAGCAGCGCGCCCGCCTGGGCCCGCATCCCGTGCGGCTGTGGAACGAGCTGGAGCTCGAGGCTGTGCGCTCCCTGCCATCCCTCTTCACCGAGGTGGCAGCGGCCGCCGCCGGCGAGTTCGGTCAGGACCACCACGAGACGGTCCGCATCAGGAGCGCCGCGCAGGACGCCGCACGCTCACTGGATGAGTACGCCGGCTGGATCGAGGAGCAGCTGGGCTCGGCCGGCAACGACTTCGCGCTGGGCCCGGAACGCTATGCCGAGCTGATCGGGCTGCGGGCCTTCGACGGCCTCGATACGCAGGCCATCCTCGAAATCGGCGAGCAGCAGCTGGCCGAGAACCGCGCCGCTCGACGCTCGGTTGCCGCGGAAATCGACGCACAGGCCACCGAGCAGGAGGTGCTCGAGCGCGTCAAGGCGGACCAGCCGGCAGACTTCGAGTCGGCGCTCGAGACCTACCGCCGGGCGATGGCCGAGGCGCGCGCCTTCGTGGTGGAGCACGACATCGCCTCGCTGCCGCCGGGGGAGGATCTCGAGATCATCGCCACGCCGGAGTACCTGCGCAGCGTGATGCCCTTCGCGGCCTACTTCACCCCCCCGAAGTTCGAGCCCGGGGCCAAGGGCATCTACATCGTCACTCCGTCGGTCGACGGCGACCCGCGTGCCATGCGCGAGCACAACTACGCCTCGATCTACAACACCAGCATCCACGAGGCGTACCCCGGCCACCATCAGCAGCTGACCGCGGCGATGCAGCACCCCAGCCTCGTCCGGCTGCTCCTGGACGCGCCGGAATTCGTCGAGGGCTGGGCGATGTACTGCGAGCAGATGATGCGCGAGCAGGGCTTCGACGACGGCCCGGAGCGGCGGCTGATGATGTACACCGACGCAATCTGGCGGGCCTGCCGGATCGTCCTCGACGTCAAGCTCCACCTGGGACAGATCGGCACGGCCGAGGCGACCGACTACCTAGTCGAGCAGACCGGCTTCGAGCGGCCCAACGCGGCGGCCGAGGTCAACCGCTACACCTACACCCCCACGTACCAGCTCAGCTACCTGCTGGGCAAGGTGCTGCTGCTACGCCTCCGCTCGGACGAGCAGGCGCGGCTGGGAGACCGCTTCTCGCTGAAGGGCTTCCACGACGCGCTACTGGGCCAGGGCAGCCTGCCCATCAGCTTCCAGCGCCGCCTGCTCCAGGAAGAGCCGGCGGACGCGTGAAGCTGATCCCCAGCCTCGACCTGCAGGCCGGCCGGTCGCGGCTGGTGTTCTGGCCCGGCGCCTCCGCCGGCCAGGGCACGCCAACAGACCGGCCGGAGCGCATCGCGCGCCACTTCGTCGAGCTGGGCGCCCCGTTGCTGCACCTGGTCGATCTGGACGGCGCGCAACGCGGGGCGCCGGCCAACACGGAGGCCATCCAGCGCGTGGCGCGCGAGGTGGCCGTGCCACTCCAGCTGGCCGGCGGCGTTGACGGCCCGGAGCAGATCGAGCTGGCCTTCGCCTGCGGCGCGACTCGCGTCGTGGTGCCGCTGTGGGCCGTGGCCGAGTCTGACGAGAACCTGCACGCCTGCCTGGGCGCCGCCGGCGACTGGCTGGCTGTCGGGCTGGACGGACGACCGGAGAGACTGCGCGACTATCCATGGCAGAGCGGACCTGTGCCCAGCTGGGCGCAGGTCGTGGAACGGCTGGCCGGGGCGGGCGTGCGCCGGCTCGTCGTCTCGCACTGGCGCGCCGACGAGCTGGATGACATGCTGGTCGTGCTGCGCGGGCATGACGTCGAGCTGCAACTGGCCGGCGGCGTGACGGACGCCGGGGTGCTGGCTCGCCTTCGCGCGGCCGGCGTGGACGCGCTGATCGTGGGCGAGGCACTGTTCAACGGCACGATCGACTACGCTGCGGCAACCGGCGGCCAGGGCGCCGCCGCGTCAACGGGATAGGAGCTGATGGCATCGAAGGGCAAGCGGCGGCGCGCGCGACCGCGCACGCCGGAAGGACAGATCACTCGGCCGGTCGCCGCACCCGTGCGGCGCAGCCGCACACGCGCCCGGCCGCCGGCAACACGGAAGCGATCGTGGCTCCCGCTGGCCATCGGGGCGGCGGTCCTGCTCGCCCTGGGGGCGGCGGGTGCGTGGGCGTTGGGACTGCTGCCCGGCGTGGGCCCGGGAGCCGGCGGCCCATCACCCAGCGGGCCGGTGGCCGGCTCACCGCCGGTCGTCGCACCGCCCGACGCGACGCCGCTGGCCAACCCGCCTGGCGCGCCGGCCGGCGACGGCACGCGGGCCACCATCCAAACTGAGCTCGGCGAAATAGTCCTCGAGCTCTTCACCGACTCATCGCCGGTGGCCGCCCAGAACTTCGCCAACCTCGCCTCGGCCGGCTACTACGACGGGATCGTCTTCCACCGCATCGTGCCCGGCTTCGTGATCCAGGGCGGCGACCCGCAGGGCACTGGCGGGGGCGGCCCGGGCTACACCATCCCAGACGAGGCGGTGGTCGGCGAGTACGAGCGGGGGATCGTGGCCATGGCGCGCACGCCGGCCCCCAACTCGCAGGGCTCGCAGTTCTTCATCGTGCTCGACGACAGCGTGCGTAATCAACTGCCCAAGTCCGGCGGCTATGCCATCTTCGGGCGCGTGCTCGAGGGCATGGACGTGGTCGACCAGATCGCCGACGGACCGGCCGGCGGACTGAACGGCGACACCGCGCTGGAGCCGGTGACCATGACGCAGGTGACCGTCGAGCGGCCCTAGCGAACCGGGATCGCCCTCGACCGCTCGGCCCGTCCCGCCCTGCAACACACATCGCAGGCAGGGTTACGTTCTGCCCGCCCACGTTACGGAATATTAACTATGCAACCTGCATAAGGTCTTGAGCCGGCGCGGTCGCGCAGGTAGACTGTCTGCAGATGTCGCTTCGGCGATATCGACTGCCCCAGGCGCAAGGTCATGGGTAGGCTGGGTTAGGGTAGCCGGTGCAGCCGGCGTGATAGATGCCCTTGTGGCGTGGCAGAGCTCTGGTGGCACTTCGGTGGCGCCAGATCGGCCGGGACAGTGTAAGCGGCCCCTCTTCGGAGGGGCCGCTTCGTTTGTGGTGCAGCGCCATGTCCGGCCTCGCCTTGTGGCCGCACATCGCCTCGCATAGCGCCGCCCGGGCAGGGTGCTAACCTTGGCCAATCGCGCGCCCGTAGCTCAGCGGATAGAGCGTCTGCCTCCGGAGCAGAAGGCCGTGGGTTCGAGTCCCGCCGGGCGCGCCA
>DATKBB010000121.1:0-18356 GCA_035514295.1 Candidatus Limnocylindria bacterium | reverse complement strand
CGACCGAGTGCATCCAGGCCGACGGCCCAGGGCAGCAGCCCGCCCAGCACGAGCAGGACGGCAGCGGCCAGGAGGAGCAGCCGCGCCGGGTCGCCCCACAGCGGCCGCTCGGGCAGCGGCTCGGGCCCACGGCGGTGCCAGCCCAGCTGGTTGAGCGGCGGCGTCGTCGCTCTCATGGAAGTCCTTTCTCGGGGTTGAGGCATGTTGCCGCCGCCCGTCATACACTGTAAGGTAGAAGTTCAGGAAGGATAGCCGTACAGCGTAAGGTTGTCAAGCATCCAAGCTAGGCCGTGCCCGCCGCCGGTGCCGGACCGGCGGGTGCCTCTGCCTCGGCCGCCACGATGGCCTCCTCGGTCAGCACCGTGCGGGTGAAGAGCAACAGCAACGTCGTGATGCCGCCCAGCAGGAAGACCGCCGGCAATCCCAGCGCCTCGCCGATCAGGCCGCCCAGTAGCGCGCCTACCGGCTGGGAGCCCCAGGCGAAGAGCCGGTAGGCGGAGTTGACCCGCCCCAGCAGGTGGTCCGGGATGATGCGCTGGCGCAGCGAGACGGTGATCACGTTCCAGACGACCACGAACACGCCCGACACCACGAAGGCCGGCGCGATCAGGAACACGTTGGCCGTGAAGGCCGGCACCGCAAAGCTGACCGCCGAGACAGTCACGCACAGGAACAGCAGCGGGATCCGGCCGACCCGCCGCTCCATCCGGGCCGCGGCGATGGAGCCGGCCACGCTGCCCACCGCGAAGGTGGTGGCAAATAGGCCAAACTCGGGCTCGGACAGGTTCATTGGCCCGGGCGACACGGCGTACAGCACGAGGATCGCGCCAGTGGCCGCGCCGGCCAGGTTCATCACGCCCACCATCAGCGCCAGCGTGCGCAGCACGCGGTGGCGGAGCAGGTAGCGCAGGCCCTCCGCGATGTCCGTCGTCAGGCGGGTGGGCGGGCCCTCGCGCCGAGCTTTGAACGAGCCCACCACCAGCGTCAGCCCCATCGCCGCCAGCGCGTAGCCCACTACGCTGCTGCCCAGCGCCAGCGGCACCGATATCGCGATCAGCAGGCCGCCCAGGGGCGGCCCAACGAACTGGTTCATGACCAGCTCGGCGCCGTACAGCCGGCCGTTGGCCAGGGCCAGCTTGTCCTTCTCGACGACCGCCGGCAGGATCGACTGCGCAGCCGTATCGAAGAGCGTCTCACCAATGCCCAGCACGAGCGCGGCCACGTACAGGATCGGCAGCGACAGCCCGTCGACCAGGGCCAGCACGACCAGCGTGCCCATCACGCCGACGCGCAGCAGCTGGACGTTGCGCATCGTCCGGCGCCGATCCAACCGGTCGGCCAGCGCGCCCGCGATGAGCACGAAGAAGAGCCAGGGCAGGCGGCCGGCGATGGCCACGCCGGCGACCAGGATGGGCGAGTCAGTCAGCCGGACGGCGAGCAGGGGCAGGACGATGAAGAAGATGCCGTCGGCCAGGTTGGATACGGCCGAGGCACCCCACAGGCGCCAGTAGTTGGCGGGCAGACCGAGCACGGCGATGAAAACCCCTTGACCGATTGAGAAGCTTCGATGACTCGCCGCGCAGTCTGCCCTCAGCGGTAGAGATTTGTCAATCACTGTGGTTCAATTGCCCCGATGAGCGACTTCCCGCCCGCCAAGCGCCCCGCCACGCCCGCCGAGATTCGGGCACTCGCCCATCCGCTCCGGCTGCGCATCATCCGGTTGTGCCTGGACGAGGCTTTGACCAACCGCGAGATCGCCCAGCGCCTGCGGGCCGAGCCGGCAACGGTCCTGTACCACGTGCGCACCCTGAGGCGAAACGGCTTCCTGGTCGCGCAACCGGAGCGCCGCGGCAAACGCGGCGCGCGGGAGATTCCGTACCTCAGCACGAGAAAGTCGATCACCCTGGACCTGGGACTGGCCCCGGGCGTCGACGCGGCCATGCTCGAGGCCACCCGGGATGAGCTCATCGAGGCGGGCCCGGAATCCGTGCTGACCATGTCGCGACTGGGCATTCGCCTGCCGCCGGATCGTATCGGGGAGTTCGAAGCTCGCCTCGAGTCGCTGGTCCGCGACTACGCCGCGGCAGAAGACCCCACCGGTGAGCCCGTGGCTATGCTCGTGCTGCTGCACCGCCGACCGCAGTGATACCAGCAGGAGGTCGCTCATGCCCGGACCATCCAGCGTCGAGGAGTACCTGTCCAACCTGCGGCCCGAGCAACGAGCGTCGCTCGAGCAGATCCGCGCCGTGATCAGGGCCGCCGCGCCGGAGGCCACCGAGGGCATCAGCTACCAGATACCCACCTTCAAAATGAATGGCAGGGCGCTGGTCTAGTACGCGGCCTTCAAGGATCACTACAGCATCTATCCGGCGACGGACGGGCTGCGCGAAGCGCTGGGCGACGAGCTGAAGGCGTACCTGTCGGGCAGGGGCACGCTGCGCTTCGAGGCAGACAAGCCCATCCCGGCCGACGTCATCCGCAGGATCGTGGAGGTGCGCCTCGCCGAAGCGGCAGCGACCCACCGCCGCTGACCGGTACGCTGTCAGGCATGGCTGACGCGCTGCGGGTGATACTCGAGATCGGCAAGAAGCGCAGGGTGGTGGCGGGCGCCATGGACTGGCCAGGCCTGGACCGCTGGGGCACCTCGGAGGACGACGCGCTGGCCAAGCTTTCGACTTACGTGCCGCGCTACGCCGGCGTGGCAGAAATGGCCGGCCGAGCAGGCGAGTTCGCGCGGGCCAACGACGTCGAGGTGGTGGAGCGAGTGCCCGGCTCCAGCTCCACCGACTTCTGGGGCATCGCCCACGTGCCGTCCGAGATCGAGCGCGAGGTGCTACCAGGGGCAGACCTGGAGCGACGCCTCGACCTGCTGAGCGCCTGCTGGTCGTACTTCGACGATGTCGCGGTGCGAGTTTCGGAGGAGCTTCGCCCACAGCCCCGCGGCGGTGGCCGGTCACGCGAGCAGATCATCCGCCACGTGTACGCCAACGAGCCCGAGCAGTTCTCGCGCAAGATCGAGGTGCGGACGCCGCTCGACGTCGTGCTCACGCCGGACGGCTTGGCGACGCATCGGCAGCAGTATCTCGATGCCCTCCGCGCATACAACGCCGAGGGCAAGGCGGCCCGGACCTGGCCGCTCCAGTTCCTCATCCGCCGAACGGCGCACCACGTCATGGATCACGCCTGGGAGCTGGAGGACCGCGACCTCACCTCCTGACGCCGGCAATTCCTGCCGGAAGTTGTCAAGAACGTGCCGCAGAGTGACGCCGGCCAGCGCCGCCACGAGGAGATGAAATGACGGTTGTGGATTGGTTGCTCGACTCGGACCCAGCAATCCGCTGGCAGGTCATGCGCGACCTGGCCGATGCGCCCGCGCAAGAGGTTGCCACCGAGCGCGCCCGGGTCGCGAAGGAAGGCTGGGGGGCGCGCCTGCTGGCGCTGCAGGGGCCGGACGGCCAGTGGGCCGGCGGCTCGCTGTTCCCCAAGATGCTGGCCACCACCTCGAGCCTGATGCTGCTGCGCGACTTCGGCCTGGACCCCGAAAGCGAGGAAGCACGCCAGGCGGTCGCCCGCGTTCGCCAGAACAGCCGCTGGGACCACGCCGGGCAGGCCTACTTCGAGGGTGAGGTAGAGCCCTGCATCAACGGCCGGGCGGTCACAATCGGCGCCTACTTCGGCCAGGACGTGCAGGGCATCGTCGAGCGGCTGCTGACCGAGCAGATGGCGGACGGGGGATGGAACTGCGAGCAGGAGAACGGCTCCGTGCGCGGGTCATTCCACTCCACGATCAACGTGTTGGAGGGACTGCTCGAATACGAGCGAGCGGTGGGCGGCACCGCGGAGATCAGCGAAGCGCGTCGAAGGGGAGAGGAGTACCTGCTCGAGCGGCGCATGCTTCGACGGCTCTCGACCGGCGGAGTCATAGACGCCGACTGGACCCGCTTCTCCTTTCCCACCGACTACTACTACGACGTCCTGCGCGGCCTCGAGTACCTGCGCGCCACGGGCGCCCAACCGGACGCGCGGACAACCGAGGCGATCGACCTGGTCGAATCCAAGCGCGACGCGGACGGCAGATGGCCGCTCGAGAACCCGCACCCCGGCGAGCTCCACTTCGCGCTTGATGAGGGCGAGGGTAAGCCCAGCCGCTGGAACACCCTGCGCGCGTTACGCGTGCTGCGCTGGTCCGGCCGGATCTACGCTAGCGCCTATAGGAGGAACGGCAATGACTGAGCAGACTCGCGCCACTTCTGCCCCCATCATCCTTGTTCCCGGGTTCTGGCTGGGCGCCTGGGCCTGGGACGAGGTCGCCCACGCGCTGCGCGCAGAGGGGCACGACGTGACTGCCCTGACGTTGCCCGGCCTGGAGTCGGCAGAGGCGGACCGCTCCCAGATCAGCCTCTCCGATCACGTCGACGCCATCTGCGAGGCTATACGGGCGGCCGGGGCGCCGGTCGTGCTCGCTGTCCACAGCGCGGCCGGCTTCTCAGGCTACGCGGCCAGCGACCGGCTGCCTGAGCGCGTCGCGGCCATGGTCTACGTCGACACTGCCCCGGGCGTCGGAGCGCTCGACCCGGAGTTCGAGGGCACGGAGAAGCCGATGGACTGGGAGGACATCGAGGCGGAGGAGAACCTCGACGGGCTCAGCGAGGAGCAGAAGGAGATGTTTCGCAGCCGGGCCGTTCCGGAGCCCGGCGGCATCCTGCGCGAGGGCGCAGAGCTGACCAATGACGCGCGGAGCGACATCCCCAGCACGATGATCTGCACCGGCTTCAGCGCCGCCCAGTACCAGACCTACGCCCGGGAGCATCCCGAGTGGGCATTCCTGGCCGGCATCCCCGAACTGCGCAACGTGACGTGGATCGACCTGCCCACGAGCCACTGGCCCATGTGGTCCCGCCCACAGGAGCTGGCGCAGATCATTGGCGACGTGGCCAGGGCTCACGCGCCCGAACGCATGCCGGCGGGCTGACGCCACCCCGGCGGGCTGACGCCACCCCCGGCGGGCTTACGCCACCCCCGGCGGGCGCCATCGCCGGCGGGCTGTGGATAAGACGGTTGACTTGGCAATGGTCGGCGGTAGCATCACCACCAGACCGCGCCTGCAACCAAGTCGAAGTCGTCACGCGGACGACGCCGGCGGCCGTGAAGCGCCGGAAAGAACGACTTTCAGATTGTCGCGGTCGGGGAGGAACCGTGAAGCAAGTCCGCCTCGACGAGAACCAGATCGCGAACGAACTTCGTCTTGCGCTGGCGCGCTCCGTGGCCCAGCGTGATGTGCCGGATGAAGTCATCAAGTCAGTAAGCGGCAAGATAGCCAAGATTCGGCCGCGCGCACCGATCCGCAAACTCGACATCTGCGCCTACGGCATCTGCCTCGACTACTTCGTTTCTCCACAGGAGTGGCGTGAGGTGCTTTTCGGGCTGCTCGACGGTCCTCGAGTGCGGGGCTTCCGCGTGTTCCCGTGGGGCATCCTGGTCGACGATCTCTTCCAGATCCGCGTTGAGCACCAGATGGAGGAGCTCGCACCGTACGTTGGTGGCATGGAGCCGCTGACCGTCGAAATGGGCTGAGGTGAGCCCCGGAAGCTCCGGGTTTCTGAGCAGCGGCGTCGTCCACCTACATCCAACCCTACGCTGCAACCTCGCCTGCGCTCACTGCTACAGCTCGTCTTCGCCGCAGGAACGGGATGCGCTGGGCCTCGAAGCGCTTGTCGGTCTGCTTGAGGCGCTGGCCGGCGAGGGCTACGACACGCTTAGCCTGTCCGGTGGCGAGCCGCTGCTTTACCCGGAGATCGAGTCGCTCCTCGCGAGTGCCGGCAGGCTCGGTTTCAAGGTCAACATCGTGACCAACGGGACCGTCCTGACCCAGGCGAGGCTGGATCGAATCGCGCCTCACCTGAGCCTTGTTGCCGTGAGCGTTGATGGCACTCCTGCGCGCCATGACAGCATCCGCCGCAAGAATGGTGCTTTCGAACGTGCCGAGCGCGGGATCGGATTGCTGGCGGGCGCGGGCGTCCAGTTCGGTCTGTCCTTCTGCGTGACAAGAACGTCGCTGCCCGATGTGCCGTGGGTCTACGAGTTCTCCTGCCGCGTCGGCGCAAAGCTGCTGACCCTCCGCCCGCTGGCGCCGATTGGGCGCGGTCAGGCCCTTGCCTCGGACGAGTCGCTGACGGAGATGGATCTCGAGAGGCTGGCCGTGCTGACTGCCCTGCTCGACGCCGCTGACGGCGAAGTCGTGCGCGTGCATTTCGATGCCGCGCGCGTATCGGACCTGCGCGAGCAGCGCCAAGAGGCGTTTCCGGTTCTTGCATCCGAGTCGGACGGCCTCTCCCTGCGCCAGATGGTCAATCCCTTGATAGTCGACGAGAGAGGCACGCTCGTACCGTTTGCGTATGGCGTCAGCCGGCGCTTCGCCGCAGGCAGCTCGGCCATCCCCCACGAGGCCGTCAGCGCATTTCGACGAGCCGGAGCGGCACCAATTCGCAGGCTTCTGACTTGCGCGTTCGACACGCTTCCAGTCGAAGGCGATGCCTACGTGGACTGGTACGCACACCTGACCCGGGCGAGCTACGCCGCTTGAGCAGCCCGGATCGGGAGCGGCTGCATTGAGGTGCGTGCCGCATGCTCCTTGGACGGGATTTGTGGATAACTTCTACTTGACTCGCCCCTCATCGAGAGTACGATCGGCTGGACGCGGCATTGCGGGTAGCAGGCAGGAGCCGTGGCCTATGAGTGGGCCAGCCATGTTCCGCGAACAGCGTTCGGGTCGTGTTCACCGATCGACTCGGACCCCGAGAGGCCGTCGATCCTCAGCGGGGTTTGCCGCGCTCGTCTGTTCGGCCGGAGTTGTCTCGACGGCCAAGGAAGTCCCGGCATAGGGCTCCCTCCTTGACCGCCATCGGCGGTGAGTAACAGGAGGATGGGTATGCCAGCGAAAAGGAGTGGAAGCGCGAGTTCCGGCAGCCAGGCCACGGAAGGCGGGTCGGAACGCCTACTGGTGGTGATCGCCGAGCCGGACGCGGACCTGCGGGCCAGGGCGACCCGCGTCGAGTCGGCGGCCGGCACGGACACCGCCAAACTGAATCGCGTGCTCGACCGGCTCGAGGGCCACATGCGCCCGCTATTCGGCGAGAGCGAGGAGAGGCTGAAGGCGAAGGTCGCCGCGGCCTCCGGGATGGGGCAGGAACCGGCCCCCGACCTGCATCTCTATTACACGGTCGAGGCCCCGGCCGACAAGCTGGACGAGCTGGCCCAGGAGTTGGCCGCCATGCCCGGCATCGCCGGCGCGTACGTGACGCCCGAGCCGGTTCCGGCGACGGCGATAAGTCCCGACGTGGTCCGCGAGGCGCCACGCCAGGTCACGATCAAGGACCTCGCGCACCTCAACGACATGATGCCTGCCAGCGTCGAGGCTCCGCCGGCCACGGCGGACATGACGTCGCGCCAGATGTATCTCGATGCCGCGCCGGCGGGCATCGACGCCAGATACGCCTGGACCGTGCCGGGCGGCCGTGGTTGGAACGTCCAGGTCATCGACGTAGAGGGCGCGTGGCGCTTTACGCACGAGGACCTGTTGGTCAACCAGGGTGGCGTGATCCGCACGCAGACCACCGACCTGGGCTGGCGCAATCACGGCACGGCCGTGGTGGGTGTCATCGGCGGTGACGTCAACTCGATCGGCATCACCGGTATCGCGCCCGACGCGCACACGCGGGGTTGCTCCATCTTCGACGTGGGCGGCCTCGCCGGAGCATTGGTCGCCGCCGCCGATCACCTGCGACCCGGCGACATCATCTTGATCGAGGTCCAGTACACGCATCCGACGCGCGGCTTCACCTCCGTCGAGTGGTGGCCGGCGGAGCACGCCGCGATTCGGTACGCCGTCAACCGCGGCATCACCGTCGTCGAGGCTGCGGGCAACGGCAACAACAACCTCGACGATCCCACCTACAACACGCCGCTGGCCGGCTTCCCGGCCACCTGGCGCAACCCGTTCAACCTGTCCAATCTGAGCTCCGGCGCCGTGGTCGTCGGGGCCGGCAATCCGCCCTCCGGCATCCACGGCCGCACGCAGGAGCCCAGGTTCGGCGAGGTCTACTACGACCGCGCCCGGTGCTTCTTCTCGAACTACGGCAGCCGTGTCGACTGCCAGGGTTACGGCTGGGAGGTGACGACTGCCGGCTACGGAGATCTGCAGGGCGGCAGCAGCGAAGACCTGTGGTACACGGATCTCTTCAGCGGGACCTCCAGCGCCTCACCCACGGTGGTCGGGGCACTCGCCTGCGTGCAGGGCATCCTGCGTGCGGCCGGCCGGATCCCGCTCTCGCCGGCACGCGCACGACAGCTCGTGCGGCAGAGCGGTTCACC
This sequence comes from Candidatus Limnocylindria bacterium, assembly GCA_035514295.1. Lineage (GTDB taxonomy): Bacteria > Chloroflexota > Limnocylindria > Limnocylindrales > CSP1-4 > JALYGJ01. The sequence continues at coordinate 9,986 of DATKBB010000121.1, read as the reverse complement.
GCAGCAGGACGCACCTGGGCGGCCGCGCACTCAGCGCATCGGAAACCGCCCCAACCTGCGCCAGCTGGTGGCTCTGGCGACGCCCCAGAGGCAGTGGATCGGCGTGCAGTTCACGGGCATCGTGCCGGCCAACTCGACCGTTCGCTGGTTCACCTTCAACTGGCCGGCGCACTGGCACGTGCTGTGGACGGTAATGCCCACCAGCCCCAAGCTGGGCGCCCCGCAGATCAGCTCGTCGGTCTCGATCGAACGAGCCTCGGATGCTCATGTGACCTATTGGATCTCGGTGACCAACCACACTGCTGAGCCGGTCAACATCGAAGGCCGCTACGCCGTGCTGGGCTGGTAGAGAGGAGCCGCAGATGCGCATCATCATCGAGATGACTGACCAGGAAAGCAAGTCGATGACAATCGGACAGGGAGGCCAGGCCGGCGCCGAGCAGGGCAGCCAGGCGCAGGAGGTGCAAACCTTCAACGGCGGGCCTCCGTCCGAGGATCTGCTGGCCGGCATCCGGGCCGCCGGGCAGGGGGCAGTCGGTCCCGGCAACGGCAGCGCTCAAATGGACGCGGGCGAGGCCGGAGCCTGGATGCCCATCCCTGTCGGAGAGCAGACCCACCACTGAGAGCCAGGGCGTGGGCGGTCGGGGTGGCCGCCCACGCCGCACTGAGTAACGAGAGGCGACGGTCGCCATGGACCTCGTAGTCAGGCTCCGGCCGGAGACAGCGGGAGCCGCCCTCCAGCGGGTCGAGGCCGTGCTGGTCCAGATGGGGGCCACCATGACCCCCCAATTCCCGGGCGCCGCCGACACCGAGTTGGCCGGCTACTACGTCGTCTCAGGCCTACCCGACTCGGAGGGCGAGCGTGTGGCCGCGGCCTTGCGCGAGCTCGACGGGGTCGAAGCGGCCTACGAGCAGCCGCGTCCGAGCCCGGCCTGATCGCCGCGGGCCGGCCGGGCTTGCGTGCTGGACGTGACGCCCCGCGTGGCGGTAACGTCGGGCCTATGAACGCTCGCAGGCTGCCAGGCCTGAGCCATGCCCTGGTGCTGGTGCTGGCGGCGTCGTTGGGCATGTCGTGCGCCCCAGGATCGGGCTCGCCCTCGGAGCCGCCGATTGTCGACACGGCCGCTGTCGAGCAGCTGGTGCAGAACGCGCTCGCGGAGGTCGATAGGCTCGCCGCGTCGCCCCCTTCGCTGGATCTTCCGCCCGAGCTGGCCGGGCTGCTCGCAGACAACGGCATTCAGCTGCCACCTGTACCGACCAACGCTGCCCAGATATGCGAAGCCCTCGGTACGCCGGGTGTGGCCACCGCCGCAGGTGCCGGACTGGGCGCGATCGTCGAAGGGTTGGCGACAGGCGGCCAGATCGCCGGGCTGCTCGTGACGGTGATCTTCAGCACCTGCCCTGTCTGGAGCCCACACCTGGAAACGCTGCTGCGGGATCTCGGCTGACTGCCTGCGCACCCGCTTGCGCTCCAGGCGCCTTGTCGTCGGAGTGCGCGACGGTCCAATATGGCCGGATGCCTGAGCTGCCGACCGGCACTGTCACCTTCCTGTTCACCGACATCGAGGGCTCTACCAGGCTGCTGAACGAACTGGGCGAGCGCTACGGCGAGGTTCTCGAGCGGCACAACGCGCTGCTGCGCGAGGCATGGGCAGAGCACGCTGGCACGGTCGTCTCGACGGAGGGTGACGCTTTCTTCGTCGTGTTCCGTGACGCCCGCGCTGCGGTTGTCGCGGCGGTCGACGCGCAGCGGGCTCTCCACTCGGAGGCCTGGCCAGACGACCGGCCCGTCGGCGTGCGGATGGGCCTGCACACCGGCGCCGGGCTGATCGGCGGCGACAACTACGTCGGCCTGGACGTCCACCGGGCCGCCAGGATCGCCGCGGCCGGCAACGGCGGCCAGGTCCTGCTGTCGGACGCCACCCGCGCGCTGGTTGAGCAGAGCCTGCCCGCCGGCGCCAGCCTGCGCGACCTGGGTCGCCATCGACTGAAGGGCCTGCCGGCGGCGGAGCGCATGCACCTTTTGGTCGCGGACGACCTGCCCCTCGACACGCGGCCCATCACCTCGCTGGATGCCCGCCCGAACAACCTGCCGGCCAGCCTGACCACCTTCGTCGGCCGGGAGGCACAGATCTCACAGATCAGCGAGCGCTGGCCCACGCCCGCCTGCTGACCCTGACCGGCCCCGGCGGCACAGGCAAGACCCGGCTGAGCATCCGCGTCGCCGAAGAGGTGCTGCCCAACTTCGAGCATGGTTGCTGGTTCGTCGAGCTCGATGCACTGCGCGACCACGAGCTTGTGCCGGCCACCATCGCCGGCGTCCCGGACGTCAAGGTGCCGCCGGACAGCTCGCCTGTGGCCGCCCTCCAGGGCTGGCTCGCCGACCGGCAGCTGCTGCTCGTGCTCGACAACTTCGAGCAGGTGGCCGACGCGGCACAAGCCTGCCCCGACCTGCTCTCGGTCGCCCCCAGGCTGCGCATCCTGGTCACCAGCCGCACGCCGCTGCACGTCTACGGCGAGCAGGAGTACGCCGTCCCGCCGCTGGCCAGCGCGCGCGAGCTGCGCGATAGCAGCCGTCGGGGTGTCGAGGCGCTCACCCAGTACGAAGCCGTCCAGCTGTTCATCGAGCGGGCGCTCGCCGTCAAGGCCGACTTCGCAGTTACCAACGACAACGCACCCGCGGTGGCCGAGATCTGCGCTCGCCTGGACGGCCTGCCGCTGGCCATCGAGCTGGCCGCGGCGCGCATCAAGCTGCTCACGCCGGCCGAGATGCTCACCCGCCTGGAACAGAACCTGTCCGTCGTCTCGAGCTCGGCGCGCGACCTTCCGGAGCGCCAGCGCACGCTGCGCGGCGCGATCGACTGGAGCCATGAGCTGCTCAGCGAGCCCGAGCAAACGCTGTTCGCCCGCCTGTCGGTCTTCCGTGGCGGTTTCGCGCTGTCGGCGGCCGAGTCGGTCTGCGCGGACGATGCATTGGGACTCGACGTGCTCGACGGAGTGGCCGCGCTGGTGGACCACAGCCTGATGCATGCGAATCAGCCGGGCGACGAGTCACGTTTCGACATGCTCGAGACGATCCCTACCGAGCGGCCGTCGGGCTTGCGCTGGGGACAGGGCTTATCCTGGTCGGGGCTGTGCTTGCCGTGGGTGCCATCGGCGCCGAGGGCGATCCCGCCGACCTGATGTATTCCGGCGTGCTGGCTATCGGGATCGTGGGCGCCGTCGTCGTGCGCCTCCAGCCGAACGGGGTGGCCCGCGTGTTGCTCGTCATGGCCTTCGCTCAGGGGCTGGTGGCGGTCCTTGCGCTCGTGGCCGGCAGGCACCTGACCCCTGAGAGCTCCGTGGTCGAGATCGTGGGGGTCAATGCGTTCTTCGCCGCGCTATTCATCGGATCAGCCTGGCTGTTCCGGCGTGCTGCAGGCGACCAACCTCCCGCGGGCTCCGCCCCAATGGTTGAGCGCTGACGGTCAGGGACGAACGACGAGCACCCCCACGGACTCGCTCTTGCCCTTGAGTTCGAGTGAGCGCCGCTCCACCGACGACGACGCCAATCCGGCCTCGGCCGCTGCCTGCTCGGTGACCAGGATCTCGCCGGCGCCCGCCGCCGATGCCAGCCTGGCAGTCGTATTGACGACGTCGCCCATAGCCGTCAGCTCGGTGTCGGGGCCTGCGCCGATCGCTCCGACGTAAGCCAGGCCGGTGTTGACCCCGGCGCCCACCGGCACCCATGGCTGCCGTGATGGGCCATGGCCGGTCCGCTCGAGCAGCTCGACAGCGGCCGCCAGCGCAGCGCGGGCGTGAAGGCCGCCGGTCATCGCCGGGATGAACACGCCGATGATCTCGTCGCCGACGAACTTGTCGACGATTGCCTCGTGGCGCACGAGCACGTCCGTCGCCGTGTCGTAGAAGCGACCCATCAGGCGATTGAACTCGCGTGGCCGCATGCGCTCGGCGATTGCCGTCGACCCGCGAACGTCGGCGAAGAGCAGCGAGCAGTCGACCTCGGCACCGCCATGGCTCTGACGCAGAACACGAAAGCAGCCGGTGCAGTACTTGGCGTTCTTCGACCAGGGGCCCAGGCCGATGGCCCGCATCACGGCGCCACCGGGCCCGCCGAATGGCCGCGTGCACCACTTGCAGCGCGGCGGACTGGGAAGTTGGCCCCAGAACCGGCGCAGGCGCCGCATCGGCGAGGGATCTTGCAGCATCCCGCGCCAGCGCTCTTCGCTGAGTGAGCCGTCAGACGCATCCCGGCCTCGCATCGCCTCAACTTACGCCCTGCGGCAAGGTCCGGCCAGAAGCCTTCTGAGCCGGTATCGTGACCGGAGATGAGCAAGCTCCAGCGCCGGTCATGGGGTGAGGCCGACGACGTTCGCGAAGTGCCGCTCGGTCGTCTTGAAACGTACGACCTGGGCGTGATGCGCATAGGACGCTCCGTCCTCCAGCCGGGCTGGCGGTGGAGCGAATCGATCAAGCCGATGGCGCGCAGCGAGCTGTGCGAGTTCCATCACATCGGCATCTGCATCTCGGGCAGCTGTCGCGTCCGGATGCGCGAGGGTTCCGAGCTGCTGATCGAGGCGGGCCAGTTCTACGAGATCCCGACCGGCCACGACTCGTGGGTCGTGGGCGACGAGCCGTGGGTGACCATCGACTGGCGACCGAGCACCGCCTTCGCCCGGCCCGAAGGGGGCGGCTTCGACCGCGTGGTCGCGACGCTGCTGATGACCGACATCGTCGACTCCACTGCCCATGCGCTGGAGCTGGGCGATGGACGCTGGCGCGACCTGCTTGCACACCACGACGAGATTGTCCGCGCCGTGCTCGATCGCTTCCGCGGGCGCGAGGTGAAGACGACCGGAGACGGCTTCGTGGCGATCTTCGATGGAGCAGAGCGCGCCATACGGGCGGCGCAGGTCATGCGTCGGGCGCTGTCCGAGATCGAGATCGACATCCGCGCCGGTGTGCACACGGGTGAGATCGAGTTGGAGGGCGGCGACGTACGCGGGGTGGGCGTCCACATCGCGGCGCGCATCATGGCCCTCGCCGGCCCGGGCCAGGTCTACGCCTCGTGGGCGACTCGCGAGCTTCTCGCCGGCTCCCTCATCAACTTCGCCGACCGCGGCCTACACGCGCTGAAGGGCCTGGCCGTGGAGCGCAGCGTCTACGAGGTTCAGGACGGAAACTCCTAGTCCGGGCGCCAGAGGTCGATCTGCGGCAGGCCGTGGATGCCCAGCGTCTGCGACAGCTCCCCGCAGTGGTAGGCGTCGTGGCTGAACAGCCGCTGGATGACCGAGCCACGCGTATGAACCTGAACCCGGCCGTTGTAGTCGCGCCGGATCTCGTCGGCGAGCATCTCGGGCGTCCAGCGGTCCAGGCAGCCCTCCACCAGCCGCCACGTCGAGTCGAGGGCATCGGCGAGCTCGTCGGCGCCTCGCGGGCGATCAAGGTCGTCCTCCCAGCCGTCTGCGGCGGGGTCGCCGAACGGCGTCGTCTCCGCGCCCGGCTCACCGACCACGTGGCACAGCCAGAACACGCGCGCTCCGGCCGTGTGCCCCACCGTCGCCCAGATGGGCCAGCGCTCAGCAGAGGGGCTGACCGCCAGTTGCTCGGCCGACATGGCCGCGATGACGTCGCGCAACCGGCGGTTGTACTGCGGCCACATGTCATAGAAGGGTCGGATGCTCGTGCTCATGGCGCCCAGCTTATGCGGTCACCTCGACGCTCAAGCGCCGTCGGCTGCGGCGGAGGCTCGCGCCGGTCCGAGCGCTGGCCGTCGGCTCGCTGTAGCCAAGCAAGCGCGCGCGGTCCTACTCGCTGAGCGCCAGGACAACGGCCTCGCTCGGGGAGAGCGCGCGACCTGAGGCGCGAGCTCGGTCGAAGGTATCGGCGCCCATCGCCACGGGCAGCTCACGCAGCATGTGCTCGTAGTGCGGGCGCTCGTCAGGCGGCCATTCCATCTTCTGGGCTTCCATCATTGCCTCCACCGCGCCGAGGAGCCTGGCCGCCCGCTCATGCTCGCCGCGTTCGAGCGCGATGGCCGCCAGACCGCTGATGGCGAACGGCTTGGTGAACTGGTCGCCGATCCGCTCGCCGACCTCCAGCGCCTCCCGGGCAAGTGCTTCTGCCGCGGCCAGGTCTCCAAGCTGGCGCTCGACCATGCTGAGGTTGCTCGCCTCCGAGGCGATCAGGAAGTCATTGCCCAACCGGCGCACCAAAGCCAGCCGACGGCTCATCCAATCGCGAGCCTCGAGAAGGTCGCCTGCGATCTGGGCGCCGACGCCCAGCAGGTGGAGCGCGTTGGAGATGCCCGGCTCGTCGTCGGCCGACAGGCTGACCTCGTAGGCCGCGTGAGCCAGACGCCGTCCTTTCGCGACGTCCGTTCGCAGAGCCACGCGCGACAGCCCGCCGAGAGCCTGCGAGATTAACGCGGCATCGTTCAGCCGACGGCCTATCTCGAGCGCCCGACCGAACAGGACACCAGCACGCTCGTCGTCGCCCAGCCAGAAGGGCATGAAGCCGGCACACAGAAAGGCGCGACCGCGGAGGCGCTCATCTCCGGCACCGGAGTCCAGCACTCGATCGAACCAGCGCGCGCCAGCCTCGAAGTGCCGGCCGGTGATCCAGAAGCGGTACAGGCCGTTGGCCAGGCGGAGAGCCTCGTCGGGCTGTCCGTTTTCGACGAACCACTCGAGCGCCGCCAGCACGTCGTCGTACTGCGCCTCGAGACGCTCGCGCGCGTCGCTGCCGCTCGGGCCGGTCAGCTCCGCGGAGCTCTGCTCGACAAACTCCAATCGTGCAACCGCGGTCCCGGCGTCCATGACAAAACTTTAGCGGTCGAGATCCTCGCTCAGCGCGCCAAAGTCCTCGACGGCCAAGGGATCCTTAGGCCGGCCGGGGCGCGATGAAGAAGGAGGTCAGGCCGTGACGACCAATGACCGAGCAACCGCGCGCGTAAGCGATACATGGACCTGGCAAAGAATCAGCGCGGCTAGATCAGAACGTCCTCCGGGCCCGTCCAGCGCCTGTGATGCAGTGATGCCTTGTATCGTGATGCTATCATGCCGCAATGCGCACTACGGTCAGCCTGGACCCGGACACCAGCGCCATCGTGCGCCGCCTGATGCGCGAGCGAGGCATGACGTTCAAGCAGGCCCTGAACGAAGCGATTCGGGCGGGCACGACGCGCCGTAGCGGATCCACGCCGTTCCGCACACGCACGGTGGACATGGGTCGCCCGGCCATTCCGGTTGATAAGGCGCTGCGCTTGGCGGCGCAGCTCGAGGACGACGAGATGATCCGCAAGCTGGCGCTCAGGAAGTAGCGCGTCGGGCGGTGTACGTCGTCGACGCGAACGTTCTCCTCTACGCGGTCAACGAGTCAGCGGAGCGGCATGAGCTCTCCCGCACGTGGCTCGACGCAGCGCTCAACGGTGAAGAGCAAGTTGGCTTTGCGTGGACCGCGCTGCTGGCGTTCCTGCGCCTGGCGACGCACCCCGCCGTCTTCCCTCGGCCACTCGAGGTAACCCAGGCGACAGAGATCGTCCGCGACTGGCTCGCCCAGCCGCTGTCCATAGTTCTGCATCCGACCGCCCGACACGCCGATCTGCTCTCTGGGCTGCTCGCCGAAGCGGGCTCCGGCGGCAACCTGGTCAACGACGCCCATCTGGCTGCGCTGGCCGTCGAGCACGACGCCGTTCTTGTTTCGTTCGATACGGACTATGCGCGCTTTCGTGGTCTGCGTCGGCAGGTCCCCACAGGCTGAGCGTGCGGCACAGCTGCCAGAGGGTTGATCCAGCGCAACTCGGTGAAGCGTGCGAAATCGGTGTCGGCCGACGCGAGCTCGAGCCCGTGTTCTATGGCCAGCGCCGCGAGGTGACCGTCTGGGACGAGGTTGCCGGCTAGTCGGTACTTCGAGATGAGTCCGCCGAAGACGTCGGCATGCTGCTCAGTCGGCACGGGGCGCCCACGCCGCGCTCCCGCCGGCGCGGGGCTTTAGGACGCGACGGGAGTGATGCGCCCTATTCGGGCCGGTAGGTCGCCTTGCCCTCGATGTTGCCCACGTACTCGGGCACACGCTCGTGGCCGAGCAGCTGGCGGATGGCGATGATCTCGCCGATGTGGAACCAGTAGTGGTATGTGTTGCGCCGGATCGCGTCACCGACCGTGCGCTTGAAGCCCGGTGGCCGCGGCAGCTCCTCGAGCAGGTCTTCGGTGGTCAGGGGGTCGAGCCACGGGTCGGCCGTGGTGGTGACCTGCTTCCAAGCCGCTAGCATCTCCTTGAGGCTCGGCGTCGTCGACGGGCCGCCGGAGGCGACGGTCTTGTTGAGACTCGGCACCGGCGTCGTCCCCATGCCGCGCGTGAGGTAGTACGCCTGCTCCTGCCAGGCCAGGTGGCCAACGATCCAGCCGATGCTGTTCATGGGCTCGAGCCGTCTGAAGCCATCCTCTTCCGGCACGCCGCGCAGCGCACGCAGCCACTCGGCTCGGGTGAACCGTAGCTGCTCAACCAGCGGATGAGGCACGGGTCAATCCTACGACCCTTAGTCGGGCTCGGACTCGGGCACCGGCTTAGGCCGGCGAGTCGGCGATCCTGATCGTGATCTTGCCGCCGGCCTGCTCGGTGGCGGCGTAGGCGATCGCCTCGGCGATCTGGTCGAGGCGGTAGGACTGCTCGATGATCGGTCGCACCTTGCCCGCCTCGATCAGCTCGCGCAGCGTATCCAGGTCGGCCAGGTTGGGCTTGGCGATGAAGAAGGTCACACGCTGCTTGAGCAGGCGTGCGCGGAGCGCCCCGCTGAGCATCCGAACCAGCGGCCCACCCGTTCCCTTCGCCGCCCCGACCTGCACGAACGCGCCGCCGGGGACGAGCACGCTGCGCAGCTTCGACAGCGAGGCCGGGCTGCCCATGTCGAGGACGAGGTCGAAGCGCCGGCCGCCGGCCGTGAAGTCCTCGCGCGTGTAGTCGATGAGGTGATCGGCGCCGCTGGCGCGGACGACGTCAAACTTCTCGGGCCGGGTGGTGGCCGTAACCTCTGCGCCGAAGGCCTTGGCCAGCTGGACACAGAAGTGGCCTACGCCGCCACCGGCACCGTTGATCAGCACTTTCTGGCCCGCTTCGATGCGGCCGTGATCGCGCAGGCCCTGCAGCGCGGTGACTGCGGCGATTGGAAGCGCGGCGGCCTGCTCGAACGACACCTCGGCGGGTTTGAGTGCCACATCGCCGTCCTCGCGCATCACGAGGTATTCGGCCAGTGCGCCGTGTGCGCCGCCGAAGACTTCGTCGCCCGCGTTGAATCGTGTGACCCCTGGACCCACTGCGGCGATGACGCCGGCGAAGTCGGATCCCACGCGCGGAGAATCCGGGGCACCCACACCTTTGAAGAATCGCAGGATATAGGGCTTGCCGGTGGTCTTGTGCCACTCGTAGGGATTGACACTCCCGGCGCGCACCTCGACCAGGATCTGACCCTCTTTCGGAACGGGCTTCGCAACCCGCTCTACGATGAGCACTCGGGGTTGGCCATAACACCGCTGCATGACGGCGCGCATGGTTGCAGCGTCCGCGACCGTGGGCGGGGTAGTTGGGCAGGGGGATTCATAAGCCAGCGTGACGGCCAGCGCTGCGATGGCGACGACGAAAGTGGTGGCCACGCCGGTCAGGATCTTGTATCGGAGTTTCATTACTCGTGTCTCAGTGAACAGTGATGATGACTTTGCCGCGCGCACGCTGGCTGCCCAGGTATTCCAGCGCGGCGCCGGCTTCTTCCAGTGCATAGCGCCGGTCGATCACGGTCTTCATCTTGCCGTCGCGTACGAGGCCGGCGAGCACTTCGAGGTCCGCCGCGTTCACGCTCGCGATGAAGAACGTCACCGTCTGATCGACGAAGTTTCCGGCGATCTTGCTCCAAGCCACTCTGCGGATGGGACCCAGAAACGGACCCTTCTTCGAGCCTCCGACCACGACGATGATCCCTTCGGGATTCATCA
>DATKBB010000120.1:0-2791 GCA_035514295.1 Candidatus Limnocylindria bacterium | reverse complement strand
GCGCGGCGCATGCAGGTGCGCACGCCCGAGCTCCAGCACGGTGTGATGATCGAGGCTGTCGAGAATCACATGCCCGAAGTCATCGTCATCGACGAGATTGGCACGGAGCTGGAGGCGGCCGCGGCGCGCACCATCGCCGAGCGCGGCGTGCAGCTGATCGGCACGGCCCACGGCAACAACCTGGACAACCTGATGCTCAACCCCACGCTCTCCGACCTGATCGGCGGCATCCAGAGCGTCACCCTGGGCGACGAGGAGGCGCGCCGTCGGCGTACGCAGAAGAGCGTGCTGGAGCGCAAGGCGCCGCCCACTTTCGACGTGGTCGTCGAGATCCAGTCGCGCGACCGGGTGATGGTCCATCCCGACGTGGCCGAGACGGTCGATGCGCTGCTGCGCGGCGATCCCATCGCGCCCGAGCTGCGCTGGCGCGACGAGGGCGGCGTGCAGCGCTCGCAGGCGCGACCCCGGCCCGGTCCACAGTCGCAGATGCCGGGCGAGCGCTTCGGCGGGCTGGTGGGCAGCGGCGCCGGAAGCTGGCGTGTCGAGCCGGGCTGGCGGCCGGACGGCCGGCGTGGAGAGGTCGGAACGCGCGAGGGCGAGCGCGGCTACCGTCCGGGTTACCGTCCGGGAGCCAGCGGCGGCTGGCGGCGTGGCCGAGGTGGCGCACGTTCCGCCGGTTCGGCCAGCGGGGGCTCTGCCTCCTGGGAGGGTGACTTAGGCGCTTCACAAGGCTGGGCAGCGAACGGGGAGCCGATCTTCCAGGCCGGTGAGATTGCCGACCGCGGGCCGCTAGAGCGGGGTAGTCCCCCGCCGCCCGAGCCGCGCGCCCGCGACGCGCGCGAGTGGGAGCGGCAGCAGGCCTGGCGCGACTCGGCTGCCCGGGCACTGAATGCGGCGCGCGCCGAGGAGGGCCTGGCGCCGGTCAACGAGCAGGAGGAGGCGGCCCGGCTGTTAGCCCAGGTTCGCGGGCCCGAGGATGAGTCACTGGCCGGCGAGCGCAGCCCCACACTGCTTCCCGCCGAGGACGGCGGCGTCCTCCAGCCGTTGCACGTGCTGGGCTTCGGCGTTAGCCGCAAGCGCCTCGAGCAGGCCATCCGCGAGCTGGACCTGCCGGTGACGGTCGTGCGCGAGGCGGACGAGGCCGATGCGGTCATCACGCTGCGAAACCACTTCCGCCAGAAGGCGCCTGCCCTGCGCGAGGCCGAGGAGCGCGGGCTGCCCATCTTCGTGCTCAAGTCGAACACGCTGTTGCAGGTGGAGGCCTGTCTGACCTCGATGTTCGCGCTGGAGGTGGACCCGCGCGACGCGGCGTTGCGCGAGGTGGAAGAGGCGATCGGGCTGGTGGCGCAGGACCAGAAGCCGGTCGAGCTGTCGCCCCAGAACGCCTACATCCGCCGCCTCCAGCACCAGATGGCCGAGCAGGCCAACCTGGTTTCGCGCTCACGCGGCCGTGAGCCCCACCGCCGAGTGCGCCTCTACCCGGACAGCGCCAAGGCCTGGCACTGACCGCACGCCCGTTGTTCGTCACCCTCGAGGGTCCCGACGGAGCCGGCAAGAGCAGCCAGGCGGCCGCCCTGGCTGAGCGCCTGCGCGCGGCAGGCGTCGAGGTCGTGCTGACGCGCGAGCCGGGTGGCACGGCGCTGGGCGAGCGCGTGCGCGAGCTGCTCCTGCGCACGGACGCTCCGGAGCGCACAACGCTGGCCGACGCGCTGCTGTTCAACGCCGCCCGCCAGCAGCTGGTGGAGGAGGTCATCCGGCCGGCCCTCGACGCCGGTAAGTGGGTGCTCTGCGACCGCTTCGCCGATTCGACGCTGGCCTACCAGGGCTACGGCGGCGGCGTGCCGCTGGACGACCTGCGCGCGCTGGCTCGTGTCGCGACCCGCGGCCTCGTGCCGGACCGGACGCTGCTCTTCGACGTGCCCGTCGAGGCCGGCCTTGCCCGCCGCTCCGGCGGGCCCAGCGCGGAGCTGACGCGCTTCGAGCTGGCCGAACGGCACGACCTGGCCTTCCACCAGCGCGTCCGCGATGGCTTCCTGGCGCTGGCGGCCGCGGAACCTGCGCGCTGGAGCGTTATCGACGCCTCGCACGACGCCGGCGCCGTGACGGAGGAAGCGTGGCGCGGCTTGGAGGAGTGGCTCGTCGCCCGTTCGCCCTAGACCGCGCCGGCCAGCTGGCCGGGCCCGCGCCGCTTTGCCTCGGCGAGGGCCGCCCCGGCGGTGGCCAGCAGCTGATCGGCACTGCCGGCCTCAGCCGAAGAAACGGCCGAGCCCGCGCTGAGGCTGACCGGCTGGCCGCCGGCCTCGATACTCCGCGCCGCCTCCTGCACGCGCCGCCCAACGATGGCCCCGCCCGCGCCCGGTGCGATGAGGCCGAACTCGGCCGGCCCCAGCCGCCCGACGGTATCCACCAGGCGCACCTGGTCGGCGAGCGTCGAAGCGACCAGGCGCAGCACCTCGTCGGCCACGGCGCCCCCGGCGCGCTGGTTCAGACCCTCGAAGTCGTCCACCTCGAAGGTGACCAGGCTGACCGGTGTTCCCTGGCGCGTGGCGCGTGCGATCTCAAGCTCGAGCATGCGCAGCAGCGTGGCGCGGTTGGCCAGGCCGGTCAGCGTGTCCGTGCTGGCCACGCGCTCCATCCAGTCGGCCCGCTCGAGCAGCGCGTTCTGCAGGCGGGCGTTGCGGATGGCCACAGCGCAGAGGTCGGCCAGGGCGGTCAGTGCGTCCTCCACACCTGACGCGTCGGCCGGGGTCTCGCGCAGCGCAACGAGCAGCACGCCCTCGGCATCCTCGCC
>DATKBB010000119.1:0-7023 GCA_035514295.1 Candidatus Limnocylindria bacterium | reverse complement strand
GCCCGGCGAGCGGCTTTCGCGCGCTCCGGACGGCGAGGACGAGACCGGCCTGGCCGACGAGGCACCGGCGCTGGAGGTCGTTGCCACAGAGGAGGACGCCGGACAGGCCGAGGGCCTGGGCGAGGACGGCCGCCGCCGCCGCCGGCGACGGGGCGGTCGAGGGCGCGGCCGGGGTCGTCGCGGCGAGGTGGATGTGCTGGCCGGTGGTGAGCAGGCAGGCGCCGAGCCGGCCGCCGCCGAAGAGCCGGAGGAGGACGAGGTATTCGAGGAGGTCGCGCCGGCACCCCTGCCCCAGCACACCTTCGGTTCCGTGTGGGACAGCCAGCTGGGTGTGCCCAGCGCGCCGCTGGCCAGCACGCCAGGTTCAATCGAGGATGACGAGGACGACGAGGAGCTCGAGGAGCCGGAGATCCCCGAGTACCTGCTGGCCGAGAGGCGCCAGCGCGGCCAGCGCGGCCAGCGGGGCCGGCCCAGCGGGCGTGGCCGGGCGGCGGGTTACCAGGCTGCCCTCGATCGCGAGCGCTTCGGGCGCGGCGGTGGAGGCGGGGTGAGCGGTGGGTTCGGCGGAGGCCGGCCCATCGATCGCCCGCGCCAGGATCGAAGTCGCGGAGGCCGTCAAGCCGGCCGCCCGCCCGGCCGGCCAGAGCGCCCGCAGCGCCCGCCGCAGTCGGCTGCCGGCGCACCCGCGCAGAGCGGGCCCGGCGGCACACCCTGGTCGGAGGTGCCGCCGGAGCTGGAAGAGCTGTTGCGTGCCGAGCTGGCCCGCAAGGCCCCGCAGCCGGAGGTCGCGCCCGTCACCTCGCAGGCGGCGGCCAGCGAGACCGAAGCGCCGGCCGAGGCGCCGGCCGAGGAGAAGCCCAAGCGGACCACCCGCCGGCGGACCTCGCAGGCGGCGGCCAGCGAGATCGAAGCGGCAGCCGAGGCGCCGGCCGAGGAAAAGCCCAAGCGGACCACCCGCCGGCGGACCTCGACGGCGGCGGCCAGCGAGATCGAAGCGGCAGCCGAGGCGCCGTCCGAGGAAAAGCCCAAGCGGACCACCCGCCGGCGGACTTCGACGGCGGCGGCCAGCGAGACCGAAGCGGCAGCCGAGGCGCCGGCCGAGGAGAAGCCCAAGCGGACCACCCGCCGGCGGACTTCCACGGCGGCCAGCGAGGACGCGGACGGCTGAAGCCGAGCAGAGCGTAGGGCGGCGCGTGGGCCGTTACGAGACACGCGGTCACCCAAAGCCGCTGGCCTTCGTCCGGCGGGTCGTCGAGAGCGGCCGCCCGCCACACGCGCTGCTGCTCACGGGCCCGGCGCGGGTGGGCAAGGCGACCCTCGCACGGGACCTCGCTGCCGGCCTGCTCTGCCTGGCAGCTGACCCCGCCGAGCGACCCTGCCGCGAGTGCTCTGCCTGCCGCAAGCTCGAGCACGGCAATCACCCGGACCTGCACCTCCTCGCCCCGCAGGGTGCGGGCGGGCAGATACGCTTGGGGCAGGTCCAGGCGCTGGCCGGCGAGCTGGCACTGCTGCCGCTCGAGGGGCGCTTCCGGGTGGCCATCGTGGAGCGGGCACAGCGCCTGAACATCGACGCCCAGAACGCACTGCTCAAGACGCTGGAGGAGCCGCCGGCCGAAACCTGCATCGTGCTGGCCGCCGACGACGGCACGGGCCTCTTGGCCACCGTGGTCAGCCGTTGTGCCCGGCTGCGGCTGGGGCCGGTGGCGTCGGACAGCCTGATCGGGCTGCTGGAGGAGCGCGGCGCCGCCGACGCCGTGCGCGGCGCCGCCCTGGCCCGCCTGGCCGGCGGCCGGCCGGGACTGGCCCTGGCGCTGGCCGGTGCGCCGGAGGCCGTCATCCTGCGGGCCGGCCTGGCACGCACGCTGATCTCGTTGCTCCAGGCGGATAGGTGGCGTCGCCTGGCGGCACAGGCCGAGCTGCTGGACGACGCTGCCGCCCTGGCCCGCCTGAGCGAAGGAACGACGGAAGGTGAGGCGCAGGACGATGCGGCGCCGGACGGGAGGAATGGGCCGGAACCCTCTCGCCAGCGGCGCAACTCACCCGCCGAGCGACGCGCCGCCGTGGCGGCGCTGATCGCCGTCTGGCGCGACGTGGCGCGCGACCTCGCCCTTGCCGCGCGCGGAGCGCGCTCCGAACTTGTGCTGCGCGACCTGCTCGATGAGCTGGTCGAGGCGGCGCCACGCACGGACTCGGGGAGCATGGGCCGCTTCCTTCAGCGCCTGGACAACCTGGGCCGCGCCGTGGACGCTTATGCCAACCCGGAGCTCGTCCTCGACGTGCTACTGCTGGAGTGGCCCTCGACGCCGGCGGTGAGCGCGGCTTGAGCCAGGGTCAGCGGCTGGAGGCCCGCGTCCACGGGCGCGTGCAGGGCGTCGGCTTTCGCTGGTTCGTGCGCCGCCAGGCCATCGGCCTGGGCCTGACCGGCTGGGTGGCCAACGAGCCCGGCGGCAGCGTGCGCGTGGTGGCCGAAGGCGAACCGGCGGCGCTCGAAGAGCTGGCCGGGCTGCTGCGGCGCGGTCCCGACGGGGCCGCCGTCGAGCGCGTCGACGTGGAGCGTTTGCCGTTCGGTGGCTCCTTCGCGCGCTTCGAGATTCGCTCTGGCAGCCACGACGGCGACTGACGTTCTGAGCGACGGCGGTGCTATCTTCGTGGCATGCCCATCAGCGTCGATGAGAAGGCCGCCGCGCTGGCCAGCCTGCCACTGTTTCAGGGCGCCAGCGACGAGTCGCTTGCCCGCCTGTGCAACGTCACCGGCGAGGTCGAGTACTCGGCCGGCCAGTTCGTCGTTCGCCAGGGGCAGGTGGGCAGCGGCCTGTACCTCATCGTCTCGGGCGCTGCGCGCGTGGTAAGCGGCAGCCACGAGCTGGCCACGCTGGGCCCGGGCGACTTCTTCGGCGAGCTGACCGTCATCGACCAGCAGCCGCGGACGGCCAGCGTGCAGGCCACCCAGGACACCGTCTGCCTGGCAGTCGCCTCGTGGGACCTGCTGGACCTGCTCAAGAGCGACTCGGCGCTGGCGCTCAACCTCATCCGCGGCCTAGCCGCGCGCGTGCGTTCCAACGCCGAGCACCACCGCCACTGATGGCCCTCTCACCACAGCAGCTCGTCGACACGCTATCGGGCCTGACTCTCTTTGCCGACCTGTCCCGCCCGCAGCTGGAGCAGGTTGCCCACAAGATGAGCGAGGAGTCGTTCCCGGAGGGCCAGCGCATCCTCCGCCAGGGCTTCACCGGTAGCGGCTTCTACGTCATCCTCGACGGCGAGGTGGCCATCCGCATCGACGGCAACGAGGTGGCCCGCCTGGCGAAGGGGGACTTCTTCGGCGAGATGTCCGTGCTGCTGGGCGAGCCGCCGGTGGCCGACGTCGTCGCGCTTCGCCAGCTGCACGCCCTGCACCTGGGTGGCCCGGAGCTCGAGGGCTTCCTGAGCGAGCATCCCACGGTCATGTTCCGGATGCTGAAGACCGTGGCCATGCGCCTGCGGAACGCGAGCCGGTGGCGGAGCTAGAGGAGCGGCCCTTTCCCCCCGGCGAGTACCCGGTTGTCGTGGTGGGCAGCGGCCCGGGCGGGCTCCAGACCAGTTATTTCCTGCGCCGGCTCGGGATCGAGCACGCCGTGCTGTCCGCCGACAAGTCGGCCGGCGGAATGTTCCGCCAGTTTCCCTTCTTCCAGCGCCTGCTGTCGTGGACCAAGCCCTTCGGCCACCTCGACCGGCACGACCGTCGCTACGAGTGGTACGACTGGAACAGCCTGCTGGCGGTGGAGCCCGAGAACCGGGCCATCATGGCCGAGCTGATGGACGGCAGCTCCTCCTTCCCCTCGCGGCCGGAGATGGAGCAGAACCTGGCCACCTACGCGCAGCGGACCGGTCTGCAGGTTCGCTACGGCTGCCGCTGGGAGAGCACCAGGCGGGAGGGCAATGGTTTCGCGCTGGGCACGAGCGACGGTGAGTACCGCTGCCGCGTGGCCGTCTTCGCCGTCGGCGTGGCCGAGCCATGGAAGCCCGACACGCCCGGTTTCGAGGACGTGGCCCACTACGTCGACACACGCGAAGCGGCCAGCTACGCGGGCAAGCGCCTCTTCATCGCGGGCAAACAGAACTCCGGTTTCGAGCTGGCCACCGGCCTGCTGCCCTGGGCCCAGCGCATCGTGCTGGCTTCGCCGCGGCCGGCCAAGCTGTCGGTCAACACCCACTCGCTGCTGGGCGTGAGAGCGCGCTACGTCCAGCCGGTCGAGGACGAGGTGCTGGGCGGCGGTGTATTCATCCTCAACGCTTCCATCGACCGGGTCGAGCGCACGGTAGACGGCTTCCGCGTGCATTGCCTGCGCTCGGAGGGTGGCACGGAGCTGACCGTCGAGGCCGACGAGGTCATTGCCGCCACCGGCTTCACATCGCCGCTCCTCGATCTACCCGAGCTCGGCGTGTCGGTCTTCGGCCAGAGCCGGCTGCCCTCGATGACCAACTTCTGGGAGAGCGCGCAGGTGCCGGGGATCTACTTTGCCGGCACGATCGGGCAGGGCGTGCCGGGCATGAAGAAGTACGGCCTGCCCAGCAACTCTGGCGCCGTCCACGGCGGCCGATACAACGCCCGGATCATGGTCGACCACCTGGCTCGCACGCACTTCGGCCATCGGCCTGAGCGGGTCCAACTTCCGCTCGATGGGCTGGTCGACTACCTGCTGGAGGAGGTTACTCACGCGCCGGAGCTATGGAACCAGAAGTCGTATCTCGCCCGGGCGGTCAGTCTCGACGAGCAGGCCGGGCCGTACGACGACGGCATCGTCCCGCTGGCCCACTTCGTGGACGAGGAGGGCCCCCCGGCAGTGGCCATCACCGTCGAGACGGACGACAAGGGCAGCATCCATCCGGCCGTCTACGTGCGCGAGAGGGGCCGGCCGGCGGTCGAAACGCTGCTCGATCCTCACCCGTTGCACGACTTTCGGACGCCCGACCACCGTCGACGTCTGGCGGACCTGCTGAAGGGAGCCACCGCCGGCGCCGTTCGATGAGCGAGACGGTCGGCGATGTCGCCGCCGAGATCGTGGTCTGCAGGCGCTGCCCGCGCCTGGTCTGGTGGCGGGAGGAGGCCGCTCGCCACCCACCGCGCCGCTTCGCCGGCCAGCGCTACTGGGCTGGGCCCTTGCCCGGTTTCGGTGACCCGCAGGCACGCGTGCTGCTGGTCGGGCTGGCGCCGGCGGCGCACGGCGGCAATCGGACGGGGCGCATCTTCACCGGCGATCGCTCGGGAGACTTCCTGTTTGCGGCGCTGTACGCCACGGGCTTCGCCAACCAGCCGCTGTCCGTTGGGCCGGCCGACGGGCTGGCCGTGCGCGATCTTTACATCGCCGCCGTCAACCGCTGCGCCCCGCCGGCCAACAAGCCAACGCCGGACGAGCGTGACAACTGCCTGCCCTACCTGGCTCGCGAGGTGGCTGCCCTGCTCCACCTGCGCGTCATCGTGGCGCTCGGCGCCTTCGCCTGGCAGGGCTGCCTGCGTGCCCTGGCCGGACTGGAGGTCGGAAGCCGTCCGTGGCCCGTCTTCGGTCATGGCGTCGAGGCCCAGGTCGGTCCCTACCGGCTGATCGGCTCCTTCCATCCCAGCCAGCAGAACACCTTCACCGGGCGGCTCACCTCGGCCATGCTGGAGAAAGTGCTCGAGCGAGCCCGGCGGTCGGCGGCGGGCTGAGCGGGCGGCGAATCGCCCATCAGCCGCGTGCGCGGTATCGTGTGCACATACATACCGCCCAGCCGCGCGGTGCCGTGGCCGTAGCGTGGGACCGAGGAAGATGGGCAGAGGGACGCAGCGCGACGAGGGAGAGCTGGCCGACGAGTTGGCGCAGGCCATCGAGCGCGGCGAGTTCCGGCTGGAGTACCAGCCCATCGTTCGCCTGGGCAGCGGTGCGCTCGCCGGTGCCGAGGCGCTCGTGCGCTGGCGCCACCCGCGCCGCGGCACCATCCCGCCCAACGAGTTCCTGCCCGTGGCGCAAGCGGCCGGGCTGATCGCCGGCATCGGCAACTTCGTGCTGGAGGAAGCGTGCCGGATCGCAGTGGGCTGGCCAAAGCCGGCCGACCGGGCGTCCTTCGTGAGCATCAACGTCGTGCCAGCCCAGCTGGCCGACGCCGGCTGGAGCAGCTACGTCTTGGGCGTAGTGGCGGACACGGGTCTCGACCCACACAACCTGGTGCTGGAAATGACGGGCGGTGCCGGCGGGGAGGCAGAGGCGATCGAGCACTCGCTGGAGAGTCTGCGTGAGGCCGGCGTCCGCTTCGCACTCGACGATTTCGGCCATGCCACCACGCTGCACGACGTCAAACTGTTGCCCGTCGACCTGGTCAAGCTTGATCGCGAGTTCGTGGCCGGCGTCGATGGCCCACCCAACGAGGCTGCCTTCGCGCTGAGCCTGCTCGGCCTTGCCGACGCGCGTGGCATCGAGGTGGTGGCCAAGGGCATCGAGTCGCGCGAGCAAGCTTGGCGGCTGGCCGAGCTGGGCTGCCGCTACGGTCAGGGCTACTTCTTCTCCAAGCCGCTGGGCGCCAGCGGCATCCTCGCCGTGCTGCGCCAGGGCGTGCTGCGCTCCTGACGGCGGCCACGTCGCCATGTGGGCGGCCACTGTCGCCTGGCGAGGACGCCACGTCGCCGGGTGTGCACGGGGTGCACCTAACGGCCATGAGTTGGCCGATTGCGCATGGCTTGCACCGGTCCGCCAGGCAAGAGGCCTTCAGCTTGGCCGCATCGTGCACCGGCGGGCACATCGGGCCACGACCTGGCCGTTGCGTGCATGGGGTGCACACCTGGCAATGGCGAGCACGCGGACCGTTCCACGAGCCGAAGTCACGGCAACGTGATCATGGGAGAGTCAGCGGAGGGCACCATCACGGAAGTGGCGCGCCCGGCGGGACTCGAACCCACGGCCTTCTGCTCCGGAGGCAGACGCTCTATCCGCTGAGCTACGGGCGCGCGATTGGCCAAGGTTAGCACCCTGCCCGGGCGGCGCTATGCGAGGCGATGTGCGGCCACAAGGC
>DATKBB010000118.1:0-2722 GCA_035514295.1 Candidatus Limnocylindria bacterium | reverse complement strand
GACGGCGACGGCCGGGGCGTAGACCATCTCGACCCCCTGCATCGCCCGGATGTCCCGCGCCCCCAGCGCCGCCATCGACTGGCGCAGCGCGCCGACCAGGTTCTGCGTGCCGTCCGTCACGTCGGCCGGGCCGAGCAGGATTTTCTCCAGCGAGCCGGCCGTGCCCACCCGGATGCGTGTGCCGCGGGGCAGCGTGGGCGAGGGAGCGGCCATGCCCCAGTTCGTGCCGCGACCGGGCGCCTCCGCAGCGCGCGCCAGGGGCGAGCCCAGCATCAGCACGTCCGCGCCGGCGGCGACGGCCTTGGCCAGCTCCCCGCCCCGGCGCATGCCGCCGTCGGCCACCACCGGCACGTACCGTCCCGTGCGTTCCAGGTGCTCGTCGCGTGCCGCCGCCACGTCGGACACGGCGGTCACCTGGGGCACGCCGATACCCAGCACGTCTCGCGTGGTGCAGGCCGCGCCCGGCCCGACACCCACGAAGACGGCCGCCGCGCCCTGCTCCATCAACCCCAGCGCGGCTTCGTAAGAGGTCGTGTTGCCCACGGCAACGGGGATGGGCATGAAGCGCGTGAACTCGGCCAGCGAAAGTGGCTCGTAGCCGGCGGCCAGGTGGCGCGCAGAGGACACCTGCGACTGGACAAGGAAGACGTCCGCGCCCTGCTCGGCGCAGAAGGGACCCAGCCGTCGGGCACTGGCCGGCGTGGCCGCCACGGCTGCCACAGAGCCGGCCGCGTGGATCTCGGCGATGCGCTGGGCGACGAGGTCCTCGCGGATGGCCTGCAGGTAGGCCTCGTGGAGCAGGCCCTGCACCTCGTCGTCTTGCGCAGCGGCGATGCGCTCCAGCACCACCCCGGGGTCCTCGTAGCGTGTCTGCAGGCCTTCGAGGTTCAGCACGGCCAGTCCGCCCAGGGCGGCCAGCGCGCCGCAGAACGTCGGGTCCACCACGGCATCCATGGCCGAAGCCAGGACGGGGATGCCCAGGCGCAGGCCGCAGAAGTCAACCGATACGTCCACGTCGGCCGGCTCGATGGTCTCCACGCCGGGCGCGAGCGAGACGTCGTCGAAGCCGTACGTGGGGCGCAGCGCGTCGGCCTTGCCCGGTCTGCGGCGCGCAGCCAGCCGCTCGACGTTCTCGGCGCGGATGGCGCTACCGGAAGGCACGAGTCGAGCGAAACTCCCCTGCGACGGCTGATCGGCCAGAAAGGCAGTATAGCCACGTGCCAGAGCCCTCAGCCGCGCCGCTCGTCAGCCTGCAGGACATCCGTGCGGCGGCGCAGCGACTGGACGGCGTGATCCTGCGCACGCCTCTCCTCCGGCTGACGGAGCACTCCTTCGTCAAGCCGGAGAGCCTCCAGCCGACGGGCGCCTTCAAGCTGCGCGGCGCCTACAACGCGCTGGCCCAGTTGCCGCCGGAGGCCCTGTCGCGCGGAGTGGTGACGCACTCCAGCGGCAACCACGGCCAGGCGCTGGCCTACGCCGCCCGCATGTTGGGTACGCGCGCGGTGGTGGTAATGCCGCAGGGGGCGCCGGCCATCAAGGTCGAGCGCGTGAGGGCGTTTGGTGGGCAGATCGTTTTCGTGGGCGAGTCGCACGAGGAGCGCAGCGCCCGAGCACACGAGCTGGCCGAGCAGGAGGGCCTGGTGCTGGTCCCGTCGGCGGACGACGCGCGCATCATCGCCGGGCAGGGCACGGTCGGGCTGGAGATCGTGGAACAGCTGGCCGCGGCAGGCCTGCCGTCCGACCGGCTGACCGTTCTCGTCCCAATCGGCCAGGGCGGCCTCGCCGCCGGCGTGAGCACGGCGGTCAAGGGGCTGCTGCCTGGAGCACGCGTGGTGGGCGTCGAGCCGGAGTTGGCCGCCGACACCCGCGACTCGCTGGCCAGGAGGCGGATCGTGCGCTGGGCCACAGCCGACGTCCAGCGGACGATGGCCGACGGCGTGCGCATGGAGGCGCCCGCGCCGCTCCCTTTCGCTCACCTGCTCCGCCATCTCGACGAGGTGCTGACCGTTACCGAGGACGAGATCGGCGAGGCCGTGGCGCGCGCGGCAGGCGAGCTTCGCCTCGTGCTGGAGCCGTCCGGCGCGATCAGCCTGGCAGCGTTATATGGCGGGGCGGGCGGGGCAGGGACGGTGACCATCGCGGTGTTGAGCGGCGGAAACGTGGACGGCGGGCTCTACGTCGAGCTACTGCGCCGGTATCATCGGACTTGATGGAACGAGCAGCCGGCCAGGTCACGCTCCTGCAGGCGGCGCGGACGGTCGCTCGGGGTGGCGAGTTGGACGCCAAGCTGGATGCCCTGGCCGAGCACGTGCGCACCGCAGCCGACGCATCGTTCGCCATCATCTACCTGCTCGACCCGGTGGCCAACGTGCTGCTGCCGGCGGCCCAGGCAGGCGCGGCCGAAGGCGCGCTCAGCAGCGCCGGCGCCATCCCCGTGGACGACGAGAGCCAGCTCGCGGCGCAGGCCGTACGCGAGCGGCGTACGCTGTCCGGCGCCCCTGGCCCGGATGCGGCGGCCACGGGCGATGGCACCGCCTCGCTCATGCTGGCCGTGCCGCTCGTCGCCACCGACGAGGCCGGCGGCGAGGATGCCGAGGGCGTGCTGCTCGTTGCGCTGCGCGAGACCCCGGCCGACGCGTCAGGTGTGGAGGACGCACTGACCGCCCTGGCCGACCTCTGCGCTGTGGCCATCCGCAACGCCCGCCTGCAGAACGCGCTGCTC
>DATKBB010000117.1:0-2515 GCA_035514295.1 Candidatus Limnocylindria bacterium | reverse complement strand
GGAAGGAGGCGATCAGCAGGAAGTTACTGAAGAAGCCGATGTACTTGACGTTGGCCGGGATCCAGCGGATGAGCAGCAGCTCGACATACAGGATGGCGAAGCTGGTCAGGAACAGGCGGACGTCGTTGCGCGCCAGGATGGGCAGCGACGATCCGTCGGCACGGGCGAATAGAATGGCTGACTCCTAGACAAGTGCTGGAGGGGGAATGGTAGCGAGCAGCCGACGCAGGCGCCCACGAGCGCAATCGGCGCCGGAGACGGTGAGACCGAACGAGCCCGAAGCGATCTTCGTCGTGGGCGTCAGCCGCAGCGGCACGACGCTGCTGCGCACCGTGCTGGAGACTTCCGAGCGCATCGCCATCGCGCCCGAGAACCACTTTGTGGGCCACCTTGTGCGCGGCTACGGCGCCCGCGAGCAGTTTCGCCGCCTGGGGGACCTGGCCGAGGACGGGACGATCAGCCGCGTCGTCGAGTTCGTCTACAGCGGTGAGATGCAGCGTCGCTCGCGGCTACGCGAGATCAGCCCCTTCTGGCGCTGGCTGATCCGCGAGATCACGCCCGCCGATGTCGAACAGCGCCTGCTCGCCGCCGAGCGCACCGAGCGCGGCGTCTGGGCCGCGCTACTGCGCATCTACGCCGACTTCCACGGCCGGCCGGTGATGGGCGAGATCACGCCCGCCCACCTGGCCTTCGTCGACACGCTGCTGCAGTGGTTCCCGGGAGCGAAGGTCGTCCACATCGTGCGCGACCCGCGCGCCGTCTACGTCTCCGACTCGCGCCGGCGGCGTGACCGTCCGACTCCGCCCTACAGCTGGCTGATGCGCGTGCCGCTGGCCTTCCAGGCGGTCATGCTCGTGCAGACCGTGCTGGCCTGGTCGGGCGCAGCCCGCCGGCACTGGCGGCTGCTGCGCGGGCACTCGGGCAGCTACAGCATGATCCGCTTCGAGGATCTGGTCGGCCGGCCGGACGAGGTGCTGCCCGCGCTGTTCGACTTCTTGGGCGTCGCCCTGCCGGCCACAGTGACGGACGTGAAGGTCGTCAGCCGCGGCTTCAATCTGGGTGAGGCCGGCTTCGACGCAGGGGCTGCCGACCGCTGGCGCGAGCACATCCATCCCTTCGCAGCACGCTTCCTCAGGCTCGTGCTGGGCCGCTCGATGCGCCGGCTGGGCTACCTCGACTGAGGCGAGCGCGCTACCAGGCGGTGGCCGTGGCCGCCTCGGCGATGCCCTCCGCCTCGAGCCAGCGCTCGGCGTCGATAGCCGCCTTGCAGCCGTCAGCCGCGGCGGTGACCGCCTGCCGGTAGCGGTGATCGTGAACGTCGCCGGCCACGAACACGCCGTCGATCTTGGTCCGCGTCTGATCGGTGACCACCAGGTAGCCCTTGTCGTCCACGTCCAGCCAGTCGCGGAAGACCTCCGTGTTGGGCCGGTAGCCGATGGCCACGAAGAGGCCCTCCATGGGCTCCTCGCGCTCTTGGCCGCTGACCGTGTCGCGCAGGCGCAGGCCGGACACCACGTCCTCGCCCAGCACGTCGGTCACCTCCGTGTTCCACTCGACGTTGATTTTGGGATGGTCCAGGGCGCGCTGCTGCATGATCTTGCTGCCGCGCAGCTGGTCGCGCCGGTGGAGCAGCACGACCTCGGAGGCGAAACGCGTCAGGAAGGTGGCTTCCTCGAGGGCCGTGTCGCCGCCGCCCACGACAGCCACCTTCTTGCCCCGGAAGAAGAACCCGTCGCACGTCGCGCAGGCGCTCACGCCGCGGCCGCGCAGGCGCGTTTCGCTGTCCAGCCCCAGCCACAGCGCCGACGCGCCGGTGGCCACGATGACCGAGTCGCCGGTGTACTCCCGGCCCTCCGCGTAGAGCTTGAAGGGCCGGCTGGAGAAGTCGACGCGCTCCACGTCGGCATCGACCATGCGCGTGCCGAAGCGCTCGGCCTGCTCGCGAAACTTCTGCATCAGCTCCGGTCCCTGGATCCCCTCTGGGAAGCCGGGGTAGTTCTCCACGTCGCTGGTAATCATCAGCTGCCCGCCCGGGGCGAGACCACCTAGCAGGATCGGCTCGAGGTTGGCACGCGCGGCGTAGATGGCCGCCGTCAGGCCAGCCGGCCCGGAGCCCATGATCACGACATGTGAGTGGCGTCGCTCCTCCGGCGGTCGGCGGCCGTTGCCGCCCGACTCTGCCGGTACCTCGACTGCGCTCGTGCCGCTCGGCGGGCTGCCGTCGTCGATGATGTTCAGGCTGGGAAAGGCGGTCTTGTCGGAACTGTCCATGGACGGTCATCGTAGCATCATTCGATACTCTGGGGGAGTATCCGCCCGCCAGCGGCCATAGGACCATCTTCCCATCGTCCCGCGCCGATCGGCGGCGGCCGGGCGCGGCCGCCGACACGATGCCGCCGGACCGCCCTGTAGCACACTCCACCCCACTAAAGGGGACCGGCTGGAGCTTCGACCGACCGCTTGGCCGGCGGCGCATGGTCCTTTGGTAGGGGTCGCCCGATGGGCCGATCGTCCC
>DATKBB010000116.1:0-99139 GCA_035514295.1 Candidatus Limnocylindria bacterium | reverse complement strand
TCGACCATCAGGCGCAGCGTCTCGGGCGCGACGAATGCGTCGGGGTTGAGCAGTAGCAGGTAGCGGCCGCGCGCCAGGCGGAGGCCCTGGTTCGAGGCGCGGCTGAAGCCCAGGTTTTCCTCGTTTCGGAACACCTGAACTCCGCCGAGAGCAGCGCGAACGTCCTCGGCATCGAAGTGCGCTGAGCCGTTGTCGACGACGAAGGTTTCGAGTGGCGGCGGCTGCTCGGACGCGGCGAGGGCGCGCAGGCAGCGCAGAAGCAGATCCGGCGTCTGGTAGTGAACGATCACGACGCTGACGTCTGGGCGGCTCGGCGCGCTCTCGCGGTAGTTCATGCTTATTTGGAGTAACGACTCCGGTCGCCGAACAGCTCGACGGACAGCGCCGCGATCTCGCGCATCTTGAGCTCGATCATGTAGCGGCCACCGACCTCCGCGGGAGGGATGCGCTGGGCGTACTTCGGCGGCGCCAGAACGATGCTGCGCCGCTCAGCGCTGTCGGTCGCGTCGAGGAGGGCCAGGAGGTCGGGCAGCCGCTCAACCGGAATGTTCGAGCGAGCAATCTGGCTCATCGCCGAGAACAGCTCGGGCAGCCGCGCTACGATCGCCGGATCCTTGGCGCGCTGCGCAAGCCCCTTGATCACTGCTTGCTGGCGGCGGGCCCGCATGTAGTCACTATTGCCGGGGCCGTAGCGCGAGCGGACGATGCGCATGGCCGTAGCCGCGTAGACGCGGTACGTGCCGGGCGTCAGATGAAGGCCCCAGTTGGGGTCGTTGACCTCGTGATCGAGAACGATCTCGATGCCGCCGACGAGCTCGATCGCGCGCTCGAGGCCGGCCATGTCGGTGACGGCGTAGTAGTCGATCGGGACGCCAACGAGGTATTCCATCTCGCGCACGAGCGTCTGGATCGGTCCCTGCAGGAAGCGATCGGGATTCCGCTTCGCGTGACCCAGGAGCGAGTTGATCCGGTCGGCGTAGGTTCCCCCGTCGAACAGCGGCACGCGTCCGGTGTCGCGTGGCACGCTGACCATCGAAAGGAGATTGCGAGCCGGATCGAACGTCGCCACCATCAGCGTGTCGGTCAGCGCGTGATCGCGCCCGGGACCGCTATCCACGCCCACGAACAGGATGGTCGTGGCCTGCGGCTCACCCCCTCCACTGCCGCTCGATCGCGGTTGAACGGGAGTCATGCTCGGTGTCTCACGCGGTGGGACATCGGCAGGCGGGTGGGCAACCGAACCCGGCTCGCCAAGCAGGTCGTCAAGGGGGATCGTCGGCCCTGCGCTGCCGCCGCCGTTGAAGATCAAGCCGCCGGCGGCGCTCAGGGAATGGACGTAGTACCCGGCAAGCCCGTGTGGCGCGAGCACCGCCAGGCTCAGCAGGGCCACCAGCACGAGCGAACGTCTCCCGCCACCCGAACGAAGTCGTACTACTCGCCAGGCGTCGACTATGGCGACGATGCGCCATACCGCGTGAAGGGCAGCCAGCCCGACGACCGCGGCAGCAAAGGATGGGACAAGCAGGCTGACGACGAAGCGCTCGAAGCCCTGGAGCAGGGAGAGCAGGAGGGCAGACAAGAGCAGCACCGGCGGGACGGCGTAGAAGAGTGCTCGCAAGGGCTGGCTGGCATAGATCTGGCCCAGACCGGGCCAGAGGAACGACAGGAACGCGGCGGCTGCGGGAGAACGTCGGCTCGGCTCGCCTGCGCGGCGTGAACTGCGATAGATGCCGCTCTCCGGCGCTGTTGCGATTGTTGCGTACGCGCGACTTCGCACTTGGGCCCCCTCGGTCACTGCGGGGGGCCGACGGATGAGTAGTGACGCGTCAAGTGCACTATTGACCACTGGAGTGGTGAATTGAGCCCATGCCCGAAGCCATCGAAAGGTGCTCCCGGTAACACGGTCAATGCTCCATCCCCTGACGCGTCGTGCTTTCCTCGGCGTACTGCCATACGGCCTCGAGCGTCTCGCTAAGCGAGTGTTCAGGTTGCCAGCCACAGGCCGCGCGGAGCTTCGCCGCGTCTCCTTTGATCTCCTCGGCATCGTCCTCTCGCACCAGTGAGGGATCGACACGGATGATTGGTTCCACGCCGGCGGCGTCGGCCAGGAGCTCCACGATGTGGCGAATGCTGACCGCTTTGCCGGAAGCGACGTTGAAGGCCCGGCCACCACGTTCGATCGACCCCCCGGCCAGCCCCTCCAGCAACAGGCGGTAAGCGCGGACGACGTCTCGCACGTCCGTGAAGTCGCGACGGACGTCGACATTTCCGACGGGAATGTCAGTCGCCTCCCCGCGCTTCACGGCGAGGACGCGTTCGGCGAGCGCGGGCACGACGAAAACCGGCCGCTGGCCGGGCCCGATATGGTTGAACGACCGCGTCACGACCAGAGGCAGATGGAGACGTGCGGCGTAGGCCAGCGCGACCGACTCCTGGGCAACCTTTGACAGCGAGTAGGTCGTGCCAGGGCGGAGCGGCGAATCTTCGGTGAGCGGCAGCTCCTCGGGCTTTGGCCGGCCATATACCTCTGAAGAACTGACAACGAGGACGGCGGGAACGCGGTCCAGTTCGCGCAACGTTTCCAGCAGGTTGACCGTGCCGCCCACGGCGACGCCGAATGTCTTCTCAGGATCACGCGCGGCGTCGCTGGCCGATGAGACGGCCGCGAGATGGGCCACAGCGTCAGGTGTCGCCGCGCGGAGGGCTGTGAACAGTGCCTGCGGCTCTGTTACATCCACCTGTGAATGAGCGTTCTCGGCGCTAGCCGGTAAGACTTCATGGCCGGCCTCTCGAAGCTCGAGGGCCAGCCAGCGCCCAACGAAGCCGGTGGCGCCGGTGATGAAGATCCTCACCAGGCGGTAAGCGGAGCGGCCAGCGGCTCCCCTCGCGCGAGCGCGATGCGATGCCGTTCGACATCGGCGTCGACCATCATCTGAACCAGCATCGGGAAGTCGACCTCTCTCTCCCAGCCCAGTTCGGTGCGGGCCCGCGTGGGATCGCCGAGCAGGTGGTCTACCTCGGCCGGCCGGAAGAGGTCCTCGTCCACCTGAACGTGGTCGCGGTAGTCCAGCCCCACATGAGAGAAGGCGATCTCGCACAACTCACGGACGCTGTGCGCCTCTCCTGTCGCTACGACATAGTCCCGCGGTTCGTCGGCCTGCAGCATCAGCCACATGGCGCGGACATAGTCACCGGCAAAGCCCCAATCCCGATGCGCATCGAGGTTCCCCAGGCGGAGTCTGTCGATCAGCCCGAGCTTGATCCGTGCCACGCCGTCGCTGACCTTGCGCGTCACGAATTCCAGGCCTCGTCGCGGCGATTCGTGGTTGAAGAGGATGCCGGACACCGCGAACAGCTTGTAGCTCTCACGGTAATTGACGGTCAGGAAATGCGCATACGCCTTGGCCACACCATATGGGCTCCGAGGATAGAAGGCCGTCTGCTCGTTCTGCGGCACCTGGCGCACCTTGCCGAACATCTCACTCGACGACGCCTGGTAGAAGCGGATCGTCGGATCTACCTGGCGGATCGCTTCCAGCAGCCTCGTGGCGCCTGCCGCCGTAACCTCGGTGGTCAGCACCGGCTGGTTCCAAGAAGTCGGCACGAAGCTCTGGGCTGCAAGGTTGTAAACCTCTTCTGGCTGAGTGCGCACGAGTGCGGAAACCAATGAGGTTTGATCGATGAGATCGCCCTGCACCAGTTCGATTCTGCCGGCGAGATGCGCGATCCGTTCGTGCCTGTCAGTGCTGGAGCGGCGCGTCATGCCCGCTACGCGATATCCCTTCTCGAGGAGCAGCTCGGCCAGGTACGACCCGTCCTGCCCGGTGATACCAGTGATCAACGCTGTCTTGGTCATGAGCGCAACGCCCCCTCAGTACAGCCTCGAAGGCCGTCCGTTTCAACGACGACGCCTACACGGTCACACGGCATATTGCGTTCTGATCCCCTCTGCCACGTGCGGGAGCGTGACCGATCGTTCGCGCATGCGTCAAGGGGACCTTAGGACCACTCAGGTACGGTCAGGGGGAGGGCGAGGGGACGGGCGACGGTGATTCGGGCGCTGTGCCGGGGATGACCAAGGCGCTGCCCGATGTAGATCAGGTTCCAGTCCTCTATCTCGTTCGCATCGGCCAGTTCGGATGGCGAGACGTCGTAGATCTCGGCGATGTCGATGAGCGTCTCGCCCGCCGCGGCATGCTCAATATTCGGGTCCCGGACCACCCGCCGGGCTGGTGCGCCGCGGGCCCCATACCTCGGGCCCGCAGATGAAGGCGCGCGGCGCCGGCGCGTGCTGCGCTCGCCAGGCGGGCAGATCCTCTGCGGCGAGAGGCAGCCGCCCGTCGGCGAAGGCTGCGTCCACCGCCTCTCGCACTTCGGCAAAGCGCTCCCAGCCAATGTAGGGCCAGCCGTGGCCCTCGCAGATGCGTGCCAGGCTCTCCTTGGCGAAAACCAGGTCGGCATGCGCAGCGGCGAATCGGTCGCTGGTGCCGTCGCCGATGAAGACCACCACCCGGCCGGCGGCCTGGTGCAGGCGGACACGCTCGCGCTTGCACGTACCGCACACGAAGCAGCTCGGGTGGCCGTACGGAAAGCGCATGCCGGACCCGCCCGTAAGCGGGTTCTCGTTGGTCGCCACGGGGACGTCGGCCAGGCCCAGGGCATCCAGGTTGGGCCGCACGTAGAAGCCGAGCCCGTCGCTGACCACCTCGACCTGCGCGCCGCGGGCGCGCACGTCCGCCACGAAGCTCGCGAACTCATCGTCCTGGGGCATGGTCGTCGCGTCGGCCCGCAGCAATTCCGGAGCATGCGGCAGGACCTCCATGTCCCACACGATCAACTCGCGCGAGCCCAGCTGGCCGGCGTCGTAGGCGGCGTCAATCGCCGCCAGCTGCTCGACGTTGCCGTAGTGGCGAACCATCAGCTCGTCGCCAATGTCGACGAGGGAGATCGTGCCGTCGTAGTCCACCAGGAAGCTGACCGGAGCCCGGTCAGGCCCGATGGGCTCGACGTGTGGCTCGGTCAGCGGCCTGTGGTTTCGATGTGGGGCGGGATTGGACGGGCGAGCTCAGCCGGCGGGTGCGCCGGTCTCCATCTCCTGCTCGAGCTCGAGCAGCTCCTCGTCCGACTCCTCGGTCAGCTTGAGCCAGACGAACAGCCCGGCCAGGACAACCAGCGGCACGATGATCACGGCCGCGATCATCACGCCGAGTAGCACCGCCACGAACTTGATGAGCCTCTTCACGCGCACCTCCACAAGATATCGGCGAGTTTCGTCGTGCCGGGCTCACGGTATCGCAATCGGGCCGGACAGGCCATACACGGCCATGCCTGCACCGCGATCCCGCCTGAATCTCCTGTCGCCGCGAGTGCTAGCCCTGTGGCGCGCCGTCCCCGCCCCCGTTGTCGCGCAACTGCGCGCCGCTGCTGACCAGCGCCTCGATATCCTCGCTGGTGAACTCGGCCAGGACATGGTGAGCGCCCGTTCGGGTGGGCATCAGCAGGCGCATCACGAAGGCGTGGTCCTGCTCGAGGAAGAAGACGTCGCGCGGCTTCTGCTCGTCGATGTACGCGCCCAGCACGCGCAGGGCCTTCTCGTAGAAGCCGCCCGAGACAGGCGCAGACTCCTGACCCTCCTCGGCCGCCTGCTTGCGCCGCGCGAGGGCCTCCTCCATGAAGCGAGCGATGTCGTCCTCGACGAACGTCATCGTCTCCTTCTCCAGCCGCCCGCCGCCCTCACCCCAGGCGCCCTCGCCCGCGATTGGCGCCAGGCCCTGCACGATGAAGCCGTCCGCGCTCTCGGTCAGGAGGATCTCGCGCATGCCACGCTGGTCGAGCAGGGCACCGATCGAGCGCAGGACCTCCTGGTAGTTTTGCCGCGGAGCCCCCTCGTAGACGCGCATGTCGGCCAGTGTATTAGGCGGGGCGCGGCCGCAACAAGCGAAATTGCACGCTGGTCCTAGGAATGAGCCCCAGTCGCGGCCCCTTGGCGCGTGCCCCGGCCGGAATGCAGCCCACGCGCTGCCCGGACGATGGCCGAGGCGTCGATGCCCGCATCGTGCAGCTGCTCGGCGGGGGTGGCCGAGCGCGGCATGTGGCGCACGGCCAGTGACACGAAGTCCGACGACAGTCCGGCGTCGGCCAGCGCCGACAGCACGGCCTCGGCCAGGCCGCCCTCGGGCCAGTGGTCCTCGACGGTCAGCAGTGCGCCGGTCTCGCGCGCGGCCGCGCTCAGCGCCGCAGCGTCGATGGGCTTGACCGAGTAAGCGTCGATGACGCGCGCGTGGAGGCCGTCCTGAGCCAGCTCGTCGGCGGCCTTCAGCGCCTCGTGCAGCGTGATGCCGGCGGCCACGATCGTCAGCTGATCGTCGTCCGAGGAGCGCAGCGTACGGCTGCCGCCCACCTCGAACTCCTCGTCGGGCCCGTAGATGACCGCCGTCGCACCGCGGGTCGTGCGCAGGTAGCTGATCCCGGCCAGCTCGGCCATCAGTGCGACCAGTCGGGCCGTCTGGTTGGCGTCGGAGGGGTAGAGCACCGTGCTGCCGTGGACGGCGCGCATCATGGCCAGGTCTTCCAGCGCCATCTGCGAGGGACCGTCCTCGCCGATCGACACGCCCGCGTGCGAGCCGGACAGGCGCAGGTCGGCGCGGCTGACCGCGGCCATGCGCACGAAGTCATAGGCCCGTGAGAGGAAGGCCGCGAACGTCGCCGCGAACGGCTTCCAGCCGCGCACCTGTAGGCCCACGGCCGCGCCGACCATCTGCTGTTCTGCGATGTACATCTGGAAGAAGCGCTCGGGGAGCTCCTTTTCGAACATCTCGGTGTAGGTCGAGTTGCCCACCTCGCCGTCCAGCGCCAGCACGTCGCCGCGCGCCCGGCCCAGCGCCACGAGCGCCTCGCCGAAGGCCTTGCGGGTGGCCACCGCCTGGCCCAGCTCGTAGCGCGGCAGCTCCAGCGCCCCGCGAGCCTCGAAACGGTGCGGCTGCTCCTGGGTGCTGGGCGCCCGCGGCGTGATGCGCAGGTCAGAAGGGCCACCAAGTTCGCGGATCGCCTGCTCGGCCTCATCGACCGCCTTGCCGTGCGCGCCGGGCTGGTCCTCCACCGACGACACGCCCTTGCCCTTGAGCGTGCGCGCCACGATGGCCGTCGGCCGGCCCTGCGTTGCGGCAGCCTCGGCATAGGCGGCGTCGATCTGCTCGAGGTCGTGGCCGTCGATCTCGATGGCGTGCCAGCCGAAAGCCTTGAGGCGCCGGCTGTAGGCCGCCAGGTCGTGCTGGTAGCGCGTGGGGCCGGTCTGGCCCAGCCGGTTGACGTCGATGATCGCGGTCAGGTTGTCAAGGCCCTCGTGCGCGGCATGCGCGATGGCCTCCCACATCGAGCCCTCGGCCATCTCGCTGTCGCCACACAACACCCATGTTCGGAAGGGCAACCTGTCGAGCCGCTTGCCGGCCAGCGCGATGCCCACCCCGATGGGCAGCCCCTGGCCCAGCGAGCCGGTGGCCACGTCGACCCAGGGCAGGACGGGCGTGGGGTGACCTTCCAGCCGGCTGCCGCGCTCGCGGTAGGTAAGCAGCTCGTCCTCGTCGATGGCGCCGGCGGCGCGCAGCAGGCCGTAGTAGAGCGGCGAGGCGTGGCCCTTGGAGAAGATGAGGTGGTCGTTGTGCGGATCATCCGGCGCATCGAAGCGGTAGCGCAGGTGGTTGGCCAGCAGGACCGCCAGCAGGTCGGCCGCCGAGAGCGCGGAGGTGGGGTGGCCCGAGCCGGCCGCAGCCGTGCAGCGGATCGAGTCGACGCGCAGTTGCCGGGCGAGCTCGCGCAGGGTATGCAGTTCGGTCATGC
This sequence comes from Candidatus Limnocylindria bacterium, assembly GCA_035514295.1. Taxonomy (GTDB): domain Bacteria; phylum Chloroflexota; class Limnocylindria; order Limnocylindrales; family CSP1-4; genus JALYGJ01. Next base: position 91,303 of record DATKBB010000116.1, on the reverse strand, counting down.
GCACATCATCGGGCCGCACCAAGGCGCAAGTCCATGCGCTGCCCGTCGTTACGCCTTTCGGCTGCCTACCGGCGCGAGCCCCGCCGCGCGCGCAGAGCGGCAACCAGCCGGTAGACCAGGAACTGGGCCACGTCGACGATGCCTGCCCGTCCGTGCTGGCGGGCCTTCTGCCACAGCCCGCCCATGGCCTGCGGCTCGCCGGCCGCTGCGGCCAGGCCGGCCACGCGGGCCAGCACCCAGCGCGCATAGGCGCGCCGGCTTACCAGCTGGCGCCGCTCGTCGATCCACGGCCACCGATCGTGGGCCGGTCCTGGCGGAAGTACCACACCGAGAGGGCCTCCCGGACGATGCGCACCTGGGCTCCCGCCGCGGCCAAGCGCAGGAACCAGCCGAAGTCCTGGAAACGGCTCAGGCCCGCGTCCCAGGGCACGTGCAAGGCCAGCTCACGCGATACGACGGCAGCCGAGGTCTGCAGCCGCGCTCCCCGCGCGAACGGCCGGCCGGGCGGAAGAGGTACTCGCTCAGGTGCTCTGTCGGCCGCGGCTCGCGCTCCGGTCCCACGAACTCGCCGCGCGGTGTGCGTGTGATGATGCGGCAGCTGACCAGCGCCGGCCCGGCCACGGATCGCAGCAGCTCGACCTGCCGCTCGAGCTTGGCCGGCAGCCACTCGTCGTCGTCGTCGAGGAAGGCTACCCACTCGCCGCGCGCTGCGCGCACGCCCACGTTGCGCGCCTCCGAGCCACCCACGCTCTGCCCGTTGACCTGCCAGCGCAGCCTGTCGTCGTGCACGCCGCCGAGCGCCAGCTCGGTCTCCTCGTCGGGGCCGTCGACGACCACCACGATCTCGAGCAGGCCGTAGGTCTGGGCCAGCACGCTGCCGATGGCGCGCAACAGCAGCTCAGCCCGCCCGCGCGTCGAAATGACCACGCTGACCAGGCCCTCGAGGTCGGTCATGAGCGGCCGATTCTAGCCCCGCCGGCGGCCGGCGAGTTTGGCTGCCGGTGCTAACATGCCCAACGGCCCGCTCGGGGATGGCGACGCCGGCGCCAGCACTGGTCCCCGAGGGAGCGGCGGCCGCGCAATCTTTCGACCGTCCCCGCAGCCCTCCATCGTTCGAGGCCTGTGCCCGTGTCCAACTCTGTCGGTGCCCCGCTGGCCATCGAGGCCAGTGGCGTGCGCCGGATCTACAAGGCGAAGCCCAAGCCCATCGTGGCCCTCGACGGCGTCGACCTGCGCGTCGAGGCCGGCGAGCTGTTCGGCCTGCTCGGGCCAAACGGCGCAGGCAAGACGACGCTGATCAAGATCCTGACCACGCTGCTGCTGCCCACCGCCGGCGAGGCGAAGGTCTTTGGCTTCGACGTGTCGCGCCAGACGCGCCAGTTGCGGCGGATCATGAACATCGTGTCGGGCGGCGAGCAGTCCGGCTACGGCCTCTTGCAGGTGCGCGAGCAGCTGTGGATGTTCAGCCAGTTCTACGGTCTCGGCGTGCGCGAGGGCTGGCGCCGCGTCGACGAGCTGATCGAGGCGGTGGACCTTGCCGAGCAGCGAAACCAGAAAGTGTCGTCGCTGTCGACCGGCCAGCGCCAGAAGCTCAACCTAGCCCGCGGCCTGCTCAACGATCCCTGGATCCTCTTCCTCGACGAGCCGACGCTGGGCCTCGATGTGTCCGCCGCGCGGGCCGTGCGCGAGCTGGTCGAGCAGTGGCAGCGCGCCGTGCCCGGTCGGACGATCCTGCTGACTTCGCACTACATGGCCGAGGTGGAGCAGCTCTGCGACCGCATAGCCATCGTCGACCACGGGCGAATCCTGGCCATCGGCACGCCGCTCGAGCTCAAGCGGCGCGTGCAGGCAGAGTCGATCTTCCGCCTCGAGGTTGACCGGCTCGATGGCGGTACGGGCATGCTGGCGCGCCTGCCCGGCGTGCTCAGCGCGGCGGTTCCCAGCGCGTCCGATCTCGATCAGGCGATTGACCGGCAGACGGTGCTCATCAAGCTGACCCTCGAGCAGGACGCGGCCCTGGGCGGGGTCGTCGCCGCCCTGGGCACGGCCGGCTCGTCGATCGTCTCGTTGCAGAAAGTCGAGCCCAGCCTGGAGGACGTCTTCGTCGAGCTCGTCGGGCGGGGTTTCGAGGACAGCGAGCCCGGCTCCGGATCCGAGCCGCCGGACAGGCTCGGCCCGCCCGATGGCGGGCAGCCGCCCGACGATTCCTACGTCTCGACCGAGCCGGTCGAGTCGGCCCGCTGATCCGCCACGCATGAGCGCCTTCGTCCATCGCCGAACGGCCAGCCCGCAGGCCGCCGCCAGCTGGGAGCCGACGCGCGTGCTGGCCACCAACCTGCGCGCCGTGCTCGGTCGGGCCTACCCGCGCATCATCGGTGCGCGGCGTGAGCCCTCCTGGCTGCTCTTTGAGATCCTGCTGCCCTTCCTGACGACATCGGCCTTCGTCTTCGTCTATCGCGCTCTCAGCGCGCCGGCCGAATACGTCGGCTTCGTGGTACTGGGCGGAGCGATGACCGCTTTCTGGCTGAACATCCTGTGGATGATGGCCGCCCAGCTTTACTGGGAGCGCGACCAGGGCAACCTGCAACTCTACTTCACCGCCCCGATCGGCATGATGAGCATCCTCTTCGGCATGGCCATCGGCGGGCTGTTCATGAGCGGCACGCGGGCGGCGGTGGTGCTGATCGTCGGAGCATCTCTCTACGGCGTCGTCTTCAGCGTCCAGGAGTGGCTGTTGCTGCTGGCCGTCTTCTTCCTGACGATGGCCGCGCTGTACGGCTTGGGCATGGTGCTGGCCAGCTTCTTCCTCCTCTGGGGACGCGAAGCGTGGCACCTCAGCCAGGGCCTGCAGGAGCCCGTCTACTTCGTCTCCGGGCTCAACTTTCCGGTGGCCCGGCTGGGTTTCCTGGGCGCGCTGGCCGTCTCGACCGTGCCGCTGGCAGTTGGGCTCGACGCCATGCGCCAGCTGGTGTTCGCCGGCTCGGAGCACACGCAGGGACTCCTGCCGGCCTGGGCCGAGGCGCTGATCCTCGTCGCCATGGCGGCTTTCTTCATCGTCCTGGCGCGCTGGATGCTGGGCGTCATCGAGCGGCTGGCCCGGCACGAGGGCAAGCTGACCACGACCGGCACCTGAGCGATGGCGCACCACCTGGCAAGCGTCCAGGACGCGATGCAACGCAGCCGCCGGCAGGAACTGTCCGATGCCTGGCGCGGTTTCCGGACGGCCGCCCGGCTTGGCTGGCAGACGGAAGCAAACTGGGCGGATCCCGTGCTCTTCGCCATCTACTCGGTGGCCAAGCCGGTCGGGGCGGCGCTGATCCTGGTATTCATGGTCGACATCATCAGCGCCGGCCGGGCCGACCCGGCCCTGCGCGCGTTCGTGGTCATCGGCACGGCGCTGTGGTCGTTCGTCATGGCCGGAATCGCCGGGCTGGCCTGGTCGATCCTCGACGACCGTGAGCGCTACCGGATGCTGAAGTACCTCTACGTCAGCCCAAACTCGATGCTGCTGCTCTTGCTGGGCCGGGGGTCGGCGCGGATCGGCATCGGCGCCTTCGGAGCGCTCATCACGCTGGGCGTGGGCGTCGTCTTCCTGAGCGTGCCCTTCGACGTCACGCGCATCGACTGGCTCCTGGCAGTGGTGTGCATGGCCATGGGGCTGGTGGGCGTGCTGGCGGTGGGGATCATCCTGGCAGCCGTCTGCATGCAGCTGCGGCAGGACTCGTGGAGCTATCCCGAGGCCGTCGCCGGCGCCCTGTTCCTGCTCGTTGGCGCGGTCTTCCCACTCCTCGTGCTGCCGCCGGCGGTGCAGGCTGTCGGGCTGGTCCTGCCGCTGACTTGGTGGCTGGAGGGCACGCGCCAGGCGCTCTTCCCGGGCAGTGTCTCGTCGATCGGCGGGGCTGGGTCACTGTGGCAGGGCTGGACGGGCACTGCCGCCCCATCGAGCTGGGAGATCCTCATTGCCCTGGCCGCGACAACGGCGTTGACCCTCGTTCTGGCCGTGCTCTGCTTCCGCTGGGCTGAGCACCGGGCCAAGGAGAAGGGCGTGTTCGACATGGTCACGGGTTCGTGAGCGCGCGCCGGCGGGCCGCGGTCCTGCGGTTGCGGTCAGCCATCCCGCAGTCGGCCATCCCGCGCTGAGTCGGTTCGGGGATCAGCTGTGAGTCGGGTCCTGCGGTGAGGGTCGGCCATCCCCCGCTGAGTCGGCTCGGGGATCAGCTGTGAGTCGGGTCGGCGTCAGGAACCAATCATCGATTCCGCCATCGCCAGAGTAGTGGTCTTGGGGGGTTGGGCCGGCCGTTGTCTCCTCATCTTCCATCTCGTAGTCGGCCGTGGCCGATTGGTCCTCTTCCATCTCGCCGTCAGGGGCTGCACTCGACGCGGAGGTCAGCGCGTCCGTCGGCGGCTGGAGGGTGGCGCGTAATGCGCGTAGCCGTTCCCAGTAGTCCTGGCCTGAGGCCAGCGCGGGCGTGTGAGAGCGTTCGCCGGCGGGCGTGAGCGGTTGCCACACGCAACTGTGGTCATGCGGGCACGCTCCGAAGGGCAGCGCGCCGCCCAGCACGTCGTGCAGCAGGAGGAGGCGCTCCAGCGCCAGCCGAGGCGCCCGAGCCCGCTCGAGCCGCGAAATGACGCTCTGGCTGACGCCCGAAAGCAGCGCCAGCTTCCGCTGGCTGACGCCGGCAACCTGTCTCGCGCGCTTGAGGTTCCGGCCGAAAGCCAGCAGGCGGGCCTGAGCGTTGGGATCGAAATGGCTGACAGACATGGCGCCAGTTCACCATCTGAGCCTTCGCGGATGGTCATTTGGCGCTTATCCATCGCTACCCTGATACTCGCCGCTCGCTCATCTGTCGGTCGTCCCTGTTCGCCCCGACTCAGAGCTGGTCGCCGAGCCGACTCAGCGGGGGATGGCCCACCCCCGCCCGGCAGGCCGACTCAGAGCTGGTCGCCGGGCCGAGTCAGCGGGGGATGGCCCACCCCGGCCCGGCAGGCCGACTCAGAGCTGGTCGCCGGGCCGACTCAGCGGGGGATGGCCCACCCCGGCCCGGCAGGCCGACTCAGAGCTGGTCGCCGAGCCGACTCAGCGGCAAGGACCGGGCCGACTCAGCGGTGGGCCAGCGCGACGGCGACTTCGCCCGCCACCCGGGCGTTGTTCTCGATCAACGCCAGGTTGGCCGCCACGGAGCGGCCGCTGGTGAGCTCGGCGACACGCGCCAGGATCCAGGGCGTGGCCGCGGCGCCGCGCACCGGGACGGCCTCCGCGTCGGCGACGGCGCGCGCGATCGCAGCCTCCGCCTCGGCCAGGGTCAGCGCCGCATCGGCCGGCACGGGGACTGTCAGCAGCAGGCCTGTGGCGAGGCCCAGCGACCAGTGCGTTCGAGCGAGGCGGGCGGCTTGCCCGGCGTCCTCGACGGCCGCCCCCAGCAGGCGTCCGCTCTCGCGCGCATAGAAGCCCGCCAGCTCGGAGGTTCGCCAGCCGACGACGGGCACACCGCGCGTCTCGAGATACTCGAGCGTCAGATCGACGTCGAGGATGGACTTGGGCCCCGAGCAGACGACGAGCACCGGCGTGCGGGCCAGCTCGTCGAGGTCGGCCGAGACGTCCAGCGTGCGCTCCCCGCCGCGATGGACGCCGCCGATGCCACCCGTGGCGAAGACGGCGATGCCGGCCAGCTGGGCGGCAATCATGGTTGCCGACACCGTCGTGCCGGCCCAGCCACCGGCGGCCAGCGCCAGGGCCAGGCTGGCTCGCGAGGCCTTGGCCGGGTCGGGAGCGTGGGCTGGGTCGGGAGCCTGGGCCGAGCCGGGGGCCTGGGCCAGCTCCTCCAGCTGGGCGTCGGTCAGGCCGATCAGCAGCCGGCCGTCGTGGACCGCGATCGTTGCCGGCGTCGCCCGCGTAGAGCGCACCGCCGCCTCCGCAGCGCGCGCCGCCTGCAGGTTGCGCGGCCACTCGAGGCCGTGCGTCACGAGCGTCGATTCGAGGGCGACGACCGCCTCGCCGGCGGCCAGCGCAGCAGCGACCGGCGGCGCGACGCGCAGCAGTGGGGAGGCGGCCAGCGGACTGTCCACCTAGAGCAGCAGCTCGGGTCGCGGTCCGGCCAGCGTGCGTGCCGCCGCACGGTGGCCCGCGACGGCCGCCCGGCGCAGCACCTGTGCCCGGCGCAGGGCCTGACGGCGGTCTTCGCCGGCCAGCTGGCCGCCCGTCCCGGCGGCCGGTTCCCTCGCCCCGGAGCTGAGCAGCGCGTACAGGAACCCGGCATCGAAGGCGTCGCCGGCACCGGTCGTGTCGGTTGCTCCGAGCGGCGTGGTGGCCACGTCCAGCTCGAGCAAGTCGGCCGAGGACGCGCCCGCCGGCCGCCACATCACGCGGCAACCGGCGGAACCTTCCTTGATCACCACAACCGGCGCCAGCTCGAGCAATCGACGCCCGCCCCGGCGTCCGGTCAGCGCATCGACCTCCCCGGCGTTGGCCAGCAGCAGGTCGGGGCTCACCTCGGCGATGCGCTCGATCGCCGTCCGGCGGCCGGCCTGCAGCAGCGGACCGCGTGAGGCCAGGTCGAGCGAGATCAGCGCACCGCGGTCACGGGCGACCGACACGGCCAGCAGGGCTGCCCGGCGCAGCGGCTCGGTGAGCAGTGAGTAGGCGGGCAGGTGCAGCGCGTCGCAGCCGGCCAGCCACTGGCGGCGGACGTCCGCCGGGCGCAGGCGATCGGCCGCTCCGCGCTGGGTCACGAACGACCGCTCGCCACCCGGGTCGAGCATGGCCACCAGGCGCGCAGTCGGCAGGGCGACCTTGGCCAGGCGCGGAGTCACGCCATCCCGGCGCAGCGACGCGGCCAGCCGCCTACCCCAGGCGTCGTCGCCCACCGCCCCGATGAACGTCGCTCGTCCGCCGGCCGCCACGAAAGCGCGGCAGGTGTTGGCGGCCGAGCCGCCCGTCCGGAAGCCGATCTCACCCGCCACGTCGCTTCCGCGCAGGAGAGGTTCGCTGGGGCGAACGACGATGTCGAGCACGAGGTCGCCCAGCGCCACCAGGCGCCGCACGGCGGGGCGTCGAGGGCGTCGGCCGGCAGCGCGGCGGCAGGTCGCTCTTGGCTTGGGCAACAGCACGGGCGACTATCATAGGCAGCCCAGCCCACGGGAGACGCGCGTGACGGTTACTGCGGAGCCCGGCCGGCGGGTCGACCACCGGCTCGCCATAGACACGATCCGGACGCTGTCGATCGACGCCGTGCAGGCAGCCAACAGCGGGCACCCCGGGGCGCCGATGGGCGCGGCACCGATGGCCTACGTGCTCTGGACGCGCTTCCTCCGCCACGCACCCAGCCGCCCGGACTGGCCCGACCGGGATCGCTTCGTGCTCTCCGCGGGTCACGCTAGCATGCTGCTCTACTCGCTCCTCCACCTGACCGGCTACGACCTTTCGCTGGACGAGTTGCGCCGCTTCCGCCAGTACGGCTCCCTCACACCGGGCCATCCCGAGTTCGGCCTGACACCGGGCGTGGATGCGACCACCGGTCCGCTGGGCCAGGGCTTCGCCAACGCGGTTGGGATGGCCATGGCCGAGCGACGGCTGGCGCACGAGTTCAATCGGCCGGGGCACGAGTTGATCGACCACTGGACGTACGGCATCTGCTCGGACGGCGACCTGCAGGAGGGCATCGCGGCCGAGGCGGCCAGCTTGGCCGGTCACCTGCGCCTAAGCAAGCTGGTCATGCTCTACGACGACAACCTGGTCCAACTCGACGGCCCCACCTCGTGGGCCTGGAGCGAGGACGTGCTGGCCCGCTTCGATGCCTACCGCTGGCACACTCACCGAGTCGACGACGGGAACGACCTCGAGGCGGTGGAGGCGGCGGTGGCCTCCGCGCGCGAGGATCCGCGACCTTCGCTGGTCGCCGTCCGCACCGTCATCGGCTACGGCTCGCCCAACCGGGCCGGCACGCAGAAAGCGCACGGGCAGCCGCTGGGGCCCGACGAGGTCCGCCTCGTGAAGCAGAACTACGGCTGGGACCCGGACGAGACGTTCCATATCCCCGAGGAGAGCCTGGCTCACTTCCGCGCGGCAGTTCCGCGGGGAGAGGAGTTGCTGGCCGACTGGCAGGGCCGGCTGGAAAGCTACACGGCGGATCACCCAGCCGAGGCAGCCGAGCTGGGCCGGCGGCTGGAAGGCCGCCTGCCCGATGGCTGGGCCGACGAGCTGCCCCGCTACGAGGAAAGTGCCGAGGCGATGGCCACGCGCAACGTCTCGCAGGCCTGCCTGCAGGTGCTGGGCCGCAGCCTGCCCGAGCTGTTCGGCGGTGCGGCAGACCTGTCCGAGAGCAACCTGACCGACATCAAGGGCGAGCCCGACTTCAGCGCGGCGGAGGCCGGCCGCAACATCCGCTTCGGCGTGCGCGAGCACACCATGGGCGGAGCTGGCAACGGCGTCGCCTATCACGGCGGTTTGATGCCCTACCTGGGCACGTTCCTCAACTTCAGTGACTACATGCGCGGGTCCGTGCGCCTGGCCGCCCTCTCTCGGCTGCACGTCATCTACGTCTGGACGCACGACTCGGTGGGACTCGGCGAGGACGGGCCCACGCACCAGCCGGTCGAGCATTACGCCGCGCTGCGTGCCATGCCAAACCTGTGGTTCATGCGGCCGGGCGATCCGAACGAGGCCGTTGCCTGTTGGCGCCTGGCCGTCGAGCGGCGCGACGGCCCGGTAGGGCTGGCCCTGACACGCCAGAAGCTCCCCGTCCTGGCCGGCACGGCCGAGCGAGCGGCGCAGGGCGTGGCCCGCGGCGGTTACGTGTTGGCCGAAGCGATCGACGAGGATGGCCGGCCCGTGACCCCGGACCTGATCCTGCTGGCCACGGGCTCGGAGTTGCAGCTGGCCATGGGCGCGCGCGCGGAGCTGGAGCGCGAGGGGATCCGCACGCGGGTCGTGTCGCTGCCCTGCTGGGAACTCTTCGAGGGCCAGTCGCAAGCCTATCGGGACAAGGTCTTCCCGCCGCACGTTGCGCGCCGGGTGAGCGTGGAGGCGGGCGCGGCCCTGGGCTGGGAGCGCTGGGTCGGCCCGGAGGGCGCCATGCTGGCCATTGAGCGCTTTGGTGCTTCCGCCCCGGGGGGCGTGATTTTCGAGAGGTTTGGATTCACCGTTGACCACGTTTGTGAGGTCGCCAGGGGTGTGCTGACGGGGAACCTGAGAGGCGTTATCGCGCCACCGCCCGACCACGTAGCACCGGGGGATCCAGCATGACCGATGCGACCGCCCTGAGCCCTTCGCACGACCTGCCCGACGCCCTGCGCGAGCAGGTCGACATGGCCCTGGCCGAGGCGGTCGAGGAACGCTGGGCGCAGCGCATCTGGACGCGCGACTCGTCGCTCTGGAGCGGCGACCCGCAGGTGCGCGCGCGGATCGATGAACGCCTCGGCTGGCTGTCCGTGCCGGCCGACTTCCGCGAGCGCGCGGACGAGCTGGAGGCCTTCGCCCAGGGCGTGCGTGCCGAGGGCTTCGAGGCCGCGCTGGTCTGCGGCATGGGCGGCTCGTCGCTTGCGCCGGAGGTACTGGCCAGTGCCTTCCCGCTGGGTGAGACCGGCATACCTGTGCACGTGCTCGATTCGACCGACCCTGAGGCCGTGCTCGCCGCTCAGGCGGCAGCCGATCCCGCGCGCACGCTCTACCTGATTGCCAGCAAGTCGGGCACGACGACCGAGACGCTGGCCTTCCTGGCCCACTTCTGGAACCTGGCCGACGAGCTGCACAGCGACATCCCGGAGGCGGGACAAGGGCAGCACTTCGCGGCCATCACCGATCCGGGGCGGAGCCTCGAGCACATCCCCCATCGGGACCTCTTTCGCAGTTTGTTCCTCAACCCCGCCGACGTGGGCGGCAGGTACAGCGCGCTGACCTACGTCGGTCTCGTGCCCGCCGCCCTGCTCGGGCTCGATCTGCGCGCGCTGCTCGACGACGCGGTGCTGATGGCCGAGCGCTGCCGCCAGCCGGAGGCCGTCAACCCGGGCCTTGCGCTGGGCGTCGCCCTGGGCACGCTGGCGCGTGCCGGCCGCGACAAGCTGACGCTGGTCATCGAGCCGCGGCTGGCGGCCTTTGGCGCCTGGCTGGAGCAGTTGATCGCCGAGAGCACCGGCAAGCGCGGCCTGGGCATCGTGCCGGTCGACGGCGAGTCGCTCGGCCCGCCCGAGATGTACGGCGACGACCGCCTCTTCGTGCGGCTGGGCGGCACCGCTGACGTCGAGTGGCGGCACGAGAGCGGCAGCCGGCTGCAGGCGCTGGCCGCCGCCGGTCAGCCGGTCATCGACCTGACCCTGACTGAGGGTGAGGGGTTGGGCGGCGAATTCTTCCGCTGGGAGTTCGCAACGGCCGTCTGCGGGGTCGTGCTGGGCGTCAACCCCTTCGACGAGCCGAACGTGAGCGAATCCAAGGAGAACACCGCGCGCATCCTGGAGCTCTACCGGCGCACCGGCGCATTGCCACCCGAGGAGGTGACCGTCGAGGAGCCGCCCCTTCGCCTGATCGGCGACGCGCCGCTGCGCCTGACCGCCGGGCCGCATGACGGCGCGCCGGCCGAGCTTCGCCGCCACCTGCAGCGTGTCGGGCCGCGCGGCTACATCGGCCTGCAGGCCTTCATCGCGCCCAGCCCCGAACGAAGCGCCGCTTTGCGCAGCCTTGCCCAGTCACTGCGCGAGGGCACGGGGCGCGCGGTGACCGTTGGTTACGGCCCGCGTTTCCTGCACTCCACGGGCCAGCTGCACAAGGGCGGCCCGCTGGCCGGCTGCTTCATCCAGCTGGTGGCAGACCATCCGCAGGACGTGCCTATCCCCGGCTGGCAGGAGAGCTTCGGCATGCTCATCGATGCCCAGGCGCTGGGCGACTTCACGTCGCTCGAAGCGCATGAGCTGCCCGTACTGCGCGTGCACCTCGGCGACGATCCCCAAGTCGGGCTCGAGGCGCTGCGCTCCGCCCTCGAAGCGGCTCTCAGCTAAGGAGGTAGCAGCGAGTGGAAATTGCCATCGTCGGTCTAGGCCGGATGGGGGCCAACATGGCGCGCCGTCTGCACCGCGCCGGCCACCGGGTGATCACCTACAACCGGACGCGCGAGAGGACCGAGGAGATAATCGCTGAAGGCCTGGAGGGCGGCTTCGAGCCGGCTGACGTGGTGGCCATGCTGACCCCGCCGCGGGCGGTCTGGCTGATGGTCCCGGCGGGCGACGCGACCGAGGAGACGATGGAGGAGTGGGCCGCCCTGCTGACGACGGGCGACACGATCATCGACGGCGGCAATGCCAACTTCCACGACACGAAGCGACGCCACGCGCTGCTCAAGGAGCGCGGCCTCAACTTCGTCGATGCCGGCATCAGCGGCGGCATCTGGGGCCTGGAGAACGGCTACGGCACGATGGTCGGCGGCGAGCGCGAGGCTGTCGACCGGCTCGAGCCCATCTTCCGCGCCCTGGCCCCCGAAGGCGGCTACATCCACTGCGGTCCGCCTGGCGCCGGCCACTACGTGAAGATGGTTCACAACGGTATCGAGTACGGCCTGATGCAGGCCTATGCGGAGGGCTTCGAGATCCTGCACGCCTCGGAGTACCCGCTCGACCTGGCCGGCGTGGCCAAGGCCTGGGGGAACGGCACCGTAATCCGGTCGTGGCTGCTCGAGCTGCTCGGGCTGGCCTTCGAGCAGCGCGGCGAGGACCTGGGCGAGATCCGCGGCTGGGTGGCCGACTCGGGCGAGGGTCGCTGGACGGTGCAGGAGGCCATCGACCTGGACGTGCCCGCGCACGTCATAACCACCTCGCTAATGGTGCGCTTCCGCAGCCGCCAGGACGAAAGCTACGGCGCGCGCGTGCTGGCCGCGCTGCGCGAGCAATTCGGCGGTCACGCCGTCAAGACGGACTAGCCGGTGGCTAGCCAGGCAGGTCGCACGCGCGCGAAGACCGCCAGCGGCACGGCGGCCTCGACGCGGCCGCAGGAGGCTGTCCACGTCTATCGCACCCCCGAGCAGACACGCCTCAACCCGCTGCGCGAGGGCCTGGCCCTGGAGCGCGTGCCGGAGCCCTGCCTGATCGTCATCTTCGGCGCCACCGGCGACCTGACCGCGCGCAAGATCCTGCCCGCCATCTACAACCTGCGCAGGGCCGGCCTGCTCCCGCCCGAGACCAGCGTGGTGGGCTTTGCCCGCCGGCCGCTGGACGACGAGACCTTCCGCCGGCAGATGCGCGAGGCCGTCGAGCGCCACTCGCGCGTGCCGGTCCAGGAGGGGCTGTGGGCCGATTTCGCCGAGAACATCTACTACCAGCAGGGCCAGTTCGGCGACCGGACCGCCTTTCGTGGCCTGGAAGAGCGGCTGGAGCAGATCGACGCGGCCAAGGGGACGGGCGGCAACCGGCTCCACTACCTGGCCACGCCACCCTCCGCCTACACCGAGATAGTCGAGAACCTGGGGCGCGTGGGGCTCAGCCGTCAAGGGCCGCGCATGGGCTGGGCGCGCATCGTCATCGAGAAGCCCTTCGGGCATGACCTGGCCTCCGCCGGCGAGCTCAACGACGCGCTGATGCGCGTCTTCGAGGAATCGCAGATCTACCGCATCGACCACTACCTGGGCAAGGAGACGGTGCGCAATCTGCTCGTCTTCCGCTTCGGCAACGGCATCTTCGAGCCGCTCTGGAACCGGCGCTACGTGGACCACGTGCAGATCACCGTGGCCGAGGATGCGGGCGTAGAGGGCCGGGGCGCCTTCTACGAGGAGGCCGGCGCCAGCCGCGACATCCTGCAGAACCACCTGTTGCAGGTGCTGACGCTGGTGGCCATGGAGCCGCCCATCGCCTTCGAGGCCGACGCTCTCCGCGACGAGAAGGTGCGCGTGTTGCGCGCCATCGACCCGCGCTGGACCGATGCCCGGGCACGGGCCAGCGTGGTACGCGGCCAGTACACCGCCGGCTGGGTGGGCGACAAGCCGGTGCCGGGCTACCGCGAGGAGGAGGAGGTCGATCCGCAGTCGAAGGTCGAGTCCTTCGTGGCGCTCAAGCTGGAGGTGCAGAACTGGCGCTGGGCCGATGTGCCGTTCTACCTGCGCACGGGCAAGCGCATGGCCCGCCGGGCGACCGAGATCGCAATCGAGTTCAAGCGTCCGCCGCTGATGCTTTTCGGCGAGAGCGCCACGCCGCCTGAGCCGAACCTGCTCGGTCTGCGCATCCAGCCCGACGAGGGCATCATGCTGCGCTTCGCGGCCAAGGTGCCCGAACTGGGCCTCGACGTGCGCAGCGTGAACATGGACTTCACCTACGGCACATCCTTCACCAAAGACGCGCCGGAGGCATACGAGACGCTGCTGCTGGACGCGATGCTGGGCGACGCCTCGCTGTTCACGCGCGCCGACGAGGTGGAGGCGGCGTGGGGCGTCGTCGGGCCGCTGATCGAGGTCTGGCAGAAGTGGGACCAGGAGGGCGACCCGGATGCCGACATCTGCTTCTACGAGGCAGGCAGCTGGGGGCCGGCCCAGGCAGACCGGCTGATCGAGAGCGACGATCGACGCTGGCGGCGCCTGTGAGCGAAGAGCAGGGGGTCGCGGCCGGGGTGCAGCTTGCCAGCCAGGAGGCCGGGACCTCGCGCTGGCAGGTCCGCGTCCAGAGCATCTCCGATTGCGTCGAGAAGCTGGGCCAAATCTGGTCAGCGGCCGCGCAGGAGGCCGAGAAGGGCCGGATCAGCGACGACACGCGCCAGGTGGCCCTGGGTGACCCGCACCTGTCAGGTCGGTTGAATCCCCAGGGCTCGGTACGCGTGCGCATGCGCACGAGCGTGCTGACGCTGGTGGTCATTGCTCCGCGGCCCGAGATCACCGAGCGCGCGCTGGCCGCCGTCAATGCCCTTCACTCCCGGCATCCCTCGCGGGCCATCGTCGTCTCGCCTGGCGACTTCGACGGCCCGGCCACCGTCGACGCCCACATCTACGCCGAATGCAAGCTCTCCGATCGCTCAGGCGCAGAGGTGTGCACCGAGCAGATCCTGGTGAAGACGGGCGGCGAGCTGTCGCAGCATCTCTCGCGTGTGGTCACGCCGCTGCTCATCCACGACCTGCCGGTCGTGCTGTGGTGGCCCGACGACCCGGCCTTCGGCACGCGCCAGTTCCAGGAGATCGCCGGCATCTGCGACAGGCTGCTGGTCGACTCGGGAGCGTTCGGTGACGACGGCAGCCGGCGCCTGGCCGGCCTGGCCGCGGTCGTCTCCGACGACGTCTCGGTCAGTGACATCGGCTGGCTGCGGATGACGCTCTGGCGCGAGCTGCTGGCCGGCCTCTTCGACCACCCCCTGCTGACGCCGGAGCTGGAGCACATCCGCAGCGTGCGTTTGGATGTCGCCCGCCCGGGCGCCATCTTCCGCCTGCCCAAGGCCGCCTACCTGTGTGGCTGGCTGGCGGCCATGCTCGGCTGGGAGGTAGCCCGGCCGCTGGCCGCCCGAACAGATGGCGGCGAGCTGATGGAAGGCGCCTGGCGCAAGGGGCGCAAGGAGATCAAGGTCGAGGTGCGCCCGGTCCAGGCCAGCCTGGGCGGCTCCCCGCGGACGGCCGGCTCGCTGACCCGTCTGGAGATCGAGACGAGTCGGGCCCGCACGCAGGTTCGCGCGCGGATCACCCGCCAGCAGGATCACCTGCTGGCCACGGCCGACTGGAACGGCGCGCAGGTGACCCGCCGCGCCGGCCGGCTGGAACCGTTCGAGGAGACGCCCTTCATCGCCGAGGCGCTCGAGCGGGTCGCCGTGGACCCAATCTTCGCCCGGGCGCTGGTCCGTGCCGTGCGCTTCCTGAGCGGCTAGGAGGACACTGATGGTCGAAAATCGCGTCGTCGTGCTGCCCGACGCCGAGAGCGTCGCGCGCGAATCCGCGCGCCGCCTGGTGAAGGGCCTGCGCGAGCCGCTTGCCGCACGAGGCGAGGCGCACCTGGCGCTGACCGGCGGTTCGTCGGCCGTGGCGCTCTACCGTGAACTGGGCGGCTCGGCGCAGTGGCGCCAGGCGCTGGACTGGCCGCGCGTGCACCTCTGGTTCGGCGACGATCGCTTCGTGCCGGTCGACCATCCTGACTCGAACGCCGGGCTGGCCTACTCGATGCTGCTGGCGGCCGGCGCGCGCTCGGGCGAGTCGGGCGCGCTCGGAGCGACGGCCATCGACGTGGCCAGCGGCACCGCCCCTGGCCTGCCCGTGCACGCCGAGAACGTGCACCCCTTCACCATCGACGAGGCACTCAGCGAGAGCGGCGCAGCCGAGCTGGTGGCTCAGCGCTACGCCGAGGCACTGCGCGAGCTGCTGCCAGGAGGTACCAACGGGCTGCCGGCCTTCGACGTCGTGCTGCTGGGCGTGGGTGGCGACGGTCACCTGCTGTCGGTCTTCCCAGGCAGCGCCGCGCTGGAGCCCGACGCACCACTGGTGCTCGCCATCCCCGCGCCCGAGCACATCGAACCGCACCTGCCGCGGGTCACGCTCAATCCCCGCCTGCTCGAAGCCGCCGGCCTGGTACTGGTGATGGTCAGCGGCGGCGAGAAGGCCGGCGTGCTGGCCGAGATCCTGCAGGGCGACCGCGATCCCCGGCGCCTGCCGGCGCAGCTGGCCGTGCGCGACAACGCCGTCTGGCTACTCGACGAGGCTGCCGCCGGGCGCCTGGCTCGCGGCTGAGCTGACCGTCCCAGCCTGCACATCTTGTCGGCTCGGCTGACCGGCTCGCTGCTGGCGCTTGGCGCGGCGCTGATGTGGGGCACTGCCTGGGTCGCCACCGGTGTGGCACTGCGAGAGTTCAGCCCGGAGGCCGTGGCGGCCTGGCGCGGGGCCGGCTCACTGCTGCTGGTTGCCGGGCTGCTGGCTGCCAGGGCAAGTCGTGCCGCTCCACTGCCGGCCCACGCGCGTAGCGGTGAGCATGATGCGCGTCGGCCCGGGCGGCTGCTCCGCTACGCCCTGCTGGCGATGCTCGGCGGGCCGTGGTTCGTGTTGGGCATGACCCTCGCCGTGGAGCTCGCCGGCGCGACGGTTTCGGCCTTCGTGGCCGGCCTCTACCCGGTCGTGGCCGCGGTCGCCGCACCGCTGCTGCTGCCCGAGCGCCCTTCACGTGCCGCCGTGCTGGGCCTGCTGGCGGCCTTCCTGGGCGTCCTGCTGCTGGCCGGCTTCGATCCGCTGGGTGTGCCGCCGCTGGGCGTGGCCGTGGCCATCAGCGTGGCCGTCTTCTTCGGCCTGTTCCTGCTGCTGGTCCGGCGCTGGTCCTCGAGCTGGGGCCTCTCGCCGCTGCACATGACCGCGGCCAACTTCGCCGTGCTGACGCTGGTCGCGCTGCCGCTCGTGCTCGTCCTGAGTCCGCACTCCTTCGTTCCCGCCGCGTCGGTGGCCGGCTGGCTGGCCGTTGGCTGGCTGATCGTCGGTCCGGGTGTGCTGGCCAACCTGTTCGTGCTGGGCAGCGTGCGGCGACTGCCGGCCCACGAATCGTCGGCCTATCTGATGCTGGCCCCGCTGACCGCCTGGTTGCTGGCCGGCGTGCTGCTCGGCGAGCAGCTGGCCGCCGTTCAAGCCCTTGGCGCCGTACTCGTGCTGGCCGGCATCGCGGCGGCCACCCTGCCGCTGAGCCGCATCGTCGAGCGCCGCTACGGCCCCGGCGCGATCAGGTAGCTTGCGAGCCGCCGTACTCGACGGCGCACGGATACTGATCGGTAGGGACGGATCGCTGACGATGGGAGGCCGCGCGCAATGATCGCTCGACTGGTGACGCGCCTGATCGACGCCCAGGCCGTTTGGGCAAGGCCACTGGGCGACTTCAACCATCGCTGGCTTACGGCGCTGTTCGGCCGCCTGCGGCCGCTCAAGGACCTGCTCAACGGCAAGTGGCTGGGCCACCCGCTGCACGCCGTCCTGACCGACGTCCCGGTGGGCGTCTTCACGCTGGCCATCGTCTTCGACGTGCTCGACCTGCGGCTCGCGGCAGACCTGGCCATTGCCCTGGGCATCCTGGCCTCGTTGGCGGCGGCCGTCACGGGCCTGGCCGACTACACCGACACGGACGGCCACCCGCGCATGGTCGCCACCGTCCACGCCACGCTCAACAGCCTGGCCCTCGTCGCCTACATCGTGTCGCTGGCTCTGCGCACGGGCAACCCCGACGGCGACCGACTGCTGGCCATCGTGCTGTCACTGGTCGGTTACGGCCTGCTGTCCGCCGGCGCGTGGGTGGGCGGCGAGATCGTGTTTGCGCTGGGCAACATGGTCAATCGCCACGCCTGGCGCTTCAGCGGCAGTCCGGGCTGGGTCAAGCTCGACCTGTCCGAGATCCCGGAGGGAGTCCTCACGCGCGCCAAGGCCGGCGCCCAGAGCCTGGTGCTGGTGCGCGAGGGATCGACCATCCTGGCGCTGCACGACACCTGCGCCCACGCCGGCGGGCCACTCAGCCAGGGTCGCATCGTGGACGGCTGCGTCGAGTGCCCCTGGCACCAGTCGCGTTTCCGACTGAGCGACGGGCGGCGCGTGCAGGGCCCCACGACCTTCGACCAGCCGCGCTACGAGGTGCGCGCCGCCGAGGGCGGTGGCTACGAGGCTCGCCGCGTGGGTGGCACCAAGGGTCAGAACGTCTAGCGCCGCCTCAACGACCGATGAGCACGACAGCCAGCACGGCCAGGCCGATGCCCACAAATTGCAGCGGGCGCAGCCTCTCGCCCAGGAAGATCGCGGCCAGGACCGTGGTCACCACCGGATAGAGCGAGGAGAGCACGACCGCTACGGCCAATGCGCCCTCCGCGTTGGCCAGCACGAAGAACGCGTTGCCACCCAGATCGCCGGCGCCGGCCAGCAGCAGCGGCGGCGCGAGCGAGAGCAGGCCCACGCCGGCCAGCCGCAGGCGGCTCAGGCCGAACAGCGTGTCGGCACGCTGGCGCAGCGTCCGTCCGCGGTCGCGGGCGAGCAGCAGCAGCACCACGCCGACGATCACGCAGAAGCCAACTCCGCGCACGGCCAGCAGCGGCCACCATGTCTCTCCTCCTTCGTTCGCAGCACGATCGAGGAAGAGGTAGAAGCCGGCAAAGCCCAGGCCGGAGATCAGCACCAACGGCAGCTCGGCCAGGTCGATGCGCACGGCGCGCCGCTCGGCCGCCGTCCGCTCTCCGCCGGGCAGCGAGATGAGCACGACGGCCAGCAGGCCCAGCGCGATGCCGCCCAGCCGCAGCGCTCCCAGCTCCTCGCCACCGGCGATTGCCACGATCGCGGGCAGCGAGGCGCCGATCAGCGCGGCCAACGGCGCGATGAGGCCCATCGTCCCGCGTGACAGCGCCGCGTAGAAGGCGCCCAACCCGATCACGCCGCTCAGCCCGGCGACGGCGCCCCAGGCGATTGCCGGGAGCGGAGGCAGTGCCTCGCCGCTGGCCAGCAGGATGAGCAACGTGGCCAGCAGCCCCACGGCCTGCGAGGCAAGGATGGCCGTGACGACGCTCGAGATGCGGCTGGCGAGTCCGCCGCAGAAGTCCCCCGCGCCCCAGGAGAAGGCCGAGGCCAGGCCGAAGAGTGGGCCCAGCCCGATCAGCGCTCCTCGACCCGCGAGCGGAGCTTGTCGCGGCCGCGTGCGTGCCCGTTGCCCGAGGCGTCAACGGCGGGCTCGATGGGCAGATCGAGCCCGACCTGCACGGGGCCGCTCTCCGTAGCCGCTTCGTCGGCGGCGGAGGCGGCGGCAGGCAGCACGCCGTCGGCCTGCGCCTCCGCCTCCGCCTCTGCGTGGTCGTCGCGCAGCTCAGGGCGGGGCAGCTCGATGACCTTCTCGGCCAGATCGTCGTAGCGCTCCGAGCAGGTGAGCAGGATGATCTGGTACTCGCCGGCCGCCGAGCGCAGCAGCTCGACCGCACGCCGGGCGCGATCGTCGTCGAAGGTCACGAACGGATCGTCCAGGACCAGGGGCGGGCTGGCCGGCTGCGTTACCTGGCGCACGATGCCCAGCCTGGCACACAGGTAGAGCTGGTCGATGGTGCCGCGCGAGAGAGCGAGGGCGTCCACCCAATCGCCCGATTCGGCCGAGTACACGCTGAAGGCCAGCTTGGCTTCGTCCACACGCAGGCGCCGGTAACGGCCGTCCGTGATGCGCTCGACGTCGGTCGCCATGCGCTGCTCGAGGAAACGGGCGGCCTTCTTCATCGTCGAGCGCTCAGCCTCGTCGAGCGCCGCCAGGATGGTTTCGTAGATGCGCAGCCGGCGCTCCAGGCCGGCCAGGCGCTCCTCCTGAGCGCTCAGTGATTCGGCGAGGGCGGCCACCTCCTCCGCGTCGATGCCGTTGGCGGCCAGCCGCGCATCCGCCTGGGCCTCGGCGTTGAAGGCGTCCTCGCGCTCTCGGCCGGCGCGCTCGACGGCGCCCTTGAGGGCCTGGTTGCTCTTCTCCGGCTCGCTGCCGATCTTGCCCATGCCGCCCAGCGCGTGGCGGCACTCGTCGACCTCGTTGGCGGCCGCGTCGCGGAACTCCGCGTACGAATCGGCCGAGGGCTCCTCGCCCAGCAGTCCGCGCATCTCGGCACGCAGGTTGTCGATGCGCGCGACGTGTTCGCTCTCCTTTTCGAGCAGTGCCTCGGCTGCGGCCAAGTCGGGCAGGCCCAGCGCCGCCACGGCCTCGTCTCGGGCGCGCTCCACCTCGCGCACCTGCTCGAAGAGATCCGAGCGCCCGCGCAACCGGCGGGCGATGTCGATGTCGCGCAGCTCCTGCTGCTGTGTGGTCGTGGCGTTCCCCCGGCGCATGCGGCGGGCGACCAGCCCGGCCACCAACGCACCGGCGGCAAGCACGGCCGCCAGCACGCCACCGATCAACGCCTCGCCGGCCAGCACGCCGCCCAGCAAGCCGACGACGGACAGCACGGCCAGCATGCCGGCGGCGGCCAGCGCCAGCCGCCAGCGAGGTTGCGCGTGGCTTGCCTCCCAGGTCGAGGGGTCAGGTTCGGCGGCTAGCTCCGCGCGAATCTCGGACAGGCGGTACTCCTGGTTGCGGATGCGCTCGACTGCCGCCTTGAGCTCGGGCAGGGGCATGGCCGACGGGTGGGCAGCGTCGAGGGCGACCACCTCCGTGCGCAGTTCCTCGGCCCGCTTGTAGATCTCGTAACGCTGGGCGGCCTCTTCTGCCCGGCGAGCCAGCTTGAGTGCCCGCTCGCTGGCCTCGAGGGCCTGGCGGTACTGGGCCAGCTGGTCCTCGGCCAGGGCGCGCTTGTCGCGCGCGTCGGCCAGCGCCTGGCGGTCGCGCTCGAGCTGGGCCAGCGCGGCGTCGCCCTCGGCGACAGCCTGCGTCAGCCGCTCCACCTCGGCGCGGGCGACCTTCAGGTAGCCGGGGTTCTTATGGCCCTCGCTGCGGTAACGCCTGGCGGCGTCCTCGAGCTTGCGCCGCGCCGCGCGCGTGCCCCGGTCGGCGCCGCTCATCGATTGCTGGAGCCGGTCGCGCAGGGTCTGCTCGTCGTGGTCCAGGCCGGCCAGCTCATGGTGGTGGATGCTCGCCGTGGCACGGTAGAAGCGCTCAGAGGGCAGGCCGGTCAGGCGCGTGATGACCTCCTCGACGGCGCCCGGGTCGGTCAGCACGGCGTCCTCGTAGCGCAGCTCGACGGTGCCTCGAGCGCCCGCGAAGACCTTCACCAGCTCGCCCTCGGCACCCTCCTCCTCGAAGTCCAGCTCGATACGCGGATCGCTAGCTGCTCCCCAGCGGCGCACGCCATCGAGCTCCTGCGCGGTCGAGGTGGGCTTGCGGAAGAGGCAGATCTCGATCGCTCGCTGGAGCGTGCTCTTGCCCGCTTCGTTGGGGCCGCGCACGACGGTCAGGCCCGGCGCGAACTCCAGCGTGAGATCGGCGTGGCGTTTGACGTTGTGCAGGCGCAGGCGGCTGATGCGCATCGTCAGGCGAGCCCCACCCGCTCGGGGTCGTCGAGCAGCAGCCGGCCGATGTGCAGCGCCTCGCGCAGCTCGCTCACGCGCGCCTCGTCAGCCTCCCGTTCGCCCTCCTCGATGCGGGCCGTCAGGTCACGCACGAAGGCGCCCATGATCGTGTCGGCCGGCGGCAGCGGCCCTTCGGGCAGCGGCGCCAGCGAATCGTCGCGCAGGCGCAGCCGCAGGAAGGAGGGCGCCAGTTGTTGCTCGAGCTCGTCGAGGTGCAGGTCCAGCTCCGGCCGGCGCAGGCCAACCAGCCGCACGTCGGCCACCAGGTCCGCATCGGCCAGTTGGGTGAGGCTGGCGGCCAGCGCGGGCTGGGAGGCGAAGTCGCCCGCATCGAGCTCGATGCGGCGCACCTTGCTCTGACCCACCGGCCGGGCCTCCAGGCGCACCTCGCGCTGCCCGCCCTTCTGGCTGAGAGTGACCAGCAGCACCTGGCCGGCGCCGTCCTGGTCGAGGGCCAGCGGCTCCAGCGCGCCGGAGTAGGCCCAGGTGGTGCCGCCTGCTCGACCGTCCAAACGAGAGTGCCAATGGCCAAGGGCCAGGTAGTCCAGGCCGCTGCCCTCGACTTCCGCCTCGCTGAACAGCACGTCGTCCTGTTCCACCTTGCCCGGCACGGCCAGCGAGCCGTGGATCATGCCGATCTGCCAGCCGTCGTCGGCGGGCGCATGGAAGCCGGCCAGCGGGCTGGCCGCGGCGCGCTTGACACGCGAGACACGTCCGTGGACGGTCAGGCCCAGGTCGGCGAAGCGCACCTCGCTGCGCGTGTCGGTCAGCACCACCAACTGGTCGCCGTCCGCTGGCAGCCCGGCCAGCGCAGCCAGGTCGAAGGCGCGGTAGATGGAGCTCGAGTCGTAGACGTCGTGCGTGCCCGGGATGATCACCACCGGAATGCCGCGCTCGGCCAGGCGGGCCAGCTCGGCCGCCGCCCGCTCGACCGACCGGCGCGGCTGGTTGTTGGAGTCGAACAGGTCGCCGCAGATGAGCACCAGCTGCACCTTCTCGGCGATGGCCAGCTCGACGGCGCGCCGGAACGCGGCGAACTGGCGCTCGCGCTGGGCGGCGGCGGCCGCTCCCAGGTCGTGGTGGCGGGCACCCAGGTGCACGTCGGCCATGTGCATGAGACGGAGCATGTCGGCGATCGGCCCCTCCGCAGGAATTGCCTCTGGCGGCGCCGGTCTCGGCGCTCGGGTGTTGACGGCTGGCAACCATTCTGACATCCCGCGAGCACCGCGAAATGGGAAGGATGGACTACTTGAGGCCGTGCCCTCGACGCTGCGGAGGCAGTTCGGCGGTCGGTCCGTGGTAACCTTCGCTCGTAACCGGTGCGCCCCAGTCAGGGACCTCGGCAGACACCTGGGTAGCGCGGCGCCCGGCTCGATACAGTCGCCACGGCCTAGTTGCCTACGTCCCAGCGGGCCGGGCCAGTTGCACAGGCTGAAACCGGTTCCATGGGGAGGAGGTCCGACGTCGGTGTCCTACACAGATCGAACGCTGACCTGCGCCGACTGCGGCGTGGAGTTCGTCCACTCAGCGGCGGACCAGGAGTTCTACGCTCAGAAGGGGTTCGCATCGGATCCCAAGCGCTGCCCGGGCTGCCGCGCCGCGCGACGCACGATGCGCGAGTCGAGCGACTACGACGTGCGTGAGATCGGTGGTCCGCGCGGCTATGAGCGCGGCGAGTACCGCCCGCAACGCGAGTACTTCGCAGTCATATGTTCCAAGTGCGGCAACGCCGCACAGGTGCCCTTCAAGCCGCGCATGGACCGGCCGGTCTACTGCTCCGACTGCTTCCGCGAGGTGCAGGCCAGCTGACGGACGATCGGCCTACACGTCATCGAGGCGCCGGCCCCTTCGGGAGCGGCGCTTGCGATTCGAGCCCGGCTTCGCTTTAGTCGTTGTACCCGTGGCGGCGCATCGGGCCGCGCAGGGTGAGCCCGAGAAACCGCCTCGCGAGCGGGCCAATGTGCTCACGCCAGCGATCGGCCGCCGCCGCATCCAGGCCCTGCTCGCCCAGGCGGAAGCCACGCGAGACGACCTTGACTTCCGTAGGGTCGACCGGCATCGGCACGCGAAGGAAGTCAAACAGCGCGCCCAGCGTTTCGTCCGGCCGGCGGACGACGTCCTCGAAGCGGACCAGGCGGTACCGGTCCGGGTAGCGCGCCGCGTAGGCGGCGTGGCGGCGGACGGCCGCCCGCCAGAGCAAAACCGTCTGGACGAGGATGATCGGCGGCAGGAGAGGCCGCGGGATCTTGAGCAGCCACGACGTACGGTGCGGCGGGCGCGTGCTTCGCCGGCGCAAATCGGAAACGTAGACGGCGCGCGGGTCGCGGAGCATGTGGATCACCCTGGCGTTGGGAAACCACTCGAGCAGGGTATCCACGTAAGCCAGGTGGGCGGGCGTCTTCTCGCCCATCACCGGCCGGCCGCGCGCATCGGCGTAGGCGCGCATGAAGCCGCGCATCAGCCCGCGCTCCGATCTCTCCTCGACCACCAACCGGTGGACTATCTCGTCCTGGGGGACGTTCTCGACCAGCCAGCGCCAGAAGGTGCTCACGTCCCGCCAGCGTGAGCGACGCCGGAACTCGCCGCCGTAGATCATGTCGGCGATGCGCCGGATGGTGGCGTCATCGGCCAGGTCGCCCGCCTGTCGGAAGTAGTAGCGCGCCCCCTCCTTCTCGCGCAGGTGGCCGAGGAAGTGGTTCTCACGCGCGATGGCGACGTGCTCGGAACGCTCGAGGATGTCGCGCATCAACGTCGTCCCGCTACGGTGGACACCCACGACGAAGATCGCCTCGGGCTCGGCGGGCGCGGGCTGCGCGTGGCTGGCGGTGGGCCCGTCGGACTCAGGTGCGGTCTGGGTCACGGGCCGATTTGCTGCAGATGAGCGAGCCGTGCGGCTGCCGCCGAGCGGTCCAGCAGTCACACCGCTAGGCGGGCGCCGCGACTGGCTTGCCCAGCCACTCGCTGCTGAGGTCGCGGTCGACCAGCCGGCTCAGGACGGCGACATCGGCCTCGAACTCGCGCTCCAGCCGGCGCCGGAACTCGCGATCTAGCGGCGGTCGCGGGTTGGCCCGACGGTTGATCCGGCTGTGGCGCAGGCGTCGCGCCGCGCGGGCGGCGTTGTCTTCTCCGATGACGGCCGGCATGACGCTGTGGCGGACGACATGTGCGACGGGGCTGGCGAACAGCGCTCGCGCCAGCCCGCCGCGGCTGCGGTGACTCTTGTTTACGACTGCGAACTGGGGCGGGCGGTACGAAGGATCGATGCCCAGGTAGTCGAGCAGCCGACGGAACTCGGCGGCGGTGTCGCGCGCGAAGTCGTCGAAGATGATGACGTATACGTGATCTCGGCCGAGGGTATCCAGCCAGCGCATCAGCTGCGCGCCAAACATCGCGTTGTCACGATACACGGCTCCCAGCGCATTGGAGCCGCGGGGCAGCCGGCGGCCCTCGCGTCGTTCATGGTCGAGGGCAATCGCTGCCTCGAAGTCGGTCACATCCTCTGCCTGCTGCGAGACGCGCTCGTTGTGCAGCGCGTAGACCATGTCGACCGGATTGCGCAGCATCGCCACGATCCGCGCGTCGGGCGCGAACTCGCGGATCAGTGCCGGCGCCATCGGGGAAGCTAGGTAGCGCGTCGAAGCCTCGCCCACGTAGCGCTCGTCGTGCGCGCCATCGAACAGCGCCAAGTACTCCTTCTCGTCTTCGCCGTGGCGGAAGCGGTGCTTGAAGCCAGCCTGCATGTCGGGCGCGAAGTAAATCGGCTCCTTGATCGGCGACATGAAGACGTCGGAGTGGCCGTGCAGGTAGTCGTAGAGCGAGGTCGTGCCGCTCTTGGGCGCGCCAACGATGAACAGGTTGGGACGGCGTGTCACGGCGACTCCGTGGAGCGGTCAGGGCGGTCGCCATCATACATGGCCTCCAGCTCACCGAGGGCGAGCCGGCGATGCTCGTCGTAGAAAGCCTTCAGCACCGTCTCGAGGTGGTACGGCGCCATCGATCGCGCGCACGCCTCGGCCGCCACCGCGCGGTCCCTGCTGAGAGCCCATAGGATGCCGGCTCCCAGCTGGGCCGGATCGGCGCTCCCAACCAGCCACCCGGTCTCGCCGTGGCGGACCAGTCGAGGCACTTCGCCTACGGCCGTGGAAACGACGGGCAAGCCCGATGCCAGCGCTTCGTACGCGACGGTCGGTCCAGCCTCAAACGACGACGTCAGCAGGAACGCGTCTGCAACACTCATCAGCTTCGCCAGCGTCTCCTGCGGCAAGGTGCCCGTGAAGGCGACGCGATCGACGATCCCCGCCTCGGTCACAGCTCGCTCGGAAACTACGCGGAGAGTGCCGTCGCCGGCGATCAGCAGTCGAGCTTGGGAAGTCGGATCCGATTGGATAGCCGCGACGAACGACCGTAAGGCGAGCAGCGGGTCCTTCTGCGGATCGAGCCGGCCGGCAAAGAGGAGCCAGGGTGCGCCTGGGTCAACGCCGACAACGTTGCCCAGCTCCTTCCGCAGCGCACTTCGCTCTTCGCCAAAGCGTGGCAGGAAGCTAGACGTGTCTACGAAATTGGGCAGGTACCGCATCGAGCTGGCACTGGCCGTCATCGCTTCTGCATACTCGTCGTACGTTTTCTGGTTCACGAAGTAGACGAGGCTCGAGCGGCGGAACGTGAGCCGTTCGGCGAGGTAGAGCCCTACGGCGAACCGGCGCCAGGCGCTTTCGCCGCGATTCGTCGCCAGGTCCCTTGGCGCGTTGTGGACTACCCGTACCGTCGGCACCTGGCGCCCGAGCAGGCTCAGGTCCATCGCGGGCGCGTGGATCTGAGCGACGCGGCCAGCAGTCGCAATCCGCGCGCGGTGGCGCAACATCCCGGCGACGATACGTGCCTTGGTCGGGAGTCGGCCGGATCGGCGTGCCTGCGGCATGCGGGCAACTGGAAGGAATCGGACGCCCCGGCCCGCGAGAGTGATCTCCCGCCAGCCGCTGCCCGAATGGTCTTCGCCAACTGCGATGCCCACGATCTCCGCCTCGAAGTCAGAAGGCATGTAGCGGACAAAGCCGCGAATGAAGTTCACGATGCCTCCAATGCGCGCATCCCCCAGCGGCGCTGGCGCGACAATGAGTACGCGGACCCCCTTTCGAGGCAAGGTCGCAGGACGCCGAGAGGGTGACACTACGCCGATGTTAAGTGGTTCGACCGCGCGCGGTCGAACTCAGCGATCGAGCGTGCGCCGGTACACTTTCCTCGCGTGGTCAATGCGAAGCGATCCCGATGAGCAAACCATGGGAGCCTGCCGACCACGGCTCGGATAGCGCCAACCTCCGGCGCCGCACGGCACGCGCCACACGCTGGGCGTTGATCGACAACTGGGGCCGGCAGCTGCTTCAGTTGCTCGTCTTCGTTATCCTCGCCCGCCTCCTCCCGCCGCAGGACTTCGGCCTGGTGGCCCTGGCGATGGTCTTCGTCATGCTCGCCTCGCTGTTCGTCGACCAGGGCATGGGCGACGCCATCATCCAGCGCCGCGTGCTGGAGCGGGAACACCTGGACAGCGCCTTCTGGGCAGCGCTGTCGATGGGCGCCGTCCTGACCGCCGGCGGCGTTGTTCTTGCGATACCGATCGCCACGCTGCTGGGCGAGCCTCGTCTGCAGCCCGTCCTGCAGGCGCTCTCGCTCGCGTTCCTCCTGACCGCCGTGTCCGCGGTGCCAATGGGCATTCTGCGGCGCGAGATGCGCTTCCGCAGCCTCGCCCTGCGCACGATGTTCTCAATCGTCGGCGGCGGAGCAGCCGGTGTCTTCCTGGCACTGGCGGGGTACGGCGTGTGGGCGTTGGTCGTGCAGCAGCTGCTCACTGCCGTCTTGTCGGCGGTGGCACTCATGGTCGCCAGTCCGTGGCGGCCACGGCCGAACTTCAGCAGGCGCCACTTCCGCGACCTGTTCGGCTACGGCGCGAACATCGTGGGCGGCGACCTTCTTGGATACTTCACACGGTACTCAGACAATTTGCTCATCGGTGCGGTGCTGGGCACGCCCGCTCTCGGCCACTACGCGATCGCCTACCGCATCCTGGATGCCGGCAACCACCTGCTTCACGGCATCGCGCGTAAGGTCGCCTTTCCAGCACTCTCGCGCCTACAGCACGAACCGACACGGCTGCAGGCAGCCTACTTTCGGATCACCCGCGTCACGGCAGGGGTGGTGCTGCCCGCCTACGTCGGCATGGCGCTCGTCGCACCGGAGCTGATCCGGGCTGTCTTCGGCGGCAAATGGGACGAGGCCGTTCCGGTGGCGGCGGTGCTCTTCCTGGTCGGTCCGGCGCTCGCGGTTCAGGGATTCGGCGTCACGTTGTTGTCGGTGGTGGGGAGGCCCGACATAGCCCTTCGGTTGCGCCTCGTCAACACCATCACGGCGGTGACCGGCTTCGCACTCGCAGTCTCGTTCGGCATCGTTGCCGTCGCCGCCGCCTTCGTCGTTCGCGGTTACCTGATGGTGCCTCTCCAGCTGTTCTTCCAGCGCCGCTACGCTGGTATCCCCACCCGCGCCTACCTCTCCCGCCTTCGGGGCACCGTCGCGGCCACGGTGCTGATGGCGGGCGCCGTCCTAGCCGCCAAGTGGCTGATGCATCCACGCGTCGACAACGTCGTCCTGCTCTTGGTGGAATTCGGGGTGGGCGCCGCGGCGTACGTTGGAGCGTTGTATGTGCTCGACCGCGCGCTGTTGCATCAGTTGATCGAGTTCGTGACCCAGGCGCTGCCGGGCGGCGAGCGCGCACAACAACGGTTCGAGCAGGTGGCTGCGCGCCGGGGGCGACGATCGGTAGAGGCAACACTTACGGCGGAGGAGCGCGACGATCCCATCGGGCTGTAGGGCTACCCCGATGGCGTCCTCGGACTTCTGAAGCGACGAGCGGCCCACTGACAGCCGACTATCGCGCTCCTGCCCGCGGCCGACGACGCAGCAAGTGCGAGATGCGGCCGCGGCCGGCCGGCTTGGGGGGAGCCGACAGGGCAGCAGACAGCTCCTTCATCGCGTCACGCAGCGCTGAGCGAGCTCTGGCGACGGCCGATTGGGGGGCCGTATCCCAGCCGCCCGGCTCCAACTTGATGCCGAGCGCGCTCGCATAGTCGTCGAACTTGAAGCGTCCGCCCTTCAGCTCGGCGTAGGGCTCCCACATCCGAGCGATGCCGAGTGAGTCAGCGGTGACGAGACCGTGCAGCGAGCTCGAGACGATCCGCTGACATGAGGCGATCTGGCGAATGACCACGAGCGGGTCTCCACCGACGTCGATGCGAAACGCGCTGGGATAACGACCGGCAAGGCTCTGATCCAGGTAGTGAGGCACCACACCGAGCGCGTGCGCCACTGCCGGCCGTTCTCCCAACAGGTCGATGGCCAGCAGCCCAGTGTCGCCAAGCGCGATGTCGCCCCGCACGCCAGCACCGCGCAGCGTCAGCTCGCCGCGCAGGCCAAGCACGGTCGCCGCGGAGAGGTCGATGTCGACGTCCGGCCGGATCTTGCCGATACCCACGATGACGCCACCATAGCCGCGGGGCAGCTGGCCGGCGATCGAGCCGATGATCGCCGCATCCGACTTCTCCGGCGGCGCCCAGCGCGCATCAAGGCCGGCGAAGTGCCGCACCAGCGGTACGGCCATGCGGTCCCCGAAATTGGAACGGTGCCGGAACCAGAATATGCGTGACGGGCTAAGAACCGGCCTGTAATCGTCACGGCTCGCGGGCAGGAGATGCGACATCGAGCCGGATGTTAGCCGCGGACGCGCCGCCGGCCAACGGGCTCGCCACGCGAGCGAATCCAGCCGGGCACCCACACAAGCCTGCGGGCGACGAGCTGGAGGTAGACGAGCAGGAATGACGTGGCTCCCGGTCGTCGCCGTATGGCAGCAGTCAAAAGGGATCTCCCGAGGCGGGCGAGCTGCTGGCGCGCCTCGTAGAACGACGGCCCAAGGGTGGTCAGGCTGCCTTGAGTTTGATGGACGTGCCACAGGGGTCGGTTGAGGAAGGCGAAGCGCCCCTCCAGCCACAGTCGCGCGTACGTTACGAGGTCCTCGCCGCGGCGAAGGTCTTCGGGATAGCCACCTACGCGCTGCAAGAGCGAACGTCGAAGAATGGCAGATGATGAGTTGATCGGTGAGCGATTGAAGCGCAACCATAGTCTCCAGAGCTCATCGGTCCGGTCACTGCCCAGAGCCGGCTCGTCGCCGATCAGACGCTCACTGCGCCCGCCGGCGAAGTGTCGAACCCCGCCACTGGCGGCAAAGTCAGTGCAGGTGCTCTCGAGCACATCCGAGACCTCCTCCAAGAACGTCGGCTCCCACTCGTCATCGCTGTCAAGGAAGGCCACCCACTCGGTCGTTGCTTCGGTCGTGCCGGTGTTGCGTGCCGCACCCGGTCCGCGGTTGACCGCGTGTCGGATCACTCGCAGGTTGGCCAGTCCGAGGTCCCGTGCGAGCTCCGCCGAGTTGTCGCTGGACGCATCGTCCACGACGATGACCGCCGCCGGCTGGCGTGTTTGCGCACGAATCGACGCTAGTGCCCGGCCGAGCGTGCCTGCGCTGTTGTGGACCGGCACGACTACGGTGACGTCCAGAACCTGCGCTGAGTTGCTGGCCGGGCGCGCGCCTGAGTCCGTCAAGGAACCAATCTCGGTCACCCAAAACTGAGGTGCTGGCGCGCCACACACGGACGCGGGCGATCCGACATGCCGCTGCCCGACAGGCTGGTGGAGGGCCGGCCCATTCTGGCGCGCGAATTGTAATCTTCGGCGACGACCTGCGCCTCTCATCTGTCACAGGACTTCAGGCCCGTATAGTAGCCGGCATGCGCCGCCATAGCTCCGACCTGCTCGAGCTGGCCGCCGGCTATGTCGCCTATCGACTGCGCAGGCCGCTCTCGGCGAGTCCGATCTTCGTCATTGGTACGGGCCGCTCCGGTACGAACTGGGTCGGCAATGTGTTGGGCGCCCACCCCGAGATAGGCGCGTCAATCGAACGGCCTCGTTTCTTCAGGCTTTCGGTAGCGATGGCCGTCGATCCACGCTCCCGCGAACGGCTGTTCAAACGGCTCGTGCGCCTTTACCGCTACGAGGCAGCACGTGTCGCCCCACGTCACTTTGCCGACAAGAGCCACCCCAACATCTGGTTCGCAGAGCTGCTGGCGGAGGAGTTTCCCGACGCCCTCTTCGTTGGCGTCCGGCGGAGCGTTTACGGCACCGTTGCAAGCATGCTCAAGCATCAGGGGGTACGCCGTTGGCTCGAAGAGTGGCGGCAGTACCCGCTGCCCAACCGTTTCCTAGGAATTGGCGCTGCCGACACGGACTGGTACGAGTCGCTCAGCCTTGCGGGCAGGGGCGCCCTGCGGTGGGTCGCCCATGAGCAGAGGTTCGCCGAGCTGCGGCCATTGCTCGGTTCGCGGCTGGTGGAGATTTCATACGAGGAGCTGCACCGCGCACCAGCCGAGTCGTTGAGGGCCGTTGAAGAGATCTTGGAACTCCAGACACCGATTCCCGAACCGACGGTCAACCGCCGTTCGCTCGGCAGATGGCGTGAAGAGCTCACGCCGGACCAGGTTCAGGAAATCGCTCGTGTCATCGAGCTCAAGCTGGCGGGTTCGAACGATGTCGCTTTACCTGCTGGACGACTGGCCTAGCGCAGCCGGTCCGGGGGGACTGGAGGAAGCTTGATCGCAATATGCCCCGCCGGCACGTCTGTGCGGTCATCGCGACAAGGCCACACGGACGGAGCGACATGGCGTGCGGCGTGCGGCGACCGATAGCCGCCGACGTCGGGCCTCCGCTATCCTCCCCGTGCATGGCCCGACCTGACTTCTTCCTCGTCGGTGCCTTCAAGAGCGGCAGCACCGCCCTCTACGAGGGCCTCCGCCGGCACCCACAGATCTTCATGCCCTTCCACAAGGAGCCGCTCTACTTCGGCGATGACCTGACCCGCCGCTACGGGCGCATGAGTGAAGCCGACTACCGGCGCCTCTTCAGGGACGCCCGGCCGGGCCAGCGGGTGGGCGAGGCCTCCACCTGGTACCTCTACTCGACGTCAGCCGCGCGCGAGATCAAGGCGTTCTCGCCCGACGCCCAGATCCTCGTCGTGCTCCGTCACCCGGTCGACGTCATGTACGCCCAGCACAACCAGCTGATCTTCAATGTGATCGAGGACATCCCCGACTTCGAGGAGGCGCTGGCAGCCGAGCCCGAGCGCCGCGCAGGCCGGCGCCTGCCGGCCGGCCCGATCAACATCGAGAACCTCTTTTACCGCCACAGCGTCCGCTTCGCCGAGCAGCTCGAACGCTACTTCGAGGTCTTCGGCCGCGAGCGGGTCCACGTGATGCTGCACGACGACCTGCTGCGCGACGGCGCTGCCGTCGTACAGCGCTGTCTCGAGTTCCTGGGCGTAGATCCGTCCCTCGCCGCCGCGCCGCCCAAGGCGAACGAGAACCGCCGCGTCCGCTCGCCGCTCATCCAGCGGCTGATTTTCGCGCCCAAGCTGCTGCTGCCGCTCGCCCCATTGCTGCGCCGCTTCCCTTTCGTGCGGGCAGTTCGTACGCGGCTGCTCGAGCTCAACAGCGAGATCCGACAACGCCGGGCGATGGATCCGGTGCTGCGCGGCCGCCTGACCGACGAGATGGCCCCAGAAATCGAGCGACTCGGACGGCTGATCGAGCGTGACCTGTCGGGCTGGCTGGAGACCCGGCAGCGCGCCCCACTGGAGACCGCCGGGAGCGGTGCGTGAAGCGACCCGACCTGTTCGTGGTAGGGGCCTTCAAGTCGGGCACCACGGCTCTCTACGAGTACCTGCGCGCCCACCCGCAGGTGTTCATGTCGGTGCCCAAGGAGCCGATGTACTTCGGCCAGGACCTCACGCCACGCTACCGGCGCATGACCGAGGACGAGTACCTCGCCCTATTTGCAGGCGCGCGCCCGGACCAGCGCGCCGGCGAAGCATCGCCGTGGTACCTGTACTCGCTCACTGCCGCGCGGGAGATCAGGGACTTTTCGCCGGAAGCACAGATCATCGTCATGCTGCGCAATCCGGTAGATGTCATGCATGCCCAGCACGGCCAACTGGTCTTCAACCGGCGTGAGGACATCACCGACTTCGCCGACGCCCTCGCAGCTGAGCCGGCGCGCCGGCGCGGAGAGCAGATCTCGCCGGACGCGATCCGGCCCGAGGCTTTGTACTACCGCCACTCAGTCCGTTTCGCCGAGCAGGTTGCGCGCTACCTCGGCGTTTTCGGACGGGAGCGCGTTCATTTCATCGTCTTCGACGACTTCGCACTGGACCCGAGTAGCGCCTATCGGCAAGTGCTCGAGTTCATGAACGTCGACGCCCTCGTCGAGCTCGACTTCGTGGTACACAACCCCAGCCAGCAGCCCCGTTCACGCTTGCTGCAGCGGCTCGTATTTGCGCCCCCGGGACCGCTCCGGAATTGCTACGGGCGGCTGCGCCGGTCTGCCCTCGCTCACAGCGTGCGCGACCGGCTCGTCGCGCTCAACAGCCGCCGCGCGGCACGTGCTCCACTTGATCCGGACCTCCGCCGCCGGCTGACGGCGGAGCTCGCCCCCGAGGTCGCCGAACTCGGGCGACTGATCGGCCGCGATCTGACGGCCTGGAGCCGCCCGTGAGCAAGCGGCCGCCGCGCGTCGTGCAGATCGACACCCTCCCGATCGACAACATCGCTTTCGATGAGGCGGTGGCCTTGATCATCGAGTGGGCGCGCGCCGGCTCGGGCGGCTACATCAACACGCCGAACGTCGACCATGTTGTCCGCGCCCGTCGCCACGAAGAATTCCGCGCGTTGGCGCTCGGCGCGCGCCTCCGTGTGCCCGACGGCATGGGAATCATCTACGGTTCGCGGCTCGCCGGCACACCGCTGCTCGGCCCGGTTACGGGCCGCCTGCTGCCCGAGGCGGTGGCCCGGGCGAGCGCCGACGACCCGCTCCCGACCGCTCTGCTGGGCGGGCGCGATGACGCACCGGCCACGGCGGCACGCGTGCTGGATGCAGCTGGCGCTCAAGTCATCGCCTCAATCGGCCCTCCGATGGGTTTCCGCATCGGCGGCCCGGAGGATGCTGAAACCGTCGAGCAATTGCGCCGGGCGGAACCGCGCATCCTCTACGTGGGCCTGGGCTCGCCCAAGCAGGAACAGTGGATGGAACGCCACCAGGCGGAGTTGCCGAAAACGGTCATGGTCGGCGTCGGCTACGCGATCGATGTCCTGGGTGGACTTGTACCGGCTGCGCCGGCGTGGATGACCAGCGTAGGCCTGGAGTGGTCGTTCCGCCTGCTCAAGGACCCGCGGCGTATCGGGCGCCGCGTCTTTGTCGACGACCCGCCCTTCTTCTGGTGGATGGTGCGCTCGCGCTTTGCCCGCAGGCGCAAGCCCGTTGACGCGCGCCGGACGGACGATCCGCCGGCGCAGCGCGCGGGTCGATGACGGCCGCGACAGAGCGATCACGTCGGGTGCCCAGCGCCGGCGGCCAGGCCAAGGATGACTCGCGTCTGGTCCGCGCCTTCATCGTCGGTTGCCCCCGCAGCGGGACTACGCTGCTCCAGTCCCTGCTGAAGCGTCATGCGCCGCTTACGACGGTGCCCGAAACCCGCTTCTTCGTTGTCGACTTCCGCAAGCGGGGCCGGCTGAAAGAAGTGGTCCAGGGCAGGCGCGCGCTGCGTCGGCTGGCGGAACGTTGTCGTGTTCCGGTCCCCGGCCCGAGCTGGCGCCTGACGAGTGCCGCCAACGTCGGCGCGTTCGTGGAGACGCTGGACAGCCTGGCGCGCCGGGAGGGCAACCGAGGCTGGGTCGAGAAGACGCCGGAGCATCTCTTCTACATCCACGAGATACAGCAAAGCACTCCCGAGGCCCAGTTCGTGCACGTGGTCCGTGATGGTGGGGCGACGATCGCCTCACTGTACGAGCTGTCCCTGAGCCGGCCCGAACGGTACTGGCGACGCTTCCGCTCCATCGACTACTGCCTGGAACGGTGGAACGCGGCGGTGGGCGGGGCGCGCCGCTGGCTCGCTTCGCCCAACCACCACCTGGTTCGCTACGAGGAGCTGGCCGATCAACCGGCGGTGGTGGTTGCCGGGCTCTGCCGGGAGATCGGCGTTCCCTACGGTCCCGACGGCAAGGCGCAGGTCAACGGCAGCGTCGAATTCGTGCTGCCTCACGAGACGTGGAGTCGGAGGCGACGCAAGAAGTCTTCTTCTACGGTCTGGAGAAGTACCACCGGCTCTTTGACGAGGAACAGCGCCTGCGCATCGAGCGAGGACTCATTGAGCTCAGCCTCTAACCGCCAGCCCCCGGTGGCGAAGATGGTCGGGCACCAGCAGGTCGGCCGGTCGACGTGGGCCGCCACGGGTGTCGCGGTAGACTTCTGATCAGGATGAGGGCGGTGCGGAGAAGGAGACGACGACACCCATGACCGATACCATCGAACGGCCGCAACTCAAGATCACCTACGCCACCCTCAGTGCGGACAACGAGGAGCTGCACGAGCAGTTCGAGCGTGGCGCGCAGAAGGCCCGTGCCCAACTGGGGCAGCACCATCAGAACCACGTCGACGGCCGGCCGCGCTCGGGTGAAGGCGAGTTCGAGGACCGCTCCCCCATTGACGACGAGCTCGTCCTGGGCTGGTTCGCCAAGGGCACGCGGCAGGACGTGAAGGACGCCATCGCGGCCGCGAGAAGGGCCGCGCCCGCCTGGGCCGCCACACCCTGGCAGGAGCGGGTTGCCCTGTTGCGGCGCGCCGCCGACCTGATCAGCGAGCGGCAGATGGAGTACGCCGCGCTGATGTGCCTGGAGGTGGGCAAGAACAGGCTCGAGGCGCTGGGCGACGTCGAGGAGACGGCCGACCTGATCCGTTACTACTGCGACATGCTGGAGCAGCACGACGGCTTCGACGTGCCCATGGGCAATCTTGGCGACTCGTCCGTGCACACGCGCTCCGTGCTCAAGCCGCACGGCGTCTTCGCGGTGATCAGTCCGTTCAACTTCCCCTTCGCGCTGTGCGGCGGTCCCGCCGGCGGCGCGCTGGTAGCCGGCAATACCGTGGTCTTCAAACCGTCGTCCGATGCGCCGCTGCTGGGTCTGAAGCTGCACGAGGTGCTGCGCGACGCGGGGCTGCCGGAGGGCGCTTTCAACTACGTGGCGGGGCCGGGCGAGACGGTCGGCGCGGAGCTGCAGGAGAACGAGGACATCGACGGGATCGTCTTCACCGGCTCGTTCGAGGTCGGCTTCGAGGTGTACAAGGGCTTCGCCAAGCGCTACCCCAAGCCGGTCATCGTCGAGATGGGCGGCAAGAACCCGGCCATCGTCAGCCGCAAAGCGGACCTGGAGGAGGCGGCCGAGGGAGTCATGCGGGCGGCCTTCGGCTTCGGCGGCCAGAAGTGCTCGGCCTGCAGCCGGGTCTACGTCGAGCGGCCGGTGCACGACGAGTTCGTGCGCCTGCTGGCAGAGAAGACGCGCGAGATCACCATCGGCGACCCGCTCGACCGCGCCAACTGGCTGGGCCCCGTGATCAACCAGCGCGCCGTGGCCCGCTATCAGACAGCCGTCTCGGAGGCGCAGCGCGAGGGTCGGGTCGAGGTCGGCGGCGAGCGGCTGACTGACGATGGGCTGGACAAGGGCTGGTTCGTGCAACCGACCATCGTCACCGGCCTGCCGTCGGACCACCGGCTGTTCCGCGACGAGCTGTTCGTGCCCTTCGTCGCCGTGGCGCCGGTCGATTCGCTCGACGAGGCGCTCGAGCTGGCCAACGCCTCTGACTACGCATTGACGGGCGGCTTCTTCAGCGAGGACAAGGCCGAGGTCGACAGGTTCCTCTCGACCATCCACGCCGGGGTGGTTTACGTCAACCGGCGTGCCGGAGCGACGACCGGTGCTTGGCCGGGCATCCAGCCCTTCGGCGGCTGGAAGGCCTCCGGCTCCACGGGCAAGGCTGGCGGCGGCCTGTACTACGTCCAGCAGTTCATGCGCGAGCAGAGTCAGACCATCGTCGACTGACACCCGCCCACTCGCCCGCGCCCAGTGCAGCGGGCGGGCCGGTCGGCGCGCCTGACCGGCGCGCGCGGTCCATAGCCAGCGGGCTATGCCTGGCATTCCTATCAGCCGCGCAACCCGACGCGTTACGGGGCACCCTCGTGTCAGGGCGCGCGGGATGGCGCGGCCGGCGGGCTCCCGACGGCGGGGGCCACGCACGACTTCGGATCAGTAGCAGCCTGAGGCGGTCCGATGCCCCGATCGGCCGGCTTTCACACCACCGCTCTCGCTGGGCACGCCCAAGGGATAAGAATGGGGAGCATACGGCCCGCGCTCGGCCAAGGCGGCGCTCGAAATGTCCGACTACCAGGGCCGGCGGCTGATCGACCTGATCGATCATTCGGAGCGGGAGCCCGTCGCGGAGCAGCGGCACCAACTGGACCTCGAGCCGTACGGCTCCACTGGTTCCGCGTCAAGTAGGGCCCCTGCTACACTGCCGCGAAGTTGATGCAGAGTGCATCATTTCTATGCAGGAAGAGCACGTGACCGAGCTCGCCGAGCGACCGGCCCAGGCCCGCACAGTCCCCCACATCCGCACGCCCTTGCCCGGCCCGCGGACGCGCGAACTGGTGGACTTCGACCACCGCTTCACCTCGCCCAGCCTGCCCCGCGCGTACCCCTTCGCCCCGCTACGCGGCCAAGGCTGCACCGTGGAGGACGTGGACGGCAACCTGTTCCTCGACTTCACGGCAGGCATCGCGGTCTCGGCCACCGGCTATGCCCATCCGCGCGTCACCGCGGCAATCGAGAAGCAGGCGCGCGAGCTGCTCCACTTCTCAGCCTCCGACTTCTACCTGCCGGCCTACGCCGAGCTGGCCGCCGAGCTCGATCGGATCGCGCCGATGGACGGGCCCACGCGCAGCTTCCTGACCAACTCGGGCACCGAAGCGGTCGAGGCGGCCATCAAGCTGGCCCGCTTCGCCACGCGGCGGCAATACCTGGTCTCCTTCCTGGGCGCATTCCACGGACGCAGCTACGGCTCCGTCTCGCTGACCGCCTCGAAGTCGAAGTACCACGCCGGCTTCGGGCCGTTCCTGCCCGGTGTCTTCCACGTGCCCTTCGGCAGCGCGGGACTCGACGAGCTGGAGCAGCGCGTCTTCAAGCGCCTGGTCCCCGCCGACGAGGTGGCCGCGATCTTCGTCGAGCCGATCCAGGGCGAGGGCGGCTACCTCGTACCTGACGCAGACTTCCTGCCCCGACTGCGCCGGATCTGCGACGAGCATGGCATCCTGCTGGTGGCCGACGAGATCCAGTCGGGTGCGGGACGCACCGGCCGGATGTGGGCCATCGAACATTGGGGCGTCCAGCCGGACATGCTGCTGACGGCCAAGGGCCTCGCCTCGGGCATGCCGCTGGGGGCACTAGTTGCCCGCTCGCCGCTGATGAGCTGGGAGGCCGGCCACCACGGCTCGACGTTCGGGGGCAACCCGGTCAGCATCGCAGCCGCGCTCGAGACCATCAAGTTGCTCGAGGAGGGACTGCTGGACAACGCGACGGCTCGCGGTGAGCAGGCCATGAGCGGCCTGCGCGGCCTGTTGGCCGACCAGCCGGAGCTGGTGCGCGACGTGCGTGGCAAGGGCCTGATGATCGGCGTGCAGTTCGTCTCGGGCGAGATCGCCGAGGCCGTCCAGTGGCAGGCGTTCCAGCATGGCCTGCTGGTGCTGGAGGCCGGTGAGGACGTGGTGCGCCTGTCGCCACCGCTGGTCGTCACGCAGGACGAAGTCGACACCGCCGTGCGCCTCTTGGGCGAGGCCGTGGCAGACGTTGCGCGCGACCCGTCACTGGCACTTCACGACGCGCGCAGGTGGGGAGCCATCGACGACGTGCACGTCGGCGGCTGAGTCGCTAACGAACGAGGGCCGCCGCCACGGCGACCCTCTGTACAGCGGGGCTAGATAGCGTCGATCACATGCCGGCCGTCGCCGGTTGTGGATCCAGCTCGGCCTCGACATCGGTGTCGGCTACCGGCGCCGGGTTGAAGAAGGCGCCGAGGTGGAGGCCGTAGACCAGGTGCCACAGGTACACGGCGATCACCCATTCGATGCCGAAGTTGCTCATGAACAGGCCGGCCGTGACCTGCACATCACCGAAGTGGAAGGTGAACAGGTTGATCCACCAGGTGACGCTCAGCGTGGCCAGGATCAGGCTCCAGATGATCGCCTTGGTGAAGTTGCCGACGAGCGTGTTGGCGATAGGGATCATGGCGTGGATACCGAAGGCGAAGATCAGCGCGAAGCTGATCCCCATCGCATAGTGGACGACCATCCCGAACAAGGTCAGGATCGTCTGGTCCTGCATGCCCTCGGTGCCGAACACGTTGGCCGCGTTGCCAAACACGAGGTAGCCGTTGAGCAAGTTGAAGTTCAGGTCCGGCAGGCCGATGCCGTGGTACCACATGCCGGTGTTGGTCGCCACGTGGGTGGCAACGAAGCCACCGACCAGCGCGACGCGCATTGGGTGGCGTGCCACGTAGGCGCGCCAACGCTCGACCATCGTCCTCACTCGCAGCCTCCTATCCCTCTGGCACCGCCGCCGGCACCGACTCTGCAGGCGATGTTCGGAATGCGAACGACAGTGCGCGTTGCGAACGCGCACCGATGATATCCGGGGAGTCAACCGCGGTGGGAGCCGCGATCGAGGTCAGGTGATTCGGTAGACCGCTTCGCCGAGCTGGCGCAGGTTGCGCACCTCGAAGATACCGTCGAGCACCGACTCGTAGACGGACACGATCGAGTCGGTCGTGTTCCAGTCGTCTTCGGGTTCGGGGTTGAGCAGGTAGACCTTGCGAGCGCGATCGTGGATCGAGCGTAGCGCCTCCACGCGTGGCGGGCGATAGTTGGACCTGGCGTCGCCGGTAATGATGACCGTGGAACGAGAATCAATGCCGCTGCCGTGGCGTTCCCAGAAGCGCTGCAGGACAGCTCCGTAGTCGGAGTGCCCGTCGTCTCCAACGACATCTGCGCGGTACAGCACGTGTCGCACCTCGAGGAACGACGCGACGTCCTTCAGGTGGTCCGTTACCTCGTCGACCTCATCGACGAAGGCGAACGAGCGCATGCGGGCGAACTCCGCGGTCATCGCCTGGAGCAGCGTCAGCGTGAAGGACGCAAACTCCGCCACGGAGCCCGATACGTCGCACAGTAGATACAGGTCGGGACGGGCTATCTTCGGCCTGCGGAAGGCCGGCTCGAGAGGCACGCCACCGGACGACAGCGAGCGACGTACTGTGCGCCGGACGTCCAGCCGTCCGCGGTCCCTTCGCCGGCGCCGGCGAACCATCTTCGTGGCGAGTGCCCTGGCCAATGGCCGGATCTGTTCCCTCATGGCTGCCAGCTGGCGGGGAGAGGCGCCCAGGAACTCGATGTCCTCGGTCCCCAACAGCTCCATCGTCCGGCCGGGATCGTCGGTACCACGTTCCTCAGCCAGTCCACCCTTGATGGCCTTGGCCAGCAGTTGCTTGAAGGCCTCAATGCGCTCAGCCATCTCGGCGCGCAGACGCCGCCCGTCGATCTCGCCGCCCGCCGCCTCGCGCTCAGCCGCCAGAGCGCGTGCCATCAGCTTGGAGAGCTCCAGTGCGCGCAGGACGCGATACAAGAAGTAGCGCTCGGTCGCCTGCGGCTGACTGCTGATGCCCGCGACCCTGCCCACGGCCATGTCTGCCAGCGCGCGCAGGGCCTCCATGTCACCGCGTTGCAGTGCCTCCATGATCAAGTCGAGCAACTCTGCCGATGCGTCGGCGCCTGGCTCCTCTTCGGACGTCATGCGGTCGAGACTTGTCTCGATCACTCGCTCTGAGCCCTCGGTCTCGCCGCCGCCCAGCAGCGGACCCGCCGGCGTGGCTGGACGGGGCCGATTGGCAAAGTGCAGCTCGAAGAGAGTGTCGAATATGCGCGTGTCCTCAGGCTCCTTGATGAGCGTCGCCGCCAGGCTGGACTTGACCTGCTGCCGATCGAGAAGATCAATCTGAGCTAGAGCAGTACTAGCGTCGATCACTTCCGAGGACGAGACGGGCACACCGGCCGAGCGCAATTGGTGAGTCAATCGAAGCAGGGCGGTGAGCAGCAAGGGAGCCGCTTCGGACGTGGCCGACGTCATGCCCGGTCCGTGGCCCGGAGCAGTGGGCAGCGCTGCGACACACCCCCGCTATTGCGGGGCATGCAAGACTTCGGCGACTTCATATTCTCTCAACACCGGAGGTGGCAGTGACCCAGTTCGCCCACACGCGCCCGCCGGCCGGCCGGCTCACCCGCCTGGGGGTGGTCATCGATGCGCGTGATCCGGGACGTGAAGCAATGGCCCGCCTGTGCGATCGGGCAGGCCTCGGTGCTGTTTGGCTTGACGATCTCGCCGATGGCGATCCCAATCGAGAGAGCGCTGGCCTATGGCCGGCGGCGGTGGCGCTGGCCGGCGAGCTGCAGCGTGCTTCGCTGGGCGTGACACTCCGGAGCACTGAGATTGATCTGGCACAGGTGACGACGATGGCGCTGCAACTTGCTGATCGCCTCGTCGGTCGCTTCGAGTTATCTCTCGCGGGAGCTGACCCCGACCTGGTACGCGCGGTTCGCGCGAGCTTCGCCTCCAGCGCGGAGAATCGGCGCCCGAGGGTCTCCGCCACTGCGGCTGAGCTGGCCGACCTTCCGCCGTTGCTGCAGCTGGTGGACGACATCGTCCTGCGGGCATGGAACTTCTCAGACCTGGAGTCGGCCGCCGACGAGGCGCGCGCTGAGGCACTCGAGCTGGGCCGTTCCGCGGATACGCTGGGCGTTGCGGTCACGCTGCCTGTCTCGATAGGTCGTACCGAGGCGGAAGCGAGCGCCCGCGCCGACCGGGACGCCGTCTTCGCGCGGCTGGGCCACCCGCGTGACATCGGCATCTTTGGAACCCTGGAGGACTGCCAGGACCGGGTCATTGCCCTGGCCCATGCCGGGGTGACGGACCTGCGAGCAATCCTGCCCAGCTCGATCGACGTCCATGATGTGATCGCCCAGCTGACGGCGATGACCGTAGGCACGATCGACGTGCTGGTCCCCGGTTCGTTGCGCTCACCTGCGCCGCCGCCTCCGGCGGGCTGGGGCGGACGGCCAGACCGGCCACCAACGTCAAGGGTCAGCGGCGGTTCCAGACGGCGCTGATGCGCCGCGCAGTTTCGAGCACGAGGGGCAAGAACTCAGTAGCCAGAGTCGCTGGGTCGATCCGCCCCGCGTGAGCACAGACGCTGATGGCGGCGCTAACCCGCCCGTCCGGCCCGACGAGCGGAGCGGCAACTGAGCAGAGGCCCTCCTCGAGCTGCTGGTCGACTATCGCCCAACCCTGCTCACGCACCTCCGCCAAGACTGCGCGAAGCTGCTCTGCGTCGGCCACCGTCCGATTGGTGTAGCGGGCAATGGCACTGCGCTTCAGGTAGCTGTCCAGCTCGTTGCTGGGTAGAAAGGAGAGCAGAACCCTGCCCTTCGAAGTGGCGTGCGAAGGCAGGCGCGAACCGACACTCACGTTGAGGGTCATCAAGCGCCGGGTTGGAGTTCGCGCGACATAGAGGATGTCCGTTCCGTCGAGCACGGCGATGGAGGCCGACTCCCCCAGCCGGTCCGTGAGGGACTGCAGATACGGTTCCGCGAAGGCCCATGGGTCGTCCGGGCCGGTGAAGGGTTTGGCCAGATCGAGGACCTGCTCCTTCAGCCTGAACTCGCGTCGATCCGCTTCAACGTAGCCCAATTCTGCGAGTGTGAGCAGCAGGCGACGCGCCGTCGCGCGGGTTAGCCGCGTGCGCTCCGCTACCTCGCTGATGGTCAGGCCACCATCCCTTGCGGTGAATGCCTTGAGGACACTCAGCCCCCGCTCCAGGGACTGCACGCGTTCGGAGCGCGTGGTCGCCGGTGGCTCCTCAGTCTGTCTTGACATGCGTTGATCTCCGGCCCGATACTGTGTGCGCCCAGCGTACACCCGTTCGCTCAGCGAACAAGAGGCACTCGCGCTGAGTGGGCTACCTCCAGAACCGACTGTCACGGCCCAGAGAAGGAGTAGCGGACGCAATGCCTGGTCTAGAGACTTATACCACGCAGTTCGGCTCGCTGGACGCCTACCAGAAGGGCGAAATCGACATCATCGACGATGATCCGACACGCTACGCCTTCTCCAACATGTTCGAGGTCGCCTCACAGTCGCGCCCCTGGGAGAAGGTGGCGGTGGGCAGGAACCGGCAGTACGTGCTCGAGGTCATTCGCGCCGAGGGGACGTCCGAGTGGCGCACGGCGCCGCACGACGAGTTCGCCCTGGTGATGGATGGCGTGGTCCAGATCGAACTTCGAAAGCTGGGACCAGACGACATTGGCCCAACGGCCGAGCGCGGCTCCAACGCGCTGGAGGGCCAGCCAAGCGGCCAGGCCATGGGTCGTGTCGTCGCTCGGCGCGGACACATGACGCTGCTGCCCGTTGGAGCAGCCTACCGCCTCAGCGCAGACAAGACGGCCGTAATCCTGCTCCAGACCCAGGAGGGCCCAGACACCATCTATCGCTGGGCAGACATCATCCAGACCGTGCCCTAGCCCGATTCGGACAGTAAGGAGCTCAGCATGAGCATCAGCGCGCCGATCCGCACCCAGGCAAGCGAGCCCAACATGTATGGCTACCGCGACTACAGCCTGGGCGAGTTCCGCTTCAGCCGTGATGAGTACTTCGTCTACATCGACTGGCCCACCGGCCGCCATGTCATGTCGGCCGATGCCTTCCTGCGCGCCCTGCAGCGCGACGTGGCCTGGCAGTTCTTCTACGGCATCGTCAACTTCGACGGTGTCATCGGCACAGTCAATCACTACGGCACAGTTGATCTCTTCGCCGGTCGTTACAACGACGCCTACCGCAAGGCGGAACTGGACCACCTGGAGAACTTCGAGACGCCGCTCATCAAGGCCACCTTTGAAGAGATCCTCGACAATTGGACCAACGCCGGCTTTGACCCATTTGCCAGCCCCACCGAGACTGGTTCCGCCTTTGGCGTGAAGAACGGCGAGAACCGGGCGGCGATCACCCGCCACCGGGTGACCGCCCAGCGCATGGTTGGCGTGGCCGGCGACGAAGAAGTGCGCAATGACGACAATGGCCACCCGGTCAACCGCCAGTTCGCCGATGTCGGCCAGGACGAGCCGGAGGTGCATGCGGAGCCGGGCTTTGAAGCCGAGCTGGCCAGCTTCAACCTGTTCGCCTATCTGTCCCGCTCGCCGGTGACGTGGAATCCATCCGTCGTCTCGGTCTGCGGCGACAGCCTGTATTGCCCGACCACCGAGGAGTACATTCTGCCCATCATCCACGGCAACGATCGGGTGGAGTGGTTCATTCAGCTCTCCGACGAGTTGATCTGGAACGTGGAGGATCGCGATACAGGTGCGGCAAGGGCGAAGGTGGTGATGCGGCCCGGCGACGTGGCCGCCATGCCGGCGGATATTCGCCACCAGGGCTACGCGCCCAAACGAGCGATGTTGCTCGTGTGGGAGAACGCCGACCCTGATTTGCCGGCCCTGATCTCGAGCGGGCAACTGCCGTCAGTTCCAGTCGAGCTGTAGCCACGGCGGCCGGACCAGCTGTCGGATGGCCGTCCTGAAGCCGCCCGCTGCGACACGCCGTTTGCAGGATCGCCTGTTCATTGGTGGAGAGTTCGTCGACGCAGTCGACGGAGCGACCTTCGAGACTCTCAACCCGCATGACGGATCGATACTGGCCCGCGTGGCGCGGGCTGGCCCGGCGGACATTGACCGGGCCGTGAAGGCCGCGGCCGAGGCTTTTCCGGCCTGGGCTGCGATGCAGAGCTCGGAGCGTGGACGGTTGCTGTTGCGCCTGGCCGACCGCATCGAGGAGGCCGCCGAAGAGTTGGCCGTGCTGGAGAGCCTCGATACGGGCCACCCCATCCGTGACAGCCGGCGGCTGGACGTTGCGCGCACAGCAGCCACGTTCCGCTACTTCGGAGGAATGGCGGACAAGCTGCAGGGCGACGTTATCCCGGTCGAGGTGGGCTTCCTCAACTATGTCGTACGCCAGCCGCTCGGCGTGGTAGGCATGATCGTGCCCTGGAACTTCCCACTGATGTTCTGCAGCTGGAAGATGGGGCCCGCCCTGGCCGCGGGCAACACCGTTGTCCTGAAACCGGCCGAGCTGACTCCACTATCGTCGCTGCGTATCGCCGAGTTGATGGCCGAGGTGGGCTTTCCGGCCGGTGTGGTCAACATCGTGCCGGGCCAGGGCAGCGTGGCCGGCGAGCACCTGGCCAGCCATCCTGACGTCCGCAAGATCGCCTTCACCGGCTCGACGATGACCGGCAAGCGCATCGTGGCACTATCGGCAGCCAACGTGAAGCGCGTCCAGCTGGAGCTTGGCGGCAAGGGCGCAAACATCGTCTTCGCCGACGCCAATCTGCCGGCCGCCATTGGCGGCTCGGCCTTCGCCATCTTCCACAATCAAGGTCAGGCGTGTATCGCCGGCTCACGCCTC
Source organism: Candidatus Limnocylindria bacterium (assembly GCA_035514295.1). Classification (GTDB taxonomy): domain Bacteria; phylum Chloroflexota; class Limnocylindria; order Limnocylindrales; family CSP1-4; genus JALYGJ01. The sequence continues at coordinate 46,860 of DATKBB010000116.1, read as the reverse complement.
CTGCTTCACGAGTCGATCGCCGATGAGTTCCTGGAGCGCTTCGTGTCGCTGGCCCAGAGCATACGTTTGGGTGATCCACTGGATCCCCAGACCGAGATGGGTCCGCTGACCTCTCCGCGTCATCGCGAGCGCGTGCTGGGTTACGTCCAGACGGCCCTGGATGAGGGCGGCGAAGTGCTGACCGGCGGCGACGTACCCAACGACCCGGCGCTCGCCGCAGGCTATTACGTTCGTCCAACGGTGGTTCGCGCAGAAGCGAGCGCTACCGTCTGCCGCGAAGAAGTTTTCGGTCCGTTCGTCACGGTGGGCACCTTTCGCTCGGACGAGGAAGCAATTGCCCTGGCCAACGATGTGGACTATGGGCTGGGTGGCGGGCTCTGGACGAATGACCTATCGCGAGCTCACGCCGTCGCGGCCCGCCTGCGTACCGGCATGGTTTGGATCAACTCGTACAAGCGCGTCAACCCCGGCTCTCCCTTTGGAGGCACGGGACAGTCGGGCTACGGTCGCGAGATGGGCTTCGAGGCGATGCACGAGTACACCGAACCCAAGTCGGTCTGGGTGAACGTCGAGGCGGACATTCCGCCCTTCTATCCGCGCTCCTGACGGGATGCGTGCCTTCACCTACGACGCCCTGCCTGGGAGGGTCGTGTTCGGAGTGCATGCGTTTGGCCGAACGGTCGACGAGCTGGAGCGCATCGGCGCGCAGCGGGTGCTGTTGATCGCCGATCGGTCAGGCCGAGCCTCGGCGGATGAGCTGCGCTCGAAGATGGCTGATCGCCTGGTCGGATTCATCGACGACGTCCTGCCGCATGTGCCGGTCGAGCGAGCCGAGGAGGCACGCCGCCAGGCACGAGAAGCAGACGTGGATGTCGTGGTAACCCTGGGCGGCGGCTCGGCCACCGGCCTGGGCAAGGCGATTGCCCTGGAGTTGCCCGTCCGCCTGCTGGCCATCCCAACGACCTATGCCGGATCGGAGATGACGCCAATCTGGGGAGTGACGAGCGGCTCGCGCAAGGAGACCGGCCGGGCCGCCCGGACGCAGCCTGCGGTGGTGATCTACGACCCCGTCCTGACCCTCTCCCTGCCCCCCTCCATCGCGGGGCCGTCGGGCATGAACGCACTGGCTCACTGTGCCGAGGCACTCTACGCCGACGGCGCTTGCCCCATCAGCTCGCTGATGGCTGAGGAAGGCGCACGAATTCTGGCTCGCAGCCTGCCTCGTGTCGTGGTCGCACCGCATGACCTGGAGGCGCGCAGCGACGTGCTGGCCGGGGCATACCTGGCAGCGGCATCGTTTGCCGTGGCCGGTACCGGTATCCACCACAAGATCTGTCACGTTCTGGGCGGTGCGTATGACCTGCCTCATGCCGAGATGCACACCGTCGTACTCGCACACGCGCTTGCCTTCAACGCGCCCGCGGTGCCCCACGCGTTGGCTCGCCTGGCCGGGGCGCTGGGCGACCCCGATGTCCCCGGCGCCGTCTACGAGCTGGCCCACGCCATCGGCGCACCGACGTCGCTGGCTGCGATCGGAATGGCGTACGAGGACCTGGACGAGGCCGCCGACCTCATCGTCGCTGCGGCGCCGACCAATCCCCGACCCGTGACCCGGCCGGCTATCCGGGCCCTGCTCCAGGACGCCTTCGATGGGAACCGGCCGGTTGCGATTTCGAACGCAGAGGCGGGCGTGGCTGATGGCCATGTCTCACGCCTGGCCAGGTGACGGCATGAGCCTGCTTTCGGTGGAGCGCGTGAGCTGCAACGTTGCTGCCGGGGCGCCGCTCGCCGAAGTGGATCTACGCGTCGATGAGGGTGAAGCGGTGGCCCTCATCGGGCCCAGCCGGGCCGGGAAATCCACTTTCCTGAAAATGGTTGCCGGGCTCGTTCCCGTGATCGAGGGCCGAGTGCGCTTCGACGGACGGAACATCAACCGTGCCCGCGCGCACGAGCGGGTGCGCCAGGGCATTGGCCTGGTGCCCCAGGAACGTCGGGTGTTCCCCAGCTTGAGCGTCGAGGAAAACCTGCTCGTGGGAGCCTACCGAGGCCGCCCGGGCCCATGGGATCTGCGCACGGTCACCCGTGTCTTCCCCGCCCTGGGCGCGTACGGCAAGCGAAGCGCAGCGATGCTGCCCGGGCCGGAACAGCAGCTACTTGCCATTGGCCGGGCGCTGATGACCAATCCACGCCTGCTGATGCTCGACGAGTTGTCCCTTGGCCCTTCACCTGCCCTGGCGCGACAGCTGGGCGAAGCCATACGGGCGATCACCAGCGCCGGCACCGCCGTGCTCTTCGTCGAGCAGAACCTGGATCGGGCATTGACTTTCGCCGACCGGCTGTACTGCCTGCTGAAGGGGCGCGTCACCCTGGCCGGCTCGCCCGCCGATTTCTCGGCGCCTACGATCGCCGCTGCCTACCGGGCGCAGTGACCACCAGCTGTACGCATATCGACAGGAGTACATAACCTGGAGCACATAGCAGTATCCTGAGGCCCAGCCGGAGGGCTGTTGGCCTGGACGTCGCTGCCACGAGACAGGTGTCGAGTGACTCTTGTCTTGGGGTCGCATCGGGGGACACGCGGAGGGGCGCAGAGATGGCCGCTCGGGCAGACGAGTTCGTGCGCACTGGCCGTGCCGCACGAGAGATCTTCCTGACTACGGGTCGTGCGCCATCACGCGTCCGCCAGCAGATCGAAGCATCGTGGCGGCGGTCGTCGGTCAGTGGCGTGCGCCCGGAGCTCCGTCAGTTGCCCGACGTGGACCTGGTCGAGCTCAACGGCCGGCTCTATGTTGCCGCCAAGCCCGTCCTGCAGGACCTCGGCGAGCGACTCGGGGATACGTCGACGAGCGTCATGCTGGCCGACCGGAATGCGCGGGTCATCACCCGCTGGGTCTCGGATCACGGGCTGCGGCGTCGCCTGGACCGGGCCAACTCCGTGGACGGGGCGTCACTCCACGAAGAGGTGGCCGGCACCAACGGCCTTGGTTCGGTGCTCGTCGAGGGCATACCGGTGGAGGTGAAGGGGCCGGAGCACTACATCGACGCATTCCAGGGATTCAGCTGCGTTGGAGCTCCCGTGCGCCACCCTCTCTCTGGCCAGATCGAGGGCGTGGTGACCCTGGCGGTGCGCTACGAGGACAGCAATGAGCTGCTCCTGCCCCTGGCCGTGCAGGTGGCCGAGGACATCCAGCAACGCATGCTGCTGCAGGCGACCGCTCGCGAACGCATGCTGCTCGACACCTTCCTCTCCGTAGCTCGTCGCTCGACCCGTCCCGTCGTTGCGGTGACCGATCAACTGGTCATCACCAATCCAGCTGCCGCCCGCCTGCTCGATGGCGTGGACCATGCGCTGCTGTGGGAAATCGCGGCCAACGGCTCCGCTGCGGCCGGCTCGCGCCGCACTGAGCTGCCACTCTCGGGCGGCGAGGTCGTTTCCGCTCGCGTCCGGCCAGTCGACGACGGCCTGGTGGCCTTTGGAGCAGTAATCGAGATCGATCCTCCCCTTCCGGCGACGAGCCGGCAGGCAGCTTCGGCGCTGCCCAGCCTGCCCGGCATGGCCGGCAACTCGGCAGCCTGGCAGTCACTCTGCTCGACTGCCCTGCGTAACGTGCGGGAGGGCCGGCCGATGGTCATCTCGGGCGAGCGGGGAACGGGCAAGGTGGCCCTGCTGATGGCCGCCCTGAGCGTTTCCGGCAAGAGCATGATCGTGGTGGATGCGGCGATGGAGCCCGTGCTCGGGGCGGCGGCCTGGGTTCGCTCGCTGCACGAGGTGCTCGCCCACGACGGTGGGGCCATCATCCGCCACGTGAACCTGCTCGGCGAGCAGGCCTGTGCGGCCGTCTGCGCCATCCTGGACGACAGGGGGATCGGCGGATCGCGGATGCTGGCGACGTGCAGTATCTCGGACGCCCGGCCTTCTGGAGCGGTTATGGCCCTGATAGAGCGACTGGGCTCAACCCTCGAGGTCCCGGCACTGCGCAGCCGGCGCGAGGACATCCCCGACATCGTCGCTATGCTGGCCCGCCGCCATGCAGGCGGCGGCCCGCTGACGCCGCGTTGGAACAGCGACGCGATGCACGCGCTGATGAATGCTCAATGGCCGGGCAACGTTCGTGAGCTCGAGAGTGTGGTGCGCGAACTGGTGGGCGCAGCGAAGGGCGGCGAGATCCGGCTGGCCGACCTGCCCAACCGCCTGCGCCACCGTGTTCGGCAGCCCGGCCGCGCCGAGCTGGAGCAGGCCGAGATCCAGGCCATTCGCTCGGCGCTCGCAGAGCACGGCGGCAACAAGCAGCGTTCCGCCCGGGCGCTCGGCATTTCTCGCTCGACGCTGTACCGCAAGCTGGAGTCGTTCGGACCCGACCTTGCCTGAGCTCAGCTGCTCAAGAACGCCACGGCGGCAACGCCCAGGGCGACAGTGATCACCCCCGCTCGCTGACGCAGGTCCAGTCGTTCGCCCAGGAAGAAGGCCCCAATGACGGCCACGACTGCGAATTGCGAGGCCAGCACCGCCGCAACGCTGATCGACTGACTGGCTGCCGCAACGAAGGAGAGGTAGCCAATGGGCTCCAGCAGGCCGGCCGCGATGACAAACGGCGCGACACGGCGGTCAACGCGAAGGCGCCTGAACAGGAGCAACGGCGCCGCGATCAGCAGAACCCCGGCCGCCCGGCCGGCAATCGCAATCCAGGCGGGCGGGACTGAACCACTTAGGTGACCGGCGGCATAGAGGCTCACGCCGAGCATCACCGCGGCCGCCACTGCCAGCAGCAGGAAGGCAGGGCCACCCTCTATGCGACCCCAGCCGCCGGCGCCGGGTTGTATCGTGGCAACCACGACACCGGCGACCACCACCGCCAGCGCCAGCAGCAGGAGCATCTCTGCCGGCTCCCCACCTGCTACGGCGATGAGCGCGGCGATGCCGCCTTCGGTCGAGGCGACCGGTGCCGCTATGCCAACCGGTCCGCGAGCCATGGCAGCATATAGGGCGAGCAGGCCGCCTATGTAGCCCAAGCCAACCAGCACCAGCAGCATTGCGTCGAAAGTGGCAAGGGACGCAGGCGGCTGGGAAGTTGCCACGAGTGGCAAGCAGGCCACGAAACCTACGATCGAGACCCAGGCCAGCGTTGGCGCGGCGCCTATGCGCCGGCTCGAACGTGCCGAGAACAGCGTGGCCAGGCCCCAGGCCAGCGCGGACCCGAGGCCACCAGCGAGGGCGATCATCGAAGCGCCGTGCCGGGCCTCAGCTGCTATCTGAGGGCGGGGGAGCAGTCCTTGGCGGCGGCGCGGCAGCGGCTGTCTCGGCCTGGACGTTGGTGCCACCGAACATTGATCGCAGCCGATCGCGCGCCCCGGTCCAGTACACGCCGCGCAGCCCCACGACCAGAATGATCGCCGACGCCTGGAGCACCTGCTGGGCTGACGTTGGCAGGCCTATGCCCAGGACGATAGCGCCCAGCTGCGACATGAACAGCGCGCCGCCGGTGGTGGCGATGATGCTGCCGATGCCGCCCGTCAGGGCCGTACCACCCAGCACCACCGCGGCGACCGTACCCAACAGGTAGGTCGTGCCGCTGAAGATGGGCGGCGTCTTGATGAAGGCGGCCAGCAGGATGCCCGCGACCCCGTAGAAGAGGCTCGCTATGACGTAAGTCGCAACCTGGTAGCGGATCACCGGGATGCCGGCCGCTCGAGCGGCGCGCGGGTTTTCGCCCGACGCAGTGAAGCGACGGCCGATGACCGTGGAGCGCAGCAAAAAGTGGCTGATCAGGACCAGGACGATCGCGATAACGACGAGGTTCGGCACCAATCCCAGGGCCCTGCCCAGAGCGAACTGATTGATTGCGTCCGGGGCACCTGTTGGAAAGCCGCGCGAATACCAGTTGACGAAAGCCAGCAGGAGGGCGTTGATGGCCAACGTGGCCACCAGCGGTGTGACGTGGAAGCGAGTTACCGCGATGCCGGTGATGAGCCCGGCCAGCGCCACCACGGCCAGCGCCACCACGATGCCCGCGACGATACCTTCGTCGTTGACGTTGGCTGTCTTGGTAAAGGCCACTGCGCCCGCGGCAATGGCGCCCGCAACTGAGAGGTCCAGCCCGCGCTGCATCACGACCAGCGTCTGGCCGATGGCGGCGATGGCCAGGATGGCGAAGAAGGGCAGCATCGAGTAGACCGTGCTTTCTGAGACTGTCCTGGGGTTGATCAAGAAGCCGATCAGGAAGATGGCCGCCGTGCCCAGCCAGATACCGCTGAAGCGCGGCAGGCGCCAGCTCCTCATGCTCGCACCCGCGTATGGCGAGCCGTCGAGTAGATCGCGGCCGCGCCCAATGTGAGCAGGCCCAGCAGTAGAAAGGTCGCCGACGAATCCAGGCGCAGGAACGAGGTTACGGTGGTCGCCTGCTGAAGCGTCGCCGCGCCCAACAGGGCCCCGATAAATGAGCCACGGCCGCCGAAGATGCTGGCCCCGCCCAATACCACGGCGCCGATGCTGGCCAGGGTGTAGCTGACGCCCGAGCTGGCATCACCCACGCCTATCTGGCCCATCAGCATGAAAGCTGCCAGGACCATGATGAGCGAGCACAGCATGTACGCTCCAATGACGCGCCGGTTCACCGGAATGCCCAGCCGACCAGCCACCTCCGCACTGGAGCCCGAGGCGCGGAGTTCGAGGCCCCATGCGCGCCGCCGGAGGAGGAACTCCAGCAGCAGTACGAGCCCGATGGCCAGGATGACGGCTATTGGAATGAAGCCGACGCGAGTACGCACCAGCTCCGTTACGCCCGACTGTATTAGGCCGCCCGGTGTGGGCCGCAGCCAAAGCGCCAGGCCGCCCACCGCTATGGACACGGCGAGCGTGGCCACGACCGGCGTGATCAGCGCCTTGCGGACCAGCAGGCCGTTGAGCAGACCGGTGCCCAGCGCGATGCCGATGATCAGGACCAGTCCGGCTACCAGCCCGGCCGTCCCGGCCAGCCCGATGACCCGATCAGGTTGGTCGACGATGATGAACGAAGCCACCACGGCAATGAAGCCGGTCAGCGCGCCCACCGACAGGTCGATGCCCCCGGTGAGCATGACGATCAGCTGCCCGACAGAGACAAATGTCAGCGCGGCGAGCAGCTGTAGCACTCCGCCGAAGTTGCGCTCGGTGAGGTACGACGGGTTCACCCAGGTGGCATAGATGCCCAGCAGGACGATGGCCAGCGCAAGGATGACCGACGGCCCGTAATCCCCCCTCACGAAGTCGCGCAGGCGCGTCCTGCCGGTGCGTTCCATGGCGGCGTCCTGTCGCTCGCGAAGTTGCGTCGCGCGCAGGGCCGCCTCCTGGATCTTGTGCTCGGTCACCGCCGGGCCCACCAACTCGCGCACGACGCGGCCACGCGAGAAGATGAGCACGCGGTCGCACAGGCCCTCCAGCTCGATCTCGTCGCTGCTCAACACGACGACACCGGCGCCACCATCGGCGCTGCCGCGCAGAATGCGGTAGATCTCCACGCGAGCGCCGGCGTCGACGCCCTGCGTTGGCTCTTCCGCCAGCAGCACTCGCGGCTCGCCCAGGGCATTGCGTGCCAGCATCACCTTCTGCTGGTTGCCGCCCGACAGAGCCCTGATCTCTGTCTCTTGACTGGGCGTCTTGATGTCCAGGCTGCCGATCTGGCCGGCGACGGCATGTGCTTCGGCCCTGCGCTGTACGACGCCCAGCCGGGCGAAGATGGCAAGCGAGCCAAGCGACATATTGTCGCGAACGGGCATGTTGAGCAGCAGGGCCTCTGCCTGCCGATCCTGGGGCAAGTAGGAGACGCCAGCGTTGCGCATAGCCGTTGGATCGTTGAGCTTCAGCGAGCGATCTGCGAGCAGGACGCTGCCCCGCGCCGGCTCTAGCCCGGCCAGCGACCTCAGGAACTCGCGTTGGCCGTTGCCCTCGACTCCGGCCAGGCCCACTATCTCGCCTGGTTGCAGGCTCATCGAGACGCCCGAGAACCCGTCGCCGCTGAGTTCATCGACGATCATCAGCGGCGCGGTTTCCTCAGCCTCCGCCGCATCCGCGCGCTTGGGCGGGAAGACCGTCTCAACAGCCCGGCCAACGATCAGGCGAACGATGTCGTCCTCGCTGACCGCCGCATTCTCGTAGGTGCCGCGGGTCTCGCCGTCGCGCAGGACGGTGATGCGATCCGCGATGCGCTTGACCTCGGGTATGCGATGACTGATGTAGACCACCGATCCGCCTCGCTCGCGGACGGCGCGCACTCGCTCGAAGAGCTGGTCGATCTCGGGCGCAGTCAGGTGTTCCGTGGGCTCATCGAGCACGAGGATGCTGGGCTCAATGGCAATGGCCTTGGCGATCTCGACGATGAACTGGCGATGCAGCGATAGGTCGACGATGCGCGTGCCCGGATCGATGGGAATGCCCCACGGTTGCAGTTGCCGGCGCGCCCACTCGCCTGCGGCACCGATGCCGCCGCGCAGCTGGGGCCGAACTCCGAGCCACATGTTCTCGGCCACCGAGAGATCGGGCAGCAGCGCTGGATTTTGGCGAACGATGGCCAGTCCCAGCTGACGTGCTCGGACAGGACTGGCCGAAAGCATGACTTCGCCGCCGATCTCCACCCGGCCCGAATCGGGCGAGGTGGAGCCGGCGGCGATTCCCATCAGGGTGGACTTACCCGCTCCGTTTCCGCCAACCAGGGCGTGGATCTCACCCGCCTCGACCTCGAAGGAAACGTCGCGCAAGGCGACCACTCCGGGAAAGGTCTTGGAAACGCCGGTGAGCGACAAGGCGATCCGAGCAGGATCCATCCATACCTCTGCGGATTGGTTGACTGGGTGCTCCATGCGTGCCTACTGGCCGGCGAAGAGCTCCTTGAGTTGGTCTGTGCTGAGCTGCGAGGACAGGATCGCGTCGGGTGGCAGATCCTCGTCGCACTGCGGTGCGAGGGCCGGGTCGTCGGACAGTGAGTCCTCCGAGAGGGGCAGCACGATGATCTGCGGCTCCGGGTTCTGGATCCCCTGGAAGTTGGCGACTGCGCGGCGCAGGGCCACGCGCGAGATCCAGTTGCGCGAAGAGATGGTGGCGATCTGATACCTCTCCTCGCTTGGATCGCGGTTGACCCACAGGCAGGCGAACTCGTTGGAGTCGTTCGCTGACCAGGGCGGGATGGGCCGGTTGGCCGCCTGGAAGGCGCGGATGCCACCCACCGAGCCGCCGCCGTAGTCGGAGACGATGCCGTCGATGGAGGGGAACTGAGTCAGCAGCCCGGCGACGACCTCCTGGGTCCTGCCCGGCTCCCAGTTGGTGATGATGTAGGTGTCACCCTGGTCGATGTTGAGCAGGTTCACGTTGGGGTGATTCGCTGCCGCCGCTTTGACGGCCTCGTAGACAGCGGCGCTGTAGCCGTTGCCCGGCGTGCCGCCGAGCATGACCAGGTTGCCCTCGCCGCCCATTGCTTCGATTGTCCACTCGGCCAGCACGCGTCCATATTCGGCCACGTCCTCGCGAACGACGTCAGTCACCGCGACACCCGGCTCGGCCGCACCAGGCGGCGCGATGTAGGGCACGATCGAGATACCTGCGTCGAAGGCGTCCTTGTACGACGGTGCCATTGCCTCGCCCGCATCGGCAAAGCCGATGATCACATCGAAGCCCTGGGCGACCAAGCCGTTGAGATCCGAGATTGCCTTTTGCGGATCGTTCTGCCCGTCTGTGTAGGCGACTTCGGTGATGTTGGGGCACTTGGCCGCCTCATCCTCAAACTCGGCCCGCGTGATCTTCCGCCATGAGTTGCCGCCGAAGCCGTCGGCCATCGCGACCTTCATCGGCTTGTCGCCGCAGAACTCGGTGATGTCGAGCAGGTCAGCGGTGGTGCCCGAGCGGTTGTAGGTTTGGTTGTAATCCGTGCCGACTGGCGTGTCGGCCGGCGCCGGCGTGTCGGCCGGCGCCGGCGTGGGCTGCGCGGGCGGGTCAGTGGTGGCTGGCGGACCACCGGTGCACGCCGCGAGCACGAACAAGCCGGCTGTCGCGATGGGTAGCCAGCGCGTGCTCCCTCGTTGTCTAGCTGACACTCTATCTCCTCCTCACGATGCATTCGACGGCCGAGAGGCCGCCGTTCGGTGTCCCGCGTCCCGTGAGACGTGGGCGCCGCGCTCGTTACTGCGCGGTGTAACCGCCGTCGATGAACAAGCCCGTGCCGGTGACGAAGCTGGCTTCGTCGCTGGCCAGGAAGAGCACCCCGTTGGCGATCTCCCGCGGCTTGCCGGCACGACCCATGGGCGTCAAACCAATGACGAAGGTGTTGATGTCCGGGTCCTGTGCCTGGGTCAGAGGTGTATCGATGAATCCGGGGTGAACTGAGTTGACCCGGATGTTGTCGGGAATGAGCGAGAGCGCCGCGCTGCGGGTCATGACCGTCACGGCACCTTTGCTTGCGTGATAGCCAATGGCACCCGCGACCGCGACCGAGCCCCAGATGGACGAGACGTTGACGATGGAGCCGCCGCCTTGCTTGCGCATCTCCGGTATTACCGCGCGCATGCCCAGGAAGACTCCTGTTTCGTTCACCGCAATAGACGCGTGCCAGTCCTCCACGCTGCAGCTGTCGACGGCGGCGTACTTGATGACGCCGGCGTTGTTGACCAGGATGTCGAGGCGGCCGTGAGTTTCGACCGTGTGAGCCACGATCTCCGTCCACGAGCTCTCGCTGGACACGTCGAGCTTGCGGAAGGTGATATTGGGGTCCGAGAAGGGCGAAACCGGGTCGACGATGTCGCCCACGACGACCAGGGCGCCGTCCTCCGCCAAGCGCTCAGCGCAGGCACGACCAATGCCCCGCGTTCCACCCGTGACGATGGCGACCTTGCCGGCCACGCGGCTTGCGCCGCCCATCAGCCTGCTACCGCCGCCTGCTGCGTGGCAGGCGCCCGGGACTCCGACTCCTTATCGATGGCCTGCGCCGCGAGGTAGGCAAAGGCCAGGATGGGACCCAAGGTCGCGCCACCGGCCCAGTAGGCCTGCGCCGAAGCAGATGCGACGCAGTTGCCAACGCCATACAGGCCGGGGATGGGCTCGTCCTGATCGTTGACGACCTGGCCATGCCGGTTCGTCTTGGGCCCGCCCTTCGTGTCGAGCGTGCCGCCGGCCACAAGCGCGGCGTAGTAGGGGCCTGACTCCGAGATGGGATACATGGTCACGTTCGGACTGTCGGGCTCCTCCTTCACGTTGCCGTTGAAAAGAAACTGCACCGGCCGCTCGCCCCGATGATGCTCTTCGTCGACGCCGGTGCGGGCGTAACCGTTGAAGCGCTCGATCGATTGCCTGAGGTTATCGGCGAAGTCATCGCTCAGCCGCAGGCCGCCGGTGACCGACTCGTACCGCTCGAGGCGGCGACCAATGTTCGTGGCCAGCTCGTCGAGCGTCTCGCCCTTGATGACGTGCGAGTCGTCCTCGCCCGGCGGCACTATCAGCCGGCCATACTCGTCACTCGCCGAGTGGTCCTGACTGCGCTGGTCCCAGACCTGGATCTGGACCAAATTGGGGTACTCGCAGTTGATCCCGTCCCAGCTGAAGAATGTTTGTGCCAGTTCGTTGTACTGGAGCTTCTCGTTGACCATCCGGCGGCCGGTCTTGTTGACCCAGATCATCGAGTCGCCGGCGACAGAGAACATGCCGATCAGCGACGGGTCTTGCTTGACCGCCTTCTCCAGTGACACCGGGCACATCCAGGCGTAGTTCATGTTGCGCAGCTGTGCGCCAAGCGCCGAGGCGATATAGACGAAGTCGCCTTCGTTGGTCGGGGCGGCACAGCCGCCGTAGACCGGAACGTTGAGGAAGTTGCGCCGGAGCTCTACGTTGTGGGTGAAGCCGCCGGTGGCGAAAATGACGCCCTTGCGGGCTCGGAAGGCAGCCCGGCTGCCGTCCGCGCGGGTTGCCTCGACGCCCACCACTCGGCCCGATGGATCGGTCAGCGCACGCTGGACCCGATGAGACGCAAGGACGTCCACTCCATCGCGCTGAGCGGCCTCGGCGAAACGTCGGACGGCAACTTCACCGCCGTCGGACATCGTTGGGCGGGCGCCGTCGGGCAGGAGCACACGCCCGTAGGGCGCCTTGTCCTCGGGGATCTCCGACCAGTAGTCAGGGACGGCGGCACAGTGGATATAGGGCAGCACGTTCTTCTGGCTGAGCTGCTGGGTGGCCTCCGAGGCGTTGTCGTAGATTGCCTCGCACAGGTCGTAGTCCCAGTCGGACAAGCCCAGCTTGGGATCGTTCGCGTCGTATGCCTGCGGGCGCGACAACCGTGCTACGTAGCGCAGGAAGTCCTCCTTCGTGTCGGCCATGCCGGCTGACTTCATGGCCTCGTTGTTGGGCACCCAGTACCAGAAAGCGGCCTTCTTGGCGGTGCCCCCAACCTCGGCCGCCTTCTCGAGCACGACCACCTCGTTGCCCAGCCAGCGGGAATAGAGCGCAGCAGGAAACCCGCCGCCCCCCGCCCCAACCACGACGACATCGACCTCGCGGTCGACCGAGGTCGCCTGCGCGGGTGCCGCCGACTCGCGCGGTGCTATGCCGTTGCCCATGCCCTGCCTCCTCTCTGCGTGGCAGTAGCGGCGCCAACGCGCCGGCTGCCCGCGCACTGTCTGATGTGGCGTCGTCGCTTCATGACGCGCCGGCTCGTTGTCGGTTGTCCTCGAAGATTTCCAGGAGAACGCCGTCCGGGTCGGGAAAGTAGGCAAAGGCGCAACCGGCCAGCGGCCCCGAATCGATGTGCAGCGGGCGGCCGTTGAAGCGGACGCCACGCTCGCTCAGCTCGGCATAGGCCGCCTCGATGTCAGCGACGCGAAAGCAGAGGTGGGTGCGGCCGGTGTCGTTGATCGAGCCGTCGTTGGGCCCGGGCGAAGGGTGCTCGTACTGGATCAGCTCGAACAGGGTTTCGCCCGCGCGGACCATACCGAAGCGCAGCTGAACGTTGGCCAGCTTCGTGTTCTGGTCCAGCTCACGTCCACTGGCGGACCCATCCTGGAAGATCAGCTCGAATCCAAGCACGTCGCGGTAGAAGGCGACTGAGCGGTCCCAGTCGCTGACGTTCACCGCCGCATGATGAATACCGGTGATCGGTGTGCTCATGCCCCTCGTCCCTGCTCGCTCATGCGGCCGGTGTTCCATCGTACGGTCGGGGCAGCCAGTCACCGCCGATGGCAGCCCCGGCAGCCGCAAAGACGTGGTCGCGCGAGTCCTCTACCGTGCGCCGCAGGGCGGCCAGATCCACGCCCACCAGGCGGCCGTCCTGCTTGACCCTGCGGCCGGCCACCCAGACGGAGTCGACGTTGCCCGGATGTGCCGACATGACCACGCCGCCGCGCGCGTTATTCATGGGCATCAGGTTGAGCTGGTCGGTGTCGATCAGGATCAGGTCCGCTTCCTTACCCGGCGTCAGGGAGCCCACCTTGTCTGCCAGGCCGCAGGCACGCGCGCCCTCGATGGTGGCGAACTCGAGCGCATCGCTGGTCATCAGCGGCAGCGGATCGAGCACGCGCCGCGCGTCGAGGGCCCGCTTGTTCTGGAGGGCGAGCTCCGCAGCAAGGCAGGCGCGCATGGCACCGAACATGTCGCCGCCGATCGAGGTGACTACGTCGATCGACAGGCTGGGCCGGATACCGTGGGCCAGCAGCCGCCCGGTAGCCACGTCCCCGTGACCCATGTGCATCTCGAGTTCCGGGGCGACCGATGCGCTGCCGCCACTGTCGGCCATCAGGCGCAGGTCGTCATCGTGAAGCGAGTTGCAGTGGACGTAGGTGGTGTCGGACCCCAGCAGCCCACGCTGGTCAAGCTGCACCAGCGGCTTGTCCAGGCCCCATAGCCCGTCACCAACGTGGACCGAGATACGCGCGCCAATTTCGCGCGCCAGCTTCCAGTCATGCTCGGTCACGTCCATCGTTGCGAACTGCGGCCCGCGGAGGGCCATCGCCAGGGTGATCAGCTGGTCGTCGGAATTGAAGTACTGCGCCCTTAGCCGTACACAGTCCCGGGAGTGAGGGATGCTGCTGACCGGCAGCCACTCGTCATTGGCATTGCCGTAGGCCAGGACGACGCGCGAGCCCGATTCTTGATGCGCCCGGATGGTCTCGTCGGCATGCTCGGGAGTGTTCATGTTGTGCGACCAATCGAGCAGCGTGGTGATGCCGCTGTCGAGTGACTCGAGCACTCCCACGAGTGTCCCGGCGTAGTTGTCCTGCGGGCGGAAGGTACGACCCAGCACGCCCCGCACGCCAGCGAAGTACTGGGCCAGCGTCCAGTCCGAGGCGATGTTGCGGATCAGCGCCTGCCAGGTGTGGCGGTGAGTATCCACGAAGCCGGGCAACGCAATCATCGCGCTGGCGTCGACTACCTGGGCATCGGCGGCCTCGATCGATCGGCCGACAGCCGCGATGTGGCGGCCCTCGATGAGCACATCGCCACCGGCTATCTCGCCGATCTGGGGATCGATGCTGATGACATGCGCGCCGCGGATAACGGTCTTTGGGGTGGTCATGGCATTCAATGGGTGTTCCCCAGAGAACCGCTGCCGATGCTGGCCAGGGCCATGATGGTCTGGCGCGTCTGGCGCACATGCGGGTCGATGATGGTCTTCACGCGGCTGCTCCTGCCGTCGACTAGCGGGCGCAGGCCCTCCTCTACCAATCGCTCGAGCGGAAGCGCGAGCGGGCACACGTCGGCCCAACCAGCGCGCCGGCGAGCAAGTAGCCTCAGGGCTTCGGGCAGGTCCACGGCGCACACGTGGGCGACCGTGCCGATCAACTCGCACTCGGCCAGAGCCACCTCACGCAGGTCGATCGGGCTGGGCTCATCCTGCAGACCAACGATCACCAAGCGAGCGCCGGGTTGGAGCGCCTTGACGGCGGCGCGCAAGCCCTGCGGAGTGCCCGACACCTCGAACACGACGGAGGCCTTGAGGCCAGCGCCGGCCAGCACCACTTGGAGATCGTCGCCGCTGGGATCAGCCACGAACGTCGCGCCGAGCGATATGGCCAGCTCGCGCCGCCCACGATCGAGGTCTGAGGCGACGACCAGCGCTCCCGCTGCCGCGGCGGCATAGGTGACAAAGGCGCCTATGCCGCCCACTCCCACCACCGCAACAACTTCCGTCGCCTCTACGCGCCCGCGCCTTACCGCGTGCGCCGCGATGGCCATTGGCTGGGCCAGCGTGGCGGCATCGAGAGTCAGCTCATAGGGCGCGAGTGGCACGCACGTGTCGGCCGGCAGCGCGCAGTACTCGGCCAGCCCGCCGTTGCGCTGCAGGCCCACGGTCCAGTAACTGGGGCAGAGGTTACTGCGGCCACCACAGCAGGCCGCGCATAGCCCACAGGAGACACCTCCCCCACTGGCCACCAGGTCATCGGTTGAAAGGCCAACAACGTCGCGCCCAAGCTCTACAACCGAGCCCGTGATCTCGTGGCCCGGGATGAGCGGACCGGAGTGCCCCGACACGGGATGCCGCCCGCGGATCGAATAGAGGAAGGGCCCGCGAGCAAACTCACTGGCGTCCGTGCCACATATGCCGGTACTGTGCACGCGAAGGAGGACCTCGTCAGGGGCGGGACGGGGCAGCGCAACATCCAACAGACGGATATCCTCCCGATCAAGGTAGACCGCAGCTCGCATGTTCGGCGGACTCTAGCCGGGCTCAGCCTGCTCTGAGCCGTCCCATTTCGGGACACTCGCAGGCAACGTCAGGCCGGCTTGACAATCATTTGCGAGCCGCTCGATACTTCGTCGACCAGTTCGCATAACGGCCATGCGTGCGCGTAGCGAACATCGGCGAGTTACCAAGAGCCCACCGTCGAGGGGATGTCGTGGTCCTCAACCCGCGCCGGCAACGCACGTCATGCACCGCGGCTCACCTTGCGCTCCCCAGCGAGAGCCATCTGCCCGGTCCGCTCCGGGACACTCACTCCGGCCACCCGTTGAGCCCCAGTCCGCGGCCAAGAGGAGGCAATCGATGGAAGAGGATCGGCTGACGGAGGCCAGGCCCGAGCAGGTGGAGGTGGACGTCTCGAGCCAGGCGCTCAGCAGGCACATGGACCGCAGGAGCTTCCTGCGCCTGAGTGCTGCCGGAGCGGGCATGGTCATGCTGGGCGGCGCACTGGCCGCCTGCAACCTTGTTCCGGGCGCGGGTTCCGGGCGGACGATTCGCATCGGCTGGGTGAGCCCCAGAACAGGCCCACTGGCTGGCTTTGGCGAAGCGGACGACTACGTCCTGAATGGCGTGCGCGAGGCATTCGGGTCGGGCCTCGCCATAGGCAACAGCACTTTCCCGGTCGAGATCCTGACCCGTGACAGCCAGTCGGATCCCAACCGCGCCGCCAGTGTCGCCGGCGAGCTGATCAGCAGCGATGGCATCGATTTGATGCTCGTCGCATCTACGCCCGAGACGACCAATCCGGTGGCCGACCAGTGCGAGGCGAACGGCATCCCGTGCATCTCGTCGGTGGCGCCCTGGCAACCCTATGTCTTTGGGCGCCAGCCCAACGTGCCACCGCCGGAGGCACAGCCCTTCCAGTGGACCTACCACTTTTTCTGGGGCCTCGAGGACATCATCGCCGTCTTCCTGAACATGTGGAGTCAGCTGGAGACAAACGCCGTGGTGGGCGCCATCTGGCCCAATGACGGCGACGGCAATGCCTGGAGCAGCCCGGAGGTCGGTTTCCCGCCGGCCTTCAGCGCAAACGGTTACTCGCTCGTCGATCCGGGCCGTTACGAGAACCTGACAGACGACTTCTCAGCCCAGATCGCCGCCTTTAGGAACGGCAATGCCCAGATCGTGACCGGCGTGCCGATTCCACCGGACTTCACTACATTCTGGAC
Source organism: Candidatus Limnocylindria bacterium (assembly GCA_035514295.1). GTDB lineage: Bacteria > Chloroflexota > Limnocylindria > Limnocylindrales > CSP1-4 > JALYGJ01. Next base: position 30,005 of record DATKBB010000116.1, on the reverse strand, counting down.
CCAGGCACTGCAGCAGGGGTTCCGCCCGCGAGTGGCTTCGATCGGTAAGGCACTGCTCTTCCCGGCCTCGGTCGAAGCGCTGGGTGAGACGAACGGCGACGGGCTCTCGACCGAGGTCTGGTGGAGCCCGAGTCACCCCTTCTCGTCGTCACTGACGCAGCAGTCCGCACGCGACCTCGCAGACGGCTACACCGAGTCAACCCAGCGCCAGTGGACACAACCGATCGGCTTCGCCCACGCGCTCTTCGAGGTCGCGGCGGACGCACTCCGGCGCGCTTCTGACATCGATGACAAGGCATCCATCCGAGACGCAATTCGGACGACCAACCTGAACACGATTGTGGGCCGCATCGACTGGTCCAGCGGCCCCTTCCCCAACGTGGCCAAGACGCCCCTGGTTGGCGGGCAATGGGGCCCCGGTGAGGACTTCCCGTACGACCTGACGATCGTCAGCAACGAAGGCCAGCCCGACATTCCCAAGGTTGGCGACCTGCGACCAATTCCGGGCAGTTCCTAGAGCACTCCCTTTGCCCGCCCTGCTGGAGCTGCGCAACGTCCGCAAGGCGTTCGGAAGCGTCACAGTGGCAGATGACCTCACTTTCGCGCTGGGCGAGGCCGAATCGCTCGGCGTTGTGGGCCCCAACGGCGCCGGCAAGACGAGCATGCTCAACCTGATAACCGGCAACGTCGCCCTCGACGACGGTCAGGTCTTCTTCGAAGGACGCGACATCACGTCTGTCGCCGCCCATACCCGGGCACAGCAGGGAATCGCCCGGACACACCAGGTGCCGCGCCCGTTCGCCGGCATGACGGTCTTCGAGAACGTGCTCGTAGGGGCCACATTTGCCGGCGCCACCAGGAGCCGCGCTGGCGATCCGGTCGCGTCGAGCGTCAGCTCGCTCGAGCGGACCGGCCTGCTCGAGCGGGCCAACACGCCGGCCAGTTCGCTGCCCCTGCTGGACCGCAAGCGCCTGGAACTGGCGCGCGCATTAGCCACCCAGCCGCGCGTGCTGCTGCTCGACGAGATCGCCGGCGGGCTGAGTGAACCGGAGGTCCACGAGCTGGTCGGCCTGATCCGGGCGTTGCCCGAGGATGGGATCGCGGTGCTCTGGATAGAGCACGTGGTGCAGGCCCTTATTGCGGGCGTCAGCCGGCTGATGGCCATGGATTTCGGGCGTGTGCTCGCCGACGGCGAGCCGCGGGCCGTGATGGCCAGCCCCGAGGTGCAGGCTGTGTACATGGGCCAGGAAATGGAAATGGTCGAGCTGTGACGCTGCTCGCTGTCGAGCAGGTGAGCAGCTATTACGGAGATCTGCAGGCGCTGCACCAGGTCTCAATCGAGGTGCCCGAGGGCGAAACCGTAGCGATCATCGGCGCGAATGGCGCGGGCAAGTCCACCTTGCTGGGCATGATCGCCGGGCTGGTTCGGGCGCGCAGCGGCGCGGTCACTTTCGACGGCCGGCGGATCGATAACCTAGCCAGCCACGAACGCGTTCGGCTGGGCGTGTCACTCGTGCCCGAAGGCCGGCGCGTATTTCCCAGCCTGACGGTCGAGGAAAACCTTCTCGTTGGCAGTCACAGCAAGCGGCGCGGAACTTGGGATCTGGAGGCCGTCACGGAGCTCTTCCCCATCCTTGGCCAGCTCGCTCGGCGCAGCGCGGCCGTACTGTCGGGCGGAGAGCAGCAGGCGCTCGCCATCGGCCGCGCGCTGATGGCTCAGCCCAGACTGCTCCTGCTCGACGAGGTCTCGCTGGGCCTGGCACCTGTTGTGGTAAGCCAGCTTTACCGGGCCCTGCCGCGGATCTCGGAGGCCGGCGCGACAGTGCTCTTGGTCGAGCAGAACATTGACAGGGCACTGGCCGCCTCGGATCGCGTGTACTGCCTGCTGAAGGGCCGCATCGTGCTCGCCGGCCGCCCACAGGACCTGACCCGCCAGCACATCACGTCGGTCTATTTCGGCATCTGATGGAGTGGGTCAACGCAGTCCTGCAGGGAGCCTTGCTGGGCGGCGTCTACGCCCTGCTGGCCACCGGCCTCTCACTCGTTTTCGGCGTCATGCGCATCGTCAACCTGGCCCAGGGCGACCTCACCATCCTGGCCGCCTTCGTGGCTGTCAGCGTTGTCCAGCTGACCGGCCTCGGGCCAATCGAAGCGCTGGCCCTGGTCGTTCCGCTGATGATGGGCTTGGGCTATGTCCTGCAACGCGGGCTGCTCGACCACTCGCTGGGGCGAGGCGTCCTGCCGCCGGTGCTGGTCACCTTCGGCCTCGCCATCGTGATCCAAAACTTGCTGCTCTCGATCTACACGGCCGACACGCGCGGCCTGAACGCCGGGGCCATAGAGACGGATAGCATCCGGCTCAGTCCCGAGATTGCGATCGGTGTTCTACCGCTGCTTACCCTCATCGTGGCAGTTGCGATCCTGGTTGGCCTGCAGCTGCTGCTGAGCCGGACCGGGCTTGGCAGGGCACTGCGGGCAACGTCGGACGACGCCCAAACCGCCACGCTCATGGGCATCGACGATCGACGGATGTTCGCGATTGCGATGGCCATCGCGCTGGGAACAGTCGCCGTGGCCGGCGTCTTCCTGGGCATACGCACCAGCTTTGGGCCGGTCGACGGACCGGCCCGTCTGATCTTCGCCTTCGAGGCCGTGATCATCGGGGGATTGGGCTCGCTGTGGGGCACCCTGATCGGCGGCATCATGCTGGGCGTGGCACAGGGCATAGGAAACCAACTGGGGCCGGCCTACCCGGTACTGGCAGGGCACCTGCTCTTCCTGCTGGTCCTCGCCTTCAGGCCGCAGGGACTGTTCGCCCGGCGCCAGGAGCGGCAGTCGTGAGCGGGCCGACGGTCGTCATGGGCACCAGGGCCAGCCGCCGGGCAGCCATCCTCGGCCTGGCCAGCGTGGCCCTGCTGGCGACCGTGCCGGCCTGGGGCTCGGCGGGCATGATGCGCTTCCTGGTCGAGGTTCTGACGCTGCTCGCCCTGGCGCAGATGTGGAACCTACTCGCGGGCTATGCCGGGCTCGTTTCCATTGGCCAGCAGGCTTTCATCGGCCTGGGCGCGTATGGACTCTTCGTGCTCACCGACCTGGCCCTCTTACCGGCCGTCCTGCCCGTCGTCGGCGTGGGACTCCTGGGGGCGGCCGTGTCGCTGGCCGTGTCGCCGCTGGTCTTCCGGCTGGCCGGTGGGTACTTTGCCATCGGCACCTGGGTTGTCGCGGAGGTCATCCGCCTTGTCGTGTTAAATACGCCACAGGTGGGCGGCGGAACCGGCGTCACCGTCCAGGCGCTGGTTGCCATGCCGGCCGCCGAGCGTCAGGCCCTGACGTACTGGCTGGCCCTGATGGTGGGCATCGGCTCCATTGTCGTAGTCGCGCTGATCATGCGCTCTCGGCTCGGCCTCGCCCTCTCGGGCCTGCGCGACAGCGAGGTCGCGGCACGCAGCCTGGGCGTGGACATCTTTCGGGCCAAGCTGTTCATCTTCCTCATTGCCGGCGTGGGTTGCGCCGTCGCCGGTGCGGTCATCTACATGCAGCTATTGCGCATTCAGCCCAACGCCGCCTTTGGCATCGATTGGACAGCTCGAATGATGTTCGTCGTGATCATTGGCGGGGTGGGCCGCATCGAGGGCCCCATCGTTGGCGTGGCCGCATTCTTCCTGCTCCAGCAGACGCTGGCCGAGCTGGGCACGCTATACCTGGTGATACTGGGCGGCGTGGCAATCTTTGTTACCCTCCTTGCCCCCGGCGGGCTGTGGGGTTTGATCACGTCTCGCTACCCGGTGGCACTCTTCGGAATCCAGCGTCGCCTCCTGCTCGGCCCGGCCCGGCCCATCGAAGCGACCCCAGCCAATCCAGGAGGATCTCCGTGAGCCGCTTTGCCTCGGCCGAAGACGTCGTCTCACGACTGCGCTCCGAGCGTTACCTGGCCGATGACCGGATCGGCTTGACCGTCTTCCTGGCAGATCGGCTGGAGAAACCAGTTCTGCTCGAAGGCCCGGCCGGTGTCGGCAAGACCGAGCTTGCCCGTTCCGTTGCCGCCATCAGCGGCGCCCGCCTGATACGCCTCCAATGCTATGAGGGCCTGGACGACTCGAAAGCGTTGTACGAGTGGAATTACAAGAAGCAGCTGCTGCGCATCCAGGCCGACGAGCGGCACGAGTCCTGGTCCGAGCTGGAGGAGGACATCTTCTCCGAGTCGTTCCTGCTGGCCCGTCCATTACTGGCCGCAATCCGAGCGCAGGAGCCAGTGGTTCTGCTGATCGATGAGGTTGATCGAGTGGAAGTGGAGGCGGAGGCGCTGATGCTCGAGGTCCTCTCCGACTTCCAGATCACCATCCCCGAGTTGGGCACCATCAGTGCCAACCGCATACCGATGGTCTTCCTCACCTCCAACGACACGCGCGATCTTTCGGAGGCGCTCAAGCGGCGCTGCCTCTTCCTGCACATCGACTATCCACCCCTGGAACGAGAGCGCGACATCTTGCTCGCCCGGGTCGACGGGTTGTCGGTGGGACTTGCCGACCAGCTGGCAGCGCTGATCCGCTCCGTCCGGGCACTCGACCTCAAGAAGCGACCGTCGATCTCCGAGTCGATCGACTGGGCGCGAACCATGGTCATCCTGGGCGCCGAGAACGTGGACGCGCAGGGCGCAACCGAAACGCTTCATGTCCTACTCAAGTACGAAGCCGACATCGACAAGGCTCGCCGGCAGCTGCACGGCCAGGCCCAGCTCCAGGAGTCCGCCCGCGCGCCACACGTCGACTCTTTCCGTAGCCCCCAGAGGACCGCCGAATGAACACTGACCGATTGAACGGGGCACTGCCCCAAGCAGTAGGCTCGCTGCACGCGTTGGCCCGGGATCTGGAGCTGAACAACGAGGAGCTGATTGCAACGCTGGGCTTCCTCAAGGAGGTAGCCGAAGCGGACGAGCTGGTCCTGCTCGCCGATGTCCTGGGCCTGTCACGACTGGTGGACGACCTGACCCACGCCGGCCAGGACGGCACGCAAAGCAACGTCCTAGGTCCTTTCTACCGGCCCGATGCGCCATGGATAGAGAACCCCGGCTCGATCGCGCCGCCCGACGAGGAAGGCGAGCGATTGGAGCTGTGGGGCCGAGTCAGCGACGGTACCAGTGGCGCGCCGCTGGGCGGGGCGGTGATCGAGTTCTGGCAGGCAGATGCGCGCGGGCTGTATTCGAATGAGGACTCCGAGCGTTCGCCGTGGGCGCTGCGCGGTCGTCAACTCATCGCGGACGACGGCAGCTATCAGCTGGAGACGATCAAGCCCAAGCACTACACCGTCAAGCACGATGGTCCAGTGGGCAGGCTACTGGCTGCGCTTGGCCGTCATCCGTGGCGACCAGCCCACATCCACTTCCTGGTTTCAGCGCCGGGTTATCGCCGCCTCGTCACACAGGTCTATGTCGCCGGCGGCCCCTACCTGGACGACGACGCCATAGGTGGCGTGAAGGATGAACTCGTCGTCCCAATCGAGGCGGGTAGGTTGCGCTTCGATCTTGCACTCAGCCGGGGCTGATGACCAACGTCTCGAAGCTGGCCAGCATGCACGACGCGATCGCCGAGCTGGTGCGCGACGGCGATACGGTCGCGATCGAGGGCTTCACCCACCTGATCTGCTTTGCCGCCGGCCACGAGATCATCCGCCAGGGCAGGCGTGACCTGACGCTGTGCCGCCTGACGCCCGACCTCATCTACGACCAACTCATCGGAGCCGGCTGCGCGAGCAAGCTGGTCTTCTCCTGGCTGGGCAACCCGGGCGTGGGCAGCCTGCACGCCGTCCGTCGCTGGACGGAAGGGCCGGAGCCTCGGCTGGAGCTCGAGGAATACAGTCACTTCGGGATGGTCGGGCGCTACACCGCCGGAGCCATGAACCTGCCCTTCTTTCCGCTGCGCTCCTACTACGAGACCGACCTGCCGCGCGCCAACCCGCTCATCAGGCCAATCCCCTCCCCCTATGGCGAGGACGAGGTCTACGCGGTGCCGCCGCTGCGCCCCGACGTGACGATCGTCCACGCTCAGCGTGCCGATGCCTCTGGCAACACCCAGGTGTGGGGCCTGCTGGGCTGCCAGAAGGAGGCCGCTTTCGCCGCCGAGCGGGTGATCGTGGTGGTGGAGGAGGTGGTCGACGAGTCGGTCGTGCGCGCCGACCCGAACCGGACGATCATCCCCGGCCTGCTGGTGGACGCCGTCGTCCACGAGCCGTGGGGCGCCCATCCCTCCTACGCGCAGGGCTACTACGACCGCGACAACCGCTTCTACCTCGAGTGGGACGCAATTTCGCGCGACGAGGAGGCGCTGCAGGCATGGCTCAAGGAGTGGGTGCTGGGCGCGTCAGGCCGAGCGGAGTACGTCGAGAAGCTCGGCCGCGAGCGGATCGAAGCGCTCCGTCCAGCGCCAGCGCCGTCGGGCGAGGTCGACTACGGGGAGTACCGGTGAGCGAGGCAGCATTCAGCGCGTCCGAGATGATGATCGTGGCGGCCGCTCGCGAGCTGGCCGGCCAGCGGGTGTGCTTCGTGGGGGTAGGGCTGCCCAACATCGCGGTGAACCTCGCGAAGCGGACGGTCGCGCCGGAACTCGAGCTGGTCTACGAGGCGGGCGTGTTCGGTGCCCGGCCGGCCCGGCTGCCGCTGTCCATCGGCGACCCGACCATCGTCACCGGCGCGACGGCCGTGACCAGCATGTTCGAGCTGTTCGGCTTCTACCTCCAGCGCGGGCTGATCGACGTGGGCTTTTTGGGCGCTGCGCAGATCGACCGCTGGGGCAACATCAACACCACGGTCATCGGCGATTACCTCGCGCCGCGCACGCGGCTGCCCGGTTCGGGCGGTGCCTGCGAGATCGCCATCCACGCCGGGCAGGTCTTCGTGATCATGCGCCAGAGTCCGCGCTCCTTCGTGGAGCGGCTCGACTTCCGAACGTCCGTCGGCGACCGCGTGGCGGTGGTCGTGACGGACCTGGGCATCTTCCATCGCGACGACGCCGGCGAGCTGCGGCTGGACTCGCTCCATCCGGGCGTGACGCTCGAGCAGGTGCGCCAGGCGATGGGCTGGGAGCCGCGTGTGGCGCAGACGTTGGCCTCTACGCCCGCGCCCAGCGAGGCCGAGTTGCGCCTTATCCGCGAGGAGCTGGACCCGGCTGGGGTCTATACGGGCTGAGAGGGCGTAACTCGCCTCAGCGACGGCGGGCCAGTAGCAGCAGCACGACGCCCGCAGCGATGATGAAGATGGGCCAGACAACCCCAAGCTCGGGGATGCCGGCGATCCAGCCCGACGCCTGCACCACGCCGATCAGGCCGAATAGGCCGGCCGCCCACAGCGCCCACGTCCAGCGCTTCTGTCTTGAGAGGGCGATCCCGTAAATGACCAGGAAGCCGGCTGCCAGCGAGAGCGAGGTCAGGCCCGGCACGTCCGCGCCAGGGGCGAAGAACAGCCCGGACGCTTCGACCAGCCGGGCCAGGGCGAGGGCGACAAGCAGCACGCCGGGCACCATCGAGAAGAACGAGCCGCCGAAGAGCCAGCCGGCCAGGAAAGCCAGCCCGATGGCAAGCAGGACCAGCGTCCCGGCGCCCACGCCGGGGATGACGTACTGGATCAGCAGCGCGACCCCGACCAGCACGAGCAGCACGCCCAGCCAGGGAAATCCCTTACCGCCGCTGGCCCACTTCCAGGCCATCCATTCCGGCTCTTCGCGGCGTTCCTGCTGGTGGCGGGTGCGGAATTCGCCCTCCTCGGGCGGCGTCACGTTGCGCGGCTCTGTCATGCGCTCAGCGTATCTCAGTCGTCGTCCGAGCTGGACACGCGGGCCGGTGCACCCACCCACACCGAGCCGTCCTCGTAGTGCTCGGCCTTCCAGATCGGCGCGCGGGCCTTCAGCTCCTCGATGGCATAGCGGCAGGCGTCGAAGGCGGCTCCCCGGTGAGGTGCCGCGGCTGCGATGACGACGCTGGGCTGGGAGAGTGGCACGCGGCCGGTGCGGTGCACGATGGCCAGCCGCCGCACCCCGAAGCGGGCCTCGATCTCCGTCGCGATGGCCTCCAGCGTAGCCAGCGCCATCTCCTCGAAGGCCTCGTATTCGAGCGCCTCGACATGCTTGCCGGCATGCCGCTGCGCCTCACGTTCCTGGCCTGGCGCCGGCGTGCCGGCAGACTCCCGCGTCTGGCCGACGAATAGCACCAGCGCCCCGTCGGCAGCATCGGGCAGCGTGCGCCGCAGCTCGGCCAGCAGCTCGTCGGCGATCGGTTCGTCGGTCAGCTCCAGCCGACGGTGGGACTGCTCGCCGGCGCCGCCGGCGACGGGCGGGATGATGGCCAGCTGGTCGCCGTCGCGCAGCACCTCGCCAGCCTCTGCGTAGCTGCCATTTCGCGCGAAGCGGACCCTGCCCCCGGCCGACTCGAAGCCCGGCTCGAGGCCCACTAGCGCCTGCCAGGCATCGGCCACGGAGGCTTCCTCTGCCAGCTCCAGCTCGCGTTCCCGCCAGCCGGCCTGCTGGCGGAGCATGGCGAAAAGTCGGACGGTCACGCGCATTCGCAGAAGCCTCCCGCCGGCGAGTGTAGTGCGCGCCGACCTGGCGACGGTTGTCAGTCGGTGCCCGGGGTCGCGAGCGGAGCGGGCGCCGGCGCCACCTCCAGCATCACGGCCGTCAGCGGGTTGCCGCGCAGGGCCAACGGTCCGTGGGCGGGCGTCTCGACGTCCAGCATGAGCACGTAGGTGCCTGATGTTTCGGGTGCGACCAGGTTTAGCGTCAGCTCCAGCGTCTGGCCCGGCTCGACGGTGGCCGGCGCGACGAGCACGGGCTCGGTGGGCAGGTCCTTGGCAATCTCGTCGATGCCGAGCCTGACCAGGCGCCCCACCAGCCGAGGCTCCTCCACAGCCACGACTTCGACGGGCTGCGGGCCCAGCTCGTCGAGCAGCTCGTCCGGGTCCTGGGCCCACCCGACGTTGCCGCTGTTGGACAGCCCGATGGGCAGGCTGAAAGCCTGGCCGGCGACCAGCTGGAGGACTTCCGGCACTGAGAAGGCGGCCGATAGCGGGCGGGCCACCGACACCGTCGTCATGATCTCGAGGCCGCCGGGCTCGTCGGTCAGCGGACTGCCGTCGGCCGAGTGCAGCGCCACGCGGAGCTCGTAGGCACCGGCCAGCGGCGGGGTCTGGAGAGTCGCTGCAAGGCCGGCCTCAGTGACCGTGACCGACGCGGGCTCCGTCTCGCTGAGGAAGGGTTGGCTGCCGGCTTCCGGCTCGGCGCTCTCGTCCTCCTCGGCGGCCGGCACTTCGAGCGGCCACCAGCTGGCTTCGACGAGCAGGCCCTCGGGAACCTTCGCGCCGTCGGGCAGCTCGATGGGCAGGCTCAGCTCGACGGTCGTGCCCTCGACGATCGGGCCGCTGAGCACCGGCGCAGCAAGGGCGGCTCCGGCGAGGGGCGGGGGCGGTGGCAGGGCTTCGGGCGGAAGCACGCCGTCGGAAGGTGCCTCGCCGGCCGTCGCGGGCCCGCTCGGATCGCCGCGCAGCACGAGCGAGCGGCCGTAACGCTTGGCGACGACGTATGGATCGATGAGAGCTGTGGCGTCCGCCGTGCGGTTGCTGGGCCAGGCCTCGACGTTGCCCTTGAAGGTGGGCGACGAGCGCCAGATGCGCTCCACGCTGCGCCTCGTCTCGAATAGCGACCGGACGTAGTAGGCCGGGCCAAGGTAGGCCTCCGCCACGACCGCGTCGGCGCCGGCCGCCAGCCAGCCGGCGGCGTAGTTCTCGACTCGCTGCTTGGCCACGTCGTGCGGGCCTTCGGGCAGACCGGGCTCCGAGTTGCCGGCCGCGTAGCAGAGGTGGTGGAGCAGCACGATGGCGCCCGGCGCCAGCTTCACGTCGCGGGCCAGGAAGCGTTCGCCGTAGTAGCGGTGGACGTCGTCGCCGCCGCCGGCCACCGGGTTCAGGCCCAGCCCGTTCTGCGTGGCCAGGTAGAGGGAGTCGCGGTAGATGCTGGGCCAGCCGTTGCCGTGGCCCAGGTAGATCACGATGTCGGCGCCCTGCAGGGCCGGCTTGACGGCCGCCCAGGTGGCATGCGGCGTGTAGATCGTGGTTACGTCCGTCGAGTGCCTGCGCGCGATGGCGGCGGCCGCCTCAGCCTCGCGCAGGAAGCTGGCCGTCAGCGAGCCGGTGGGGCCGACGATGATGACCACCTTGGCGGCCCGCGGGGGTGCCTCACCCCGGTCTGCCCCGTTCCGGTCTGCCTGGTTCGAGGCGGCCGGCGCGCCGGTCGCGGCGGCGGGTGCGGCCACGAGCAGGCACAGCAACAGGGCGAACAGCGCCGATAGAGGCAGCGAAGAAGCCGCCCTGCGCAGGCCCGATCCGGTCATCCAGGCGCCCTCCCAACGCCAGAAGCGGTCAGCTGCCGAGCCGGAACGACGGCACGATCCCGGCGACTGAGCGCCCCTCCCACACCGCCGGGTTCTGGGTTCCCGGTGGTCGGCCGAGACTAGTCGCTGGGCAGGGCGGTTGTAAAGGGTTTTGTGAGCTTTGCCTCAGACCAGCAGACCGCTCGAGACGTACAGCGCCGCAGCGCCGATGGTGCCGGCCAGGATCGCCGCCAGGTCGATGTAGAGGAGCCCCGTGGCCGACTCCATCGAGCGCGTCTGAGCCGTGCGCAGGGCCATCCAGCACAACACCAGCGCGAATAGCAGGCTGACCACGAAACGCAGGATCACGAGGAAAAGCTGGCCACCGGTGAAGGCGTCGAAGGCGCCCTGGCCGGGACCGCCGCCGAGCGTCGCCCAGACCACGAACAGCGCCAGCTGGAGACAGACGGTCAGCGTCAGCAGACGCGTCAGCACGACGAGCGGGCGCTCGGACAGGCGCGGCGTGACGAGGTACCAGTGGGCCAGCACCAGCGTCGCCAGCGCTCCGCCGGAGGCGGCCGACAGGACGGCCAGCTGGATCAGGAGCGGCACGCTGTCGGCCAGGCTGGGCGCCCAGCCCACGGCCGCCGCTATCAAGGTCAGCGCGCCGGCAGCAAGAGCCAGGCCCGCGACCAGTCCCTCACCACTGTTCCGCCGGATGGCAAACACCTGCGCGAAGGCCAGCAGCGCGAACGCTGCCAGGCTTACCCGCCGGGCCAGGTCAATCTCCATAGAGGCGCCGACGATCACCAGGCTGCTCGGCAGCGGCAGCCCGCTGTCGGCCCACAGGGCCAGCGCGGCGAGCACGGAGGCGGCGAAGGCCATGAAGCCGGCGTAGCCGTTGGTCACACCGCCGGCCTGGCGGGCCAGGGTGACGTAGGAGAAGCTGCCCACGGCCAGCGTTACGAGCAGGATCCAGTTGACATAGGGCAGCGCCTGGGCAAGGGAAGTGACGGGCACGAGGCGAAGTCTACGGGCGCGTAGGGCCCTGAGCCGGAGGCGCGTGGGCCGGAGTCGGGACGGCGCCGCTGCGCCGCCGCGAGCCGCGGCATGGACACCCTCAATCTGGGCCGTTGCACCGTCAACGCACGGGATGCGGCTGAGCGGGTGGTTGTACAACGCGGACGACGCGCGCGAAGGCGGGTCGAGCGGGCGACGTGTGCCGGCACAGGGCGAACTGGCCGATGAGCCCGCGGTGAGTCGGCGATGAGCGTCCTCCTGTTCACTGATCCTGCAATGTCACCGTCCCGGCCCCGTGCTCGACCATCCACGGGCACGACCAGCGCGCTCGCCCGGCTGACCATCACGCTAGGCGGGCAGGTGCGCGATCGGCGGCTGGAACGCCGGTGGACGCTACGCGACGTAGCCGTTCGGGCACAGGTTTCGGTGTCCGCCGTGCATGGCGTGGAGGTCGGCCGGTGCGCCACGCTCGAGACGTACCTGAGAGTCGCGGCGGCGCTGGGGCTGACGCTAGAGGTGGCTCTCGAAGACCGTAGCCGGAGGGCAGCCGCCCCTAGGCGCGATGCGGACGCCGTCCATGCCGCGATGGGCGAGCTGGAGGCCGCTCGACTGAGTAGCTGGGGGTTTGCAGTGGGCATGGACGAGCCGTACCAGCACTACCAGTTCGCCGGCCGAGCGGACCTGGTCGCCTGGGACCTTGATATTCGCGCACTCCTGCACCTGGAGAATCGCACGCGTTTCCCCGACCTGCAGGCCACCGCCGGTGCCTGGAACACGAAACGCAGCTACCTGGCGGACGAGCTTGCGGCCCGCCTGAGGCTCGGTCGCGGCTGGGCCAGCGTGACCCACGTCATGGTCGCGTTGTGGACCAGCGAGGTGCTACGTAGCTTGCGGCTGAGGCAGGCGACCTTTCGGGCGCTGTGCCCGGACCTCCCGACGGTCTTCGCCGGCTGGTGGGCAGGCACTCCGCCGGCTACCGGCACCAGCGCGACTCTGATCGTTCTCGATCCCTGTGCTGCTGGCCGCCAGCGACGGTTCATCGGTCTCGACGATGCGCTGCATGCCGAGCCCCGTCACCGTGATTACGCTGAGGTCGCCGCCTGTCTACGCTCCAAGCACGAAGCTTTGCGCGATCGGCGAACAGAGGGAGCCCGACGAGGGCGTTGTAACGGGTGACCACCCGGCGGCGCCGCGCTCGTGAGCGTGCTGGCGCCCGGCCGGAGCGCGGTGTGGCCTCCAGGAGGCCTGTGAGCAGCGGCAAGGCGGCAACTCTGTTCGCTCATCCAGCAAAACGGCGGCGACCAACCTGGAGCGGTTCAGTCCTGGTCGAGCAGCTCCAGGACTGGTGCCAAGCGCTCGATCGACTGGGCGGTGATCGGGTCGAGGACCAGCTGGACATGTGAGATGCCGGCCCGCGCGAAAGCGCGTAGCTGATCCGCCAGCTCGTCGGGCGTGCCGCGCAGCGGGGGCACCGCCGAGCCGTCGTCGTAGACGGTCGGACGACCGACCGCATCGGGCAGTGCCACCAAGAGCGCGACCGTGCGCTCGACGTCAGCCGGCGCGCGGCCCACCTCGCGGCAGGCCTCGTCCACCGCCCGGAGCAATGCCGGCAGCCGTGACACGTCGTTGCCGAAGGACGAGTACCAGGCGTTCCAGTAGCTCACGTACGGCAGCGCCAGGCGCAGCATCCGTGGCCCGGTCGAGCCGATCATCAGCGGTGGCCCGCCGGCACGCGGGCCGGCCGGGATCAGCTCGCAGTCGCGGGCCTCGTAGTAGCGGCCGGCGAAGTCGATCCTGCGCTCGGCCAATAGCGTCCGGATGATCGTGAAGGCTTCCGCGAAGCGCTCCACGCGCCTGTCGTAGGGGAAGCCGAAGGCCTTGTACTCGGTCTCGTTCCAGCCCGCACCCAGGCCCAGGATCAACCGGCCGCCGCTGATCTCGTCGATCGTGGCAGCCTTCTTGGCCAGCATGGCCGGGTTGTGGAAGCTCGTGCTGGCGACCAGTGGCCCGAGCTCGACCCGTGAAGTCACTGCGGCCAGGGCGGCCAGCGTCGACCAGGCCTCCCACGGGCCCCGGCTGGTGCCGTCCGGGTAGCGGTAGAGCAGGTGGTCACCCAACCAGAGTGAGTCGAAGCCGACCTGCTCGGCGAGCTGGGCCATCAGCCGCAGCTCCGGCCAGCGGACGACGCGCTCGACCTCGGGTAGCTGCACCCCGACCTTCATCACTCGTGCCGTGGTCATCTGGCCTCACTCTACGACGACCGGGCTGGCTGGGACCCTCGCGCGGGCCGTTTTGCACGATCAGCAACTCGAAAGCGAGCTTCCGGGGTGTTGGAGGCAGTAGGAGAGCTGCCACTTCCACTCGCCACGCACAAGACGACGAAGGGCACGCAGGACTGGGCACTGGGTGAGGGCGCGCGCCACGACGATCTGCCGTCCGGAACCGCAGGCTGACCGCATCCTTCTCTTGATCGTGCAAACGAGTGGGGTCCGGGGCACATGTGCGGCACACATGCGCGGCGCGCCCTCCGGCTCACATCGTCCCGGCCAGCGCGCCCAGTTGCTCGGTCAGGCGCAGGTTCTCGCGGTAGTCGATCGGCACGTCGACCAGCGCCGGGCCGTCCACCTCCAGCGCGCGCATCAGCGTTGGATAGAGATCGGCCGACGACTGGGCGCGGAAGCCGGCAATGCCGAAGCTCTCCGCGTAGGCCACCAGGTCGGGATTGCCGAACTCGACGGCGTAGGGCCGGCCGAACTCGTTGCGCTGCTTCCAGTCGATCAGCCCGTAGCCGTCGTCGCGCCAGACGACCACGACGATGTTCGTGCCGATACGTTTGGCCGTCTCGAGCTCCTGCGAGTTCATCAGAAACGCGCCGTCGCCGCAGAGGGCCACGACCTTTCGCTCCGGGTACACCAGCTTGGCCGCTATCGCGCCGGGCAGGCTGATGCCCATCGCCGCGAAGCCGTTGCTGATGATGACCGTGTTGGGCTCGTAGGCCTGGTAGAGCCGCGCCGTCCAGACCTTGTGCGCGCCCACGTCGCTGATCACAATGTCCTTCGGTCCGAGTGCCCGGCGCAGGTCGTAGATCGCCTTCTGCGGCTTGATCGGCCAGCCCTCGTCTTCGGCACTCGAGTTCAAATCGTTGAGCAGCTTCTCGCGTAGCTCGAGGTGGCCCTCCAGGCCGTGGCCATCCTCGCGCCGCTCCACCGCCGCCAGCAGGCGGGCCAGGCTGCCCTCGATGTCGCCCACCAGCTCGACCAGCGGCTGGTAGCTGCTGTCAACCTCGGATGGCTGCGTGTCGATGGCCAGGATGCGCTTCGAGGCGTCCGGGTTCCAGGATGAAGGGGCGTACTCGACCGGGTCGTAGCCCACGCTGATGATCAGGTCCGCGCTCTCGAAACCGGTCAGCACGTGATCGCGCGCCTGCAGCCCAACGGCCATCAGCGAGAGGTGGTCGCGGTCGTCGATGGCGCCTTTGCCCATGAACGTCACGGCCACCGGCACGTGCAATGCCTGGGCGAATGCGCGCAACTGCTCGGAGGCGAGGCGGCGCAACACGCCGTTGCCGGCCAGGATGAGCGGACGATCGGCCGACTCGACCAGCCGGGCTGCGGCCTCGATGGCCTCCTGCGTGGGCTCGGGGAAGTAGGTGGGGCGGGGCTCCAGCGGCTGAGTTCGGTCGCCTGACTCGGGCGGCATCTGGGCGCGGTTCTCGGGCAGCTCGATGTGCGTCGGGCCGGGCTTCTCCAGCTGCGCCACGCGGAAGGCCTTGCGCACCATCTCGGGGATCGCGTCGATGCGCTCCACACGTCCGTTCCACTTGGTCACCGGCTGGAACATCTGCACGATGTCGACGAACTGGTGAGCCTCCTTGTGCAGCTTGTCCGAGCCCACCTGGCCGGTCAGGGCGACCATCGGGGCACGGTCCAGGAAAGCGTCGGCGATGCCCGTCACGAGGTTCGTGGCGCCCGGCCCCAGCGTGCCCATGGCCACCGCGCAGCGGCCGGTCAGGCGGCCGTAGACGTCGGCCATGAAGGCCGCGCCCTGCTCGTGGCGGGTGGTTATGTGACGCACCGTTTCAGTGCGCGATAGCGCTTCGAGCACGTCCATCGTCTCTTCGCCCGGCACGGAGAAGACGTACTCGCAACTCTCGGCCTCGAGGCACTCAACGAGCAGATCTGCTGCGATGCGGGTGCGCCGCTCGTGCACCGTCATACTGGCAGTCTAGCCCGCGGCTCGTCCCCGCTACGATCTGGATCCCGCAAGGAAGCCGACCAGACGGAGGTGCCATGCCCGACACCGGTCTGCTGGTCAATCTCGCGCTGGCCCTCATCGCGGCCGCCATCGGCGGCGCGATCGCCGTGCGCCTGGGCCAGTCGGCGATCCTGGGCTACATCGTCGTGGGCGTGCTCATTGGGCCTTATACACCAGGGCCCGTGGGCGAGCCGGGCACCGTCGCTGCGCTGGCCGACATCGGCGTCATCTTCCTGCTCTTCGCCATCGGACTGCAGCTCTCCCTGCGCGACCTGCTGCGGGTGGGCCGGGTGGCACTGGTGGGCGGCTCAGTGCAGGTGATCGCATTGATCGCCATCGGCGCCGGCGTCGGCCTGGCGCTGGGCTTCCGGCCGCTGGAGGCGCTCTTCCTGGGCGCGGTCATCTCCAACTCGTCGAGCACCGTCATCGCCAAGGTGCTGGGCGACCACGGCGAGCAGGACGCCGACCACGGCCGGATCGCCTTCGCCTGGTCGTCCGTGCAGGACCTCTCGACGATCGTGCTGGTGGTCGTGCTGAGCGCGCTGTCGGCGGGCGGCGACCTGGGCACTGACCTGCTGCTGGCCGGCGGCCGGGCCGCGCTCTTCCTGGCAATCCTGCTGCCCGTCGGCCTGAAGATCCTGCCCTGGTTCTTCGAGCACGTGGCGCTGCTGCGCAGTCGCGAGGTGTTCGTGCTGAGCGTGGTGGCGCTGGCCTTGGGGACCGCCTGGGCCGCCGAGCTCTTCGGCCTGTCGCTGGCCCTGGGCGCCTTCGTGGCCGGCATCCTGGTGGGCGAGTCGGACGTCAGCTTCCAGGCGCTGGGTGAGCTGGCGCCCTTGCGCGACGTCTTCGCGGGCCTCTTCTTCGTGTCGGTGGGCATGCTCGTCGACCCGATGTACATCATCGCCTCGCTGCCGCTCGTGCTCGTGGGTGTGGCGCTCATCGTGCCCATCAAGGGGCTGATCAGCGGGCTCATCGCGGCCGCCTTCCGGTTGCCCAGGCGGACGGCGGTGCTGGTCGGCGTGGGGCTGGCCCAATCGGCCGAGTTCTCCTTCCTGCTGGCCCGCCTGGGAGTCGACCTGGGCGTCGTGGGCGCCGACATGTTCGGGCTGATGATGTCGGCGGCGGCGATCAGCATCGTGGCCGCACCGTGGCTGCATGGCGCGACGCCACGCGCCCTGAGGTGGCTGCAGCGCCGCTCGGGCGAGGAGGCCATGGCCGAACCGCCGGTGATCAGCACGGGCCGGCGCCGCGGGCGGTACATCATCATCTGCGGCTTTGGGCGCGTGGGCCGGCTGATCGGCGCCGCGCTGGAGGGCCGCGGCTTCCCCTACGTCGTGATCGAGGAGGACCCTCGTGTGGCGCGCCGCCTGCGCGACCGGGGGATGACTGTGATGCAGGGATCGGCTGAGAACCCGCGCATCCTCGACCGCGCCGGCATCGACGACGCGCAGGTGCTCGTCGTAGCGGTCTCAGACTCACTTGCCCTGCGCCAGCTGGTCGACCATGCGCGGCGCGTCAACCCGCGCCTGGCCATCGTCGCCCGCGCGCGATCGGCGGCCGACCGCGCCTTCCTGCGCGAGAAGGGAGTCCAGGAGATCGTGACGGCCGAGACGGAGGCAGCCCTCGAGATGGCGCGCTACACGCTGGCCCGGCTGGGCGTCAGTGCGGCCGAGACGGGAGCCATCGTACAGGGCCTGCGCCGACGCAGCGCGGGCGGCTGAAGGCTGCTGAACGGCCGGCTAAGGACCCCCGATCACTCGAACAGCTTCAGCCACTCAAGCGTAGGCGGCCCGAGCGCAGACAGGCCGTTCGAGTCGATCACCACGTCACTGCCGCCGATCTTGACCGTGTTGGCCAGGATGCTGCCGCCACCGGACGTGCCCACGCTCTGGCCCGAGATTTCCGCCTGGCCGCAGCGGGCGATTATCAGCCCGTTCCACGTGCCGTTGCTACCGGAGATCACGATCGTCGGCGTTTCGACCCCGTTGGAGTACATGAGCACCTTGGAGGGGTCGTACGCCGTGAGGCTGAAGTCGCTGCCCGAGATGGTGATCTTGCCGCCGGAGGTGCCCGAGGAGCAGTCTTCCGTGCCGCGGTCCGCCACGAGCGTCACGTTCCCACTCACGCCCTGCTCATCAAGCAGGATCTCGGCTGAGGAGCCAGTGGCGCAGTACACGCCATCTCTGATGTTCTTCGTGCCACTCTCGTAGTAGTTCTTGAGTTCCAGTTTGCCGTTGACCGTGACGTCACAGGCAAAGCTGGCTGCCGTGTAATCCACCGGAAACGGCACCGGCGCGCTGGGGCTTGCCGCGGGGTCGTAGGTGTTGCCACCACCGTCAAACCCGCATTCAGAGGCAGTCGAGTAGGTGGTATCCCCTTCAACGCTGTTGTTCTGGCCGCCGACCAGGATGCCGCAGTTGGAATGGATCCCCCCGATTATGTTGCCGTCGCTACCGCTCCAGTCGATTGCCTTGTCCTTCGGAGCGGAGCATGGATCGGACGTGTACCCGCAGCCGGCAAAGACGGCAGGGAAAGTGCCGCCGGTCGCGGTCCAGCTGCTACCCGCCACGGCGCGCACTCCCACGTCGACCGTTGACACGCCCAGGATGGGCATGAAGAAGGTCGGCACTGCGGCAGCGATCCTGACCTCGACCATGTCGGGTTGCGAGTCACCGTTCTGGTCCACATACGGCGCGATGACCGCCACTCCGCTGGAGTAGCCGTTCTCGCCGGCCACGGCGAGGGCGGCCGACTCCGCGGTAGCCGGATCGGCGGGCATGTGGCGCGCACCCGCGAGCGCCGAGAGGTCCGCCGCGCCTTGCATGTTCTGGTGCCGCGAGAAAAGGTTGGCCGCATCGACGCCGAGCGCCATGACCACCATCAGGCCGGGCACGGCGACGGCAAAGAGGACCAGCATCTGGCCCCGACTGCCGCGTCTCTTGTCGTCCAACTTGTTCATTCGACCATGAACTCCGCGCTGAGATCGGGGAGGTTGAAGGTCGCGCCGGCACCGAAGACCGCCGAGCCGACTGGCTGGTACGAGAAGCTGAGCGTGACGAGCACGCGGTCGCCGCTCACCCGGGCGGTGAAACAGGTCTCGATCAGGCACTCTATGCCGTTGACGGTGATGGCCACGTCCGCTGGATCCACGTCGACAGGCCGCGCTCGCTCCACGACACGATCCCGCACCTGAGTCATCTCGGACGTGCCGGGCAGCGCGGCGACGCGCCCCCCCTCCTGTACGGCGCGTTGAAGATTCGTGTACGTGTAGGCAAAGGCAGCCGCCTCCACGATCGTCAGGAGGACCAGCAGGAAGACGGGCACGGCCAGCGCGAACTCGGTCAGGCTCTGGCCGCCCGATCGGCGTGGACGGAATGGCAGGCTGCGACCGAGCATGACGGCTACTGCGAGGTCATCGTGCTGGATAGCGTGACCGAGCCGCCCGAGCCGAGGATGTTGCCCAGCGGCGTGAGCCACTGGTACAAGACACTGACGGTGACCCGCGTGGGATCGGCAGGGCACGAACGAGGATCAGGGCTGACGGTAACAGTCGGACTCAGCCCTCCGGCAGCGGTCAGCACCGAGGCGCGCACATCCTCGGCAGTCTTCGTGCAATCGACGGCGACTCGGGCTCCGTCCCTGGCCAGCTGGGTCACGATCAGCTGCGTGTGGAAGGCACGGCCCACGTCGAACACTGTCAGGGCCATGACGAGGATGACGAAAAGGAAGATCGCCAGCTCGGCCTGGGCCTGACCACGCTCTGAGCGTGGCCCGCAGACCCCCCGGCAGGCCGCCTCCCCGCCGCCTCCCCGTCGGGTCCCTCGGAGCACGTGACGATTACCTCTATCGCTTCACGCTCTCTGGGATGTCGCGTGAAGGCCGCGCAATGATACGCTCAACAAATTCGAACTGGTACTTCAGTACTGGTGGACTCTTACCGAAGTACTGCAAACGTTGCGGATTGTGTTGCCTCCGATCACCAGCTCGTGAGCCTTGCTGGCAGCGGCGTCACTGACCAGGCTTGGGTTGCGCCGCCTCCGGCTGCGCCACGACCATCAGGCGGATCTCGGTCATGTCCTCGATGGCCCAGCGCAGGCCCTCGCGACCCAGGCCGGAGTCCTTCACCCCGCCGTAGGGCATGTGATCGATGCGGTAGGTCGGTATGTCGTTGACGATCACGCCGCCCACCTCCAGCTCGTTGAAGGCCTGCCAGCTGTGGGCCAGGTCGTTCGTGAAGACGCCCGTCTGGAGCCCGTAGAAGCTGTCGTTGACGCCTCGGATTGCCTCGCCGAAGTCGTCGAAGGGGAAGGCCACCACCAGGGGCGCGAAGGCCTCGTTCGAGCAGACCTGCGCGGTAGGCGGCGTGTCGACCAGCACGGTGGGCGGGAAGAGCGCTCCTTCCGCCCGGCCGCCGAGCAGCACCTTGCCGCCCAGCTCCTCGGCCTCGCGCACCCAGCGCTCCGTGCGCTGGGCGGCCTGCTCGTCGACCATCGGCCCGAGTTGCGTCTCGGGGTCGATCGGATCGCCGATCTTGAGGCCCCGCGCCCCCTCCACGAGACGCTCAATGAACTCGTCGTACAGGGACGAGTGGATGTACATGCGCTGGACGCTGATGCAGACCTGGCCGGCGTACGTGAAGGCGCCGACCAGCGTGCGCTTGACGGCCCATTCGATGTCGGCCGAACCGTCGACGATGACGCCGGCGTTGCCGCCCAGCTCCAGCACGACCTTCTTCTTGCCGGCGCGCTCCTTCATGCGCCAGCCGACGCTCGGGCTGCCGGTGAAGGTCAGCAGGCGGTAGCGCTCGTCGGCCACCAGGCGGTCGCCCAGCGTGCGGCTCATGGGCAGGATGCTCACCGCGCCCTCCGGCACGCCCGCCTTCTCGATGATCTCGGCCACGGTCAGCATCGTGAGCGGGTCCTTCGACGGCGGCTTCAGCACGATCGTGTTGCCCGAGGCCAGCGCCGGGGCGACCTTGTGCGCGGCCAGGTTGAGCGGGAAGTTGAAGGGACTGATGGCGGCGATGGGCCCGATCGGGAAGCGGCGCGTGATGCCGATGCGTCCTTTCGAGCTCGCCATCAGGTCGAGCGGGATCAGCTCGCCGGTCATCCGCTCGGCCTCCTCCGCGCCCAGGCGGAAGGTCAGCACCGCGCGGTCCACTTCGGTCAGGGCATCCCTGATGGGCTTGCCCGATTCGAGGCAGAGCAGCCGGCCCAGCTCCTCGCGCCGCTCGCGGATGCCTGCGCTGATCTCGCGCAGCATCCGGCCGCGCTCGTACGCGGGGAGGTGGCGCGTGACCTCGAAGGCCTCCACCGCTGCCTGAGAGGCCTCTTCGTATTGCTCGGGGGTGGCGTTGTAGGTCGCGCCCGCGGGCTGGTCGGGCCGGGCCGGATTGGCGATCTCGAGCCGGTCGGGCGACTCGACCCAGCGGCCGGCGAGGAAGATCGGGTGGGGCTTCGTCGCGGTCATGGTCATGGCCGGCCGATTCTACGCCCGCGACCCGGAAGACCCGTCGTGCCCAAGGCGCAGCGGTTAACGTTGGGGCATGGAGAAACTCGCCAAGTTCCGTGACCGGCTGCGCGTGGCCCCCGGGCAGCCCGTCGAGCTGGACGCCCGGGACCCGGACGACAGCCACGGGTGGGAGAAGGACGACGGTGAAGAGGCGACGGCCACGGAGCTCGACCGCCTGAGCGACTTACAGGACCGGTTGTGGGCGGAGGACAGGCAGGCGCTGCTGGTCGTGCTCCAGGGCATCGACACGAGCGGCAAGGACGGCACGATCCGCAAGGTTGCCGGCGCCTTCAACCCGCAGGGCTGCGTCGTGTCGAGCTTCAAGGTGCCCACGCCGGAGGAGCTTTCACACGACTTCCTGTGGCGCATTCACCGCCGCGTGCCCGGCAAGGGGCTGATCGGCATCTTCAACCGATCGCACTACGAAGACGTGCTGGTCGTGCGAGTGCACTCGTTGGTTCCCGAGGACGTCTGGCGCGCGCGTTACGAGCAGATCCGCAGCTTCGAGCGCCTGCTCCACGAGACCGGCACGACGATCGTCAAGTTCATGCTCCATATCAGCCCGGACGAGCAGCGCGAGCGCCTTCAGGCGCGTTACGACGACCCGACCAGGCACTGGAAGTTCTCTATGGGCGACCTGGACGAGCGCAAGCACTGGGACGACTACGTGGCCGCCTTCGAGGAAGCGGTCAGCGAGACCTCCACGGCGGAGGCGCCGTGGCACGTCGTGCCGGCCAATCGGAAGTGGTTCCGCAACCTGGTCGTGGCGCGCATCCTGGCCGAAACATTGGAAGAGATGGCCCCCGACTACCCGCCTGCCCCGGACCTTCCGCCCGACCTGGTCATCGAGTAGCCCTCCAGCGGGCGTCAGCGGCGCCGGCCACCTCCCACGATCACGTCGAAGACACCCCGGAGGAGGTCCTGGCCAAAGCGCGAGCTGGCCACCCGGCCGCCCTGACGGACCATGTTGTCGATGCTGCGCTGGCGGGCTCGCTCGGCCTTGGCACGTTCGGCGACCTGGCGCTTGCGCTCGCGCTCGGCAGCGCGCTGGGCGGCGGCCATCTCGCTCGCCTGGCGCTGGATCTCGCGCCGCTGCTGGGCAGGCGTCATCGTGTTCAGGCCGCGGTCGGTGGTGGGTGGCATCTGCTTGCGGGCGGCCTCCTGGGCGGCCTGCTCGGCGGCCGAAGCACGGGCGGCGTGCAAGCGGGCCGTGATGCGCTCGTGGGCACTGTCGCGGTCCACCGCTTCGCCGTACTTGGCCTGCAGCGGGCTCATGGCCACCCGGCCGTGGAACTGGATGTCGTCCAGCGGGTCCATCGAGGAGTCCGGCGCGACCAGCCTGGTTGCGGCCAGCGGCGTGGGCACGCCACGCGGCGTGAGCACGGTCACGGCCGCCTCGCCGGTACCCAGCGACGTGAGCATGGTCTCCACGTCGTAGAACTTCGTCTTGGGGAAGGTGCGCACCGTCTTGCGCAGCGCGTCCGCGTCCTCCGGCGTGAAGGCACGCAGCGCATGCTGCACCCGGTTTCCCAGCTGGGCCAGCACCGGCGAGGGCACGTCGGTTGGCGCATGCGTGACGAAATAGACGCCGACGCCCTTCGAGCGAATGAGCCGAGCCGTCCGCTCGATCTGCTCCATCAGCGCCTTGGAGGCGTCCTTGAAGAGCAGGTGCGCCTCGTCGAAGAAGAAGCACAGCTTGGGCTTGGGCAGGTCGCCGGCCTCGGGCAGCTGCTCGTAGAGCTCGGCCAGGATCCACAACATGAAGGTCGATAAGAGGCGGGGCTTGTCCATCACGTCGGCCAGCTCGAGCAGACTGACCATGCCCTGGCCGTCTTCGGTCGTGCGCAGCAGGTCGGACACGTCGAATTCTGGCTCGCCGAAGAAGACGTCTGCGCCCTCCTGCTCGAGGACCACCATCGAGCGCAGCAGCACGCCCACCGACGCGCTGGACATGCCGCCGTAGTCGGCCAGGATGGGCTTGCCCTCGTCGGACGACAGGAACTTGAGCGTGGTGGCCAGATCCTTCAGGTCGAGCAGCGGCAGCTCGTTGTCGTCGCAGTACTTGAAGACGAGCGACAGGATGCTCGTCTGGGTGGCGTTGAGATCGAGCACGCGGCCCAGCAGCAGCGGCCCGAACGAGCTGACCGTGGCCCGGATCTGAGCGCCGCGCTGGCCGGTCAGCGAGAGGAACTCGACGGGGTGGCCTATAGGCTCGTAGGGCAGCCCGAGCGAGGCCATGCGCTCCTGGATCTTGGTGTTGCTCGCGTCGCCCGGCACGGCCATCCCGGTCAGGTCGCCCTTGATGTCCGCCACGAAACAGGGTATGCCCTGCCGTGAGGCCTGGCCGGCCATCAGCTGGAGCGTCTTGGTCTTGCCCGTGCCGGTGGCGCCGGCAATCAGGCCGTGGCGGTTGAGCATGGCCAGCGCGACCTGCACGCGGACTCCGGCGTGGACCCGGCCGTCGAGCAGCGGACCACCAAGCACGAGGCTGGGCTGGTCGAGCTCGTATCCATCGACCATCGCTTTACGGAAGTCATCTGACATGGCGCGTAGTTTGCGACATCGAGGCATGCGGGGCCGGACTTGCCCCACCGGTTTCCACGATCACGAAACAGACAGGTGATCTGGAGGCAGGCAGGGCCACCAGCCGCGGGCTGTCCCGAACCGCCGACGCCGCGCGCCGAACTCACTCGAAGCGTGGATCCGGCCGCTGGAGCCAGTTGAGGCCGCGTCAACTCAGCACAAACCCGCCCGAGAGCGCGGTGTGTTGGTTGATGGAAATGTCGGCCGGAGCGTCAGGCACCCGTCGGGCGCCATGTGGCTTGCCGGCGTGCCCTCAGTTGGACAGCGGCGGTCAAAGATCCACACCCCTCGTACACTGTGCGCGCCGTGAGCCGCCGCTTTCGCTACCGCCAGGTCGACGTCTTCACTGACACGCCGCTGCAGGGGAACCCTCTGGCTGTCTTCCTCGACGCGCAGGGCTTGTCGGACCAGGAGATGCAGGCGATCGCCCGCGAGATGAACCTGTCCGAGTCCGCCTTCGTCCTGCCGGCCACGGACGACGGGCGCGCGCAGGGCGCCGACTACCGCCTGCGCATCTTCACCCCCGGCATGGAGCTTCCCTTCGCCGGCCACCCATCCATCGGCACGGCCTGGGTGCTGGCCGACGAGGGCCGCTTCGACCTGCACCCGCCGGCCACCGGCATTCGCCAGGAGCTGCCCATTGGCGTGCTGCCCATCTCGCTCGCGCTGGAGGCGGGCAGCGAGGGCGCGGCACCGCGGCTGGGCGAGATCACCATGACCCAGGGCCGGATCGAGCTCATCCACAGAGTGCTGGGCGACGAGCTGGAGGAGCTGTCGGAGGCGCTTGAGGTCCGACCGCAGGACCTGCGCTGGCCGCTGGCCGATACGGAGTCGCGCGCCGGCCGGCGGACCATGCCGGCAGTCATCTCGTGCGGCCTGCCCTTCCTTATCGTGCCCGTCTCAAGTCTGGCCCTTCTGACCGATATCGAGCCCGGACGGGCGGTCGACGTGGCCCTCTTCGCCGAGGGCTACGGCTCGGACACCATCGCGCTGGTGGCGCCGGGCAACAGCGGTAGCGTGCCCGACGCCGATGTGCACGTGCGCGTGCTGACCGATCCGCGCCTGGGCATCCTCGAGGACCCGGCGACCGGCTCGGCGGCGGGCCCGATCTGTGTCTTCCTGGGCCTGGCGGCGCGGACGAAGGGCTCGGCTTACCGCATCGTCATCGAGCAGGGCGTGGAGATCGGCCGCGTGTCGCGCCTGGCCGCGCAGGTCGACTTCGACGCGGATGGCCGGCCCACCCTCGCCCGCGTCAGCGGCCGCGTCGTGCCCATCTCGGAGGGCTGGCTCACCCTCCCTTGACGGGGTAACAGCCGAGTGTGCGCAGCGAGACGGTCACCTGGCCGAGCTGCTGGAGGATGACGGCGGATCCCTCGGCGCACAGGTCCGTGTCGAGATCGGCCCAGAAGACGTACTCCCAGTCGCGCGCGCGGCTGGGGCGCGATTCGAGCTTGCTCATGTTGATGCCGTTCCCGGCGAAGACGGACAGCACGCGCAGCAGGGTGCCGGGCTCGTTGGCAACGCCGAAGGCCAGCGTCGTGCGCACCGCGGCGTTCGATGGGGCGGGCGGCAACCATGCGGGCGACGCCTCGCCGGCGAGGACGAGGAAGCGAGTCCTATTGCGCGCGTCCGACTGGATGCCCTCGGCCAGCACCTCCAGCCCGTGCACGACGGCGGCTCGGGGAGACAAGACAGCCGCCGATCCTCGCTCGCCCCGGCGAGCGATCTCGGCACCTGCCCCGGCCGTGGTGGTGGAGGCCAGCAGCTGGCAACCGAGCGAGCGCAGGAACGGCTCGGCCTGGGCCAGCGCCTGGACGTGCGAGTAGACGCGTTCGATGTCGTCCAGCCTCTGCCCCGGCAGTGCGGCGAGGCACAGTTCCACGGGCACTTCGACCTCGCCCACGATCGCCGGCTCGAACTCGAGCAGCAGGTCGTAGACCTCGCGCACCGTGCCGTGCGTGACGTTCTCAATGGGCACTACGCCGCCGTCAGCCTGCCCGCGCTCGAGTGCCTCGAAGACGTCGCGGAAGGTAGGTACGGGCTGAGTGTCGGCGCCCGCCAGGTGGGCCAGGGCCGCGTCCTCGCCGAAGGAGCCGGGCTCGCCGGCGAAGGCCAGGGTGGGTCGGCTCACACCCCTTCGACCGGCGTCAGCCAGTGGGCGTATCGAGGATCAAGGCCTCGGACGGCGGCAAAGTAGGCTTTCTGCAGCGCCGCCGTCACGGGAGAGCCGGCGCCGGGTTCCCCCACCGGTCGGTCGTCGATCGAGGCGATCGCCGCGATCTGCACGCCGGTACCGGTCAGGAAGACCTCGTCCGAGGTGTACAGCTCCGTGCGGTCCACCGAGCGCTCCTCGACCGTGTAGCCCAGGTCGCGCGCCAGCCCGATGACGCACTCCCTGGTGATGCCGGGCAGCACGTCGTCTGACAGCGGCGGGGTCGCCAGTACGCCGCCCTGGACCACGAACAGGTTGGCCGAGGAGGCCTCTGCCACGTGGCCGTCCGCGTTCAGCAGGAGCGCCTCCGTATAGCCGCCGGCCTTGGCGTCCTCGACGGCCAGGCAGGCGTTGACGTACGAGCCGGTGATCTTCCCGCGCGCCGGCACGGCGTTGTCGTTTACCCGCTGCCAGGCCGACATCTGTACGCGCAGGCCCTCGGTCGGCACGTAGTCGCCCAGCGGGAAGCTGAAGATCGAGACGCGGTCGTCGAGGCCCGTCAACTGGAGGCGGATCGAGGGTGCCGACTTGTAGAGCAAAGGCCGGATGTAGAGGTCGGCCACCACGCCGTTGCGGCGCAGCATCTCGGACGTTATCTCGACCAGCTGCTCGGCCGTCTCGGGCACCGAGGCGCGCAGCAGGCGGCCGTTGCGCAGCAGCCGGCGGTAGTGCTCCAGCCCGAACAGCAGGGCCAGTCCGCCGTCCGCCTGGCGGTAGGCGCGGATGCCCTCGAAGATGGCCGTGCCGTAGTTGAAGGCGTGCGTGGCGATGCTGACCGTGGCCTGCGCGAAGGGCACCAGCCGGCCCTCGAAGTAGGCCCACTCGCCGATGGCCAGGCGCTTGCCGTCCGACCCTTCGGCCGAGGAGGCCGTCGGCGGGGCGGACGACGCCCTGGCCGGGGCGGTCGCCTGCGCCTTCACCACCACGCGCTTGGATTCGGTGGGAGCGCTCACGTCCACCACCGGCTGTGGTCGGGGCGCTCGCCGGGGTCATAGTCGGGGCGTTCCTTATCTTCCGTCTCAAGGCCGGCAGCGCGGAAGTTGCCCGCCGCGTCCGTGGCACCCTGCCAGTGCGCCTCGCCGAGCATCTTCTCGATGGCCTGGATGTAGGCCTCGACGGAGGCGGCGATTATGTTGGTGCCCTTGGCCACGCCCTCGTAGGTGCCGCTGGCCCGCTCCCCCGGCGCTTCGCTGGGCGGTGCGATGGTCACCGTCACGCGCCCCTCCGCCTCGAAGCCCTCGCCCAGGGCATGGACGTCGTAGGTGCGCAGCCGGGGATGCCCGGTCAGCACGTCGTGCAGCGCAGAGTCGACCGCTCGGAAGAGCGCATCCACCGGACCCGTGCCCTTGGCCGAGGCCTGCCAGCGGTGCTCGCCGCTCTCGATGACGACGGCGCCCCGGCTCTGTACGTTCGAGCCCATCTGGCACGACCAGCGCACCAGGCGCAGGTGTTCGTCCGGACCGGCGTCGTCCTGCCGGTCGAGCAGGCTTTCGGTTGTCATAACTGTCCTCCTGTGCGCACGGCTGTCGCGTTCGGTCGATCGGCCGCGGCGGCGGCCGAGGGTACGTTGCGTATGTCGCGCCGGCGCGGTTCCGCACCGGACTTCCAGATGGCGTATTCGAGCGAGTCGATCAGAGCCGCGGCCGAGGCGGCGATGATGTTCGTCGCCGAACCGACGGTGGTCCACGAGCGGCCCGACGCGTCGCGCGTCTCGATCAGCACCCGCGTCCGCGCTCCGGTGGCCGCCTCGCCATCCACGATGCGCACCTTGTAGTCGACCAGGTGCACGTCGTCCAGCAGCGGATAGAAGGCGCCCAGCGCCTTGCGCAGCGCGAAGTCCAGCGCGTTGACGGGACCGTTGCCTTCGGCGGCCGTGTGCAGGACTTCCGGTCCGACGGCCAGCTTGACGGTCGCCTCGGCGTTCATGCGCTGGACGTCGCCGTGCGGGCCCAGGACGCGCGCGGCCGGGTCGGGCGAGCCGTCGTTCCAGGCAACGTGGACCGTCGACGCGAGCACGCGGAAGGGCGGCGCGTAGTCCGGCTGGCGGCGGTGGATGAGCAGCTCGAACGACGCCTCGGCGCCCTCGTAGCTCGCGCCATCGGCCTCCAGTTGCTTGACCAGGCGCGAAAGATCGCGCGGGTCGAGCACGCCTTCGAGCGACTGGCCCAGCCTCTCGGCCAGCCAGTGAGCATTGGCACGGCCGCCCAGCTCGCTGACCACCAGGCGCGTTTCGTTGCCCACCAGGGCCGGGTCGATGTGCTGGTAGGCGTGGCGAACGCGCAGCGTGGCTGCACCGTGCACGCCACCCTTGTGCGCGAACGCCGAGGCACCGACGTAGGGCTGGTGTGAGTCGGGCGGAATGTTGGCCACCTCGGCCACGAAGGCCGACAGCGCACCAAGGTTGCTCAGGCCAGCCGGCCCGGGGACCGTCGTGTAGGCCGTCTTGAGGCACAGGTCCGCCCAGATGGTCACGATGTTGGCGTTGCCGCAACGCTCGCCGTAGCCGTTGACGGTGCCCTGGACGTGACGTACGCCGGCCTGCACGGCAGCCAGGGAGTTGGCCACCGCCAGGCCGGCGTCGTCGTGGACGTGGATGCCGAACCGGGGGGGAGACGCTTCCCCGGCCAGGCCACCGATGACTGCACGCGTGATGTCGCGCACCTCGTCGGTGAGGCAACCACCGTTTGTATCGCACAGGACGAGCGTCGTGGCGCCCGCTGCGAGCGCGGCGCGCAGCGTCGCCAGCGCATAGTCCGCGTCGTCCTTGTAGCCGTCGAAGAAGTGCTCGGCGTCGTAGACCACCTCGCGCCCGGCAGCGCGTAGGTGGGCCACCGAGTCGCCGATCATGGCCAGGTTCTCCTCGGCCGTGGCGCCCAGCACCTCGGTCGCGTGGAGCAGCCAGCTCTTGCCGAAGATGGTCGTGACCGGCGTCTCCGCCTCGACCAGCGCGCGCAGGTTGGGGTCGTCCTCCGGCCGATTGGCGCGGTGGCGGGTCGAGCCAAAGGCGGCCAGGCGGGCGTTGCGCAGGGTCAGCGACTTGGCGGCCGCGAAGAACTCCTCGTCCTTCGGGTTTGAGCCCGGCCAGCCGCCCTCGATGTACGGGAAACCGGCCTCGTCGAGGCGGCGCGTGATCTTGAGCTTGTCCTCCAGCGAGAGGGTCAGGCCCTCGCGCTGGGTGCCGTCGCGCAGCGTCGTGTCGTAGAGCAGGACCGGCTCGCTCATGGTCGTGCTCCGGTCGCCTGCTGGCCCGCGGGCTGGGCAAGGCGCTCGACGACCGCCTGCGTAAAGGCGCGTGTGCCTACCGGCTCGAGGCCGGATTCACCGACGAGGTCGGCGGTGCGCAGGCCCGCGGCAAGGGTCGACTTGACGGCGGCTTCCACGGCGTTGGCGGCGTCGCCCCGCCCGAGAGACCAGCGCAGCATCATCGCCGCCGACCGGACGGCGCCGATCGGGTCGGCCACGTCCTGGCCGGCTATCTCCGGCGCAGAGCCGTGCACTGGCTCGTACAGGCCGAACATGCCGCGCCGCGTGCGGCGCTCGCCCAGCGAGGCCGAAGGCAGCATGCCCAGCGAGCCGCTGAGCACGGCCGCTTCGTCGGACAGGATGTCGCCGAACAGGTTCTCGGTCACCACGACGTCGAAGGCCGACGGATGCGTGATCAGGTGCATGGCGAAGGAATCGACCAGCCGGTGCTCGAGGATGACCTGCGGGAAGTCGCGCCGCACCTCGGTGACCACGGTGCGCCACAGGCGGCTGGTGGCCAGCACGTTGGCCTTGTCCACGCTGGTCAAGCGGCCGCGCCGGCCGCTGGCCAGCTCGAAGGCCAGCCGCGCGATGCGCCTGATCTCGGCTTCGGTGTAGGGCAGCGTGTCGATCGCCTGCCGACCGCCGTCGGGTGCCAGGCGCTCGGAGCGCTTACCGAAGTAGAGCCCGCCGGTCAGCTCGCGCACGATCAGCAGGTCGACGCCGCGCAGGCGATCGGGGCGCAACGGCGAAGCGTCGGCGAGCCCCGGCTCGCCCACCACTGGCCGCAGGTTGGCGAAGAGACCCAGCCCCTGGCGCAGCTTGAAGAGCG